>JAFZZT010000025.1 GCA_017615595.1 Bacteroidales bacterium
CGAGGAGCAGCCTTACACGGCGGAGAATTTGGGCTACAGTTTCCGGCTGAACTTCTGGGCGAAGTTGTGGAAGTTCTTAGAGGTGAATGCCGCGGCTAACTATCAGTCGCAGAACGTGTTCTTCTTCTCCACCGTGAAGCCGACGTATAGTATCGATCTCGGTTTGCGGGCTGAGTTCTGGAAGCGGCGCATCGCGGTGTGGGTGAATGTGGACGACCTTTTTGACTGGGGCCGCAGTGCCATCGTAAACAACAGTCCCTATTACAGTTACAGCGACTCCATACGGGTGAGCTATCGGGCGCGGACGGTGCGGTTCGGGTTGTCGTTCAAGTTCGGAAAGATGGAGTTGGAGGGCTCGCAGGCCGGACAGGGGCAGGGGGAACGTAGATAGAGAGGTGGCGTGTAACTACCTCACTGTGACAAAAATCTGTGTCTATTTGGCTATTCGGTGGCTCCAAGATTCAAATACGGATTCTCGCAATCCTTGTAGAGGTCTCGGTAGTCAGATTTCGGATGCTTCGGTAACTCGATTTCGTAGGATTTCCCGCTGGCGACGGTCAGTTTGTTGTTGCGGATCCAGGGGTTGAGGTTGCGCAGTTCGCGGTAGGTGACGTGGTGCTCCTCGGCGAAGCGAGGCAGACTCGCAATGGTGGAAGTCACCGTGACGGTCTTGGTCTCAATAGGATGGTACATCTGCGAGGGGCATAGTTTCACCCCATACTCCTGCGGGTTTTCGAAGATGAGCTTGAAGGACAGGATGCGGTAAAGATAGCGGGAGGTCTCGTTGTTGAGCCACATATCCCAGTATTCGTGTACCTGCTGGTCATCGACAGCCGCCTGCAGCCCCCCGTCGCCACGGTTGTAGCCCGCGGCCGCCATCGTCCAGCTGCCGAACTGGTTCTTCATCTTTTTCAGGTACTTGCACGCAGCGCGGGTGGATTTCTCCAGATGGCAACGCTCATCCACGTCGTTGCTGACTTCCAGACCATACACTTTGGCGGTGGAGAGGATGAACTGCCAGTAGCCGCCGGCGTTGGCGGGCGAGGTCACGTTCTCCAGTCCGCTTTCCGCCACGCAGAGGTACTTGAAATCGTCCGGCACGCCTTCCTCTTTGAGGATTTTCTCGATGGTCGGGAAGTAGCGGGTCGAGAGTTTGAGGATGCGCAGCGTTTTGGAGTGCTGGTAGCAGTTGACGATGAGCTCGCGGTCGAGGGCTTCATGCACCCAATAGACATCCAACGGCACCTCCTCGCCCGCGAAGGTCATGCTTTGCGGCACGGGCGGTGCGGTGATGGTGTTCGCGTATTGGTTCGGCGTCGGATCGCTCTCCGTGTTGTTTTTCGTAATGGCCCAGCAGCCCGTCACCGCCAAAACCGCGGTCAACAGGCACGTAGTAATGATAGTCACGTTCTTTTTCATTATGGTTAATGGTTTTAATATCAGGTTTTTAACGCGCCATAGACAAGGGATGGCCCCTTGCTGTTTCGCGGCGGCAAAGGTACGCAATTATTCTTTATTGTGGGGTGGCTTTTGCGGTGGCCGCGCGAGAATTAGACTTAGAATTTGGCTATTAGGCAGAAGGCGATTATTCTACCTGCGAAAAACGATGGTGCAAATATGCAAAAAAAAAATGTTACTTTTTCGGCTGGCAAGCGTATAATTGTATAATCTTAAATATAGGTTATGTCCAAAAAGAGAAATAATGTCAAACTATTCCTCGACAGGGCGATGTCGCGCAGCTTCAGTCGGCAGATCCTCATCCTGCTGGTCTTGTTTGTCGTCCTGTTGCTGATATCCTACCTGCTGCTCTCCTTCTCCGGTTCTGATTGGAGAGCCTATTGTGCATACAAAGGCATCCCGGTGTGGTCGTTGCCGTTGTTTCTGTTGATAGATACCAGCGCGTATAGCTATGTCTATTTTGGCGAGGTGAACCATGGATGGCTGCTGGTGGCCAGCGGGATCTCCTACCTCTTCGGTCTTATCATCTTCAACGGCATCATGATCGGTCTTATCACCAACGCCATCGACAACCGCGTGGATGCGCACCGCGACGGCTTGCTGCACTATGTCAAGAGCGGCCACTACATCATCATGGGCTATGATGACATGGTTCCGTCTATCATCACCGAGATATTTGCCAAGACGCCTAAAGCAGATGTGGTGCTGCTGTCGGCTCTGGATGCCAAACAGGTGCATGAGAAACTCCTCCACTCCGTGGCCCGCGACAAGATGGACCAGATATTCATCGCCTACGGTCACCGGATGGTGAAAGATGCCTACCAGGATATCCATCTGGAATCATCGGAGGCTATCTATATCGTCGGCAACCGAACCAGACCGGAACATGACGCCATCAACGTGGAGTGCGTGGATAACATCTACATGTATCTGACAGAAAACCACTTCAACCAAATTCCGAAGCGGGTTGTCTGCGTCTTCGAAGACTTTGACACCTACTCGGCTTTCAAGACTACCGAGATATTCTCGCAGATCGGCGACTTGGGGATTGAATTTGTGCCGTATAACTTTTATGATGACTGGGCCACTCAAGTCTTTGTGCGCCGTTCCTATAAGGAGAAGAACAATGTGGCTGTGGAGATCCCGTATCCCTCTGTCTATGGCAAGGGCATATGCTATGAGGACACGAAACGGGTGCATTTGGTCTTTGTGGGAATCACAAACTTCTCCATTTCTTTGGCTATGGAAGCGGCCCATCTGCTCCATTTTCCTAATGTCAACCGCGATAAAGCCCTGCGGACACGCATCACATTCATCGAGAAGAATGCCGACGAGGAGATGCGCTTGTTCGTCACCCGCAACCGGCATTATTTTGAAGTCCAGCCCTTCTTCTATTGCGATATGTCGAAGGATGATGCGGCGTATCTTCCTGTGAAAATCGATCAGCGTGTCTCCCGGGAGCTGCCGGACACGGACTTCCTGGACACCGAGTTTGAATTTGTCAAAGGGGATGTCTATGCTGATGGAATCCAGCATCTGATCAAGAGTTGGGCGCAGGATAAGGATCACGAATACCTCTCCATCTTCGTCACAAGATCCGACCAGCGCCATAATTTCATGACGGGGATGAACATGCCCGACGAGGTGTACGACAATGCGGTGCCGGTCTTCATCCGTCAGGATCGTGCCGACGACTTCGTCACCAACCTGCGGGCGGCTGACGACAAGGAGTATACTTATGGCAAGGTGGAGGACGGAACGCTGGTGCAGGAGAGGCGCCAACATCGCTATGCCAACATCTATCCTTTCGGCATGAACGACATGGCCTATTGGTCTGATGAGACCCCGCTGAAGCAAGCCAAGCTGTTGAACTATCTCTATGAGACCGCCGACTACAGCACCTTCCATTTTACCAGTCTTGCAGATCTGGACGCCGTGCCCGCCACCGTGCTGTGGGCCGAGGCCGACCGCTATTGGCGCGCTCTGACCGTGGCCAAGAAGTGGTCGAATCTCTATTGCGCATACAGCATCTCCTGCAAACTGGCCACGCTCAGGACCATGCGGGGACTGGAGCCCGATGACCGGTCTCAAGACCTTCAAGACCTCAGCGTCGAGGAGGTCGAGATGCTTGCCCGTGTGGAGCACAACCGTTGGAATACCGAGAAGCTGCTGATGGGGTTCCGCAAGCCCAAGAAGGCGGAAGACAAGTACGAGAACCCATCTTACGACCGAGAACTGCAAAACAATAAGGATTTGTATGTCCATTATGATATTCGTCCGTTTGAACAACTGCCCCCAGACGTGCAACAGCTGGACTATGAGATTTCGCAATATATCCCGTGGCTGTTACGCATGACGACATTCTAAAACCCTAATCACGATGAATCAAACCCCAGATATTCCGATTACTGTTGACACCTCCCATGTGGAGCTTCCCGAAGAGTTGAAGGCTGTCGCCGAGCAGATGGCCGAGCATGTCCACGAGGTGTGGGTGGCCGCACGTGTTGCCCAAGGCTGGACCTATGGTCCGGAGCGCAATGATGCCGACAAAAAGCATCCTTGTCTGATTCCCTATGCTCAGTTGCCTGAAGAGGAGAAAGCCTATGACCGGGAGACCAGCACCGAGACGTTGAAGTTCTTGATGGTCAGCGGCTTTGAGATAGTCCCTAAACATCAATAACCCTTTTGAGCCTATCGTTTATGGAGCAGCAGTATCAATATTTTGCCTTTATCAGCTACAACTCCCATGACTTGAAGTGGGGGAAGCGTTTGCAGAAGAAGCTGGAGCACTATCGTATGCCGGCCACCTTGTGCAGCGAGCGCGGCTGGAAGCGGACGCCCATCCAGCCGGTCTTCTTCGCGCCTACCGACATACAGCCGGGAGGCCTCTCGCAGGAGCTGCAGGAACGGCTGAAGGCTTCTCGCCATCTGGTGGTGATCTGCTCGCCCCATTCGGCCAAGTCGGAGTGGGTGGGCCGCGAGATGGCCTTCTTCCACCAACTGGGCAGGACCCAGGATATACACTTTTTCATCGTGGAGGGCGAACCTCACAGCGGCGACCCCGAAACAGAATGCTTCAATCCCATGGTGGAGACGTTGGGACTGCCCGAGATCCTCGCCGCCAACATCCATGAGGATGTGCACCGGATCTCCTACCTGAACCGTGAGCGGGCCTACGTGCAGCTTGTCTCCAAACTGCTGGATGTGGAGTTCGACGCGATATGGAAACGCCACCGCCGACAGCTCATCCGTAAGGCCATCGCCTGGGTGCTCGGCATACTCGTTGTGCTCGCGGCGCTGGTCGGCGTATGGCGCCATGGCCTGCCTATGGATGTGACCCTGAGGGTGAACGAGGTCTCGGAATACAATGCCAACCTGCCGGAGATGCAGGATGCCGTGGTAACCCTGGCCCTCCCCAACAAGACCGAGACGGACACCCTCCGGACGATGGATGGGAAGGTGGTCTTCCGCAACATCCCCCACAAGTATCTCAACAAGCCGGTCCATGTGACCGTCTCCTGCCGCGACTTCCTGACCACCGACACGACGGTGGTGTTGACCGAGACGGTGACGGTGAATGTGGCCCGCGACCCGGCAGTTTATGGCGACATCCGTTTCCGCCTTTACGACCCGCAGACGGAACAATATCTGTCTGGCGTGGAGGTCGTGATAGAGGGCCAGACTGTATGGTCCGACGAGACGGGGCTTGTCACGCTGACCATCCCGCTGGCAGCACAAAAGAAGACCTATCCCATCATGGCATCTATCCCGCTGCATGAGGACAGCCTCTATCTGCCCTGCGGCGATACCTATTGTATTTTCAGACAATAATTCATCGTCATATCCTTGTTTACGATTATTATGAAACGATTGATATTCTCCGTCATATTAGCTTTGGCCGCTATCTCGATGGTCTCTGCGCAGACCACTCAGAAGGGGTATGTGAAGACCAAAGGGCGGCTGGACAGCAAAGGGCAGCTGATTCCGGGCCAGCGTATCGCCAGTGCGGCTATCCAGCTGACGGGTGGCCATTCCACTGTGAGTGATGCTAACGGCAACTTCATCCTGACAGCGCCCGACAAAAAATTCTTCCTGAGCGATGTGCGGAAGCAGGGCTATGTGCTCTCCGACCCCGACGTGCTGAAGAAACAGTATGCCTGCTCCTCCAACCCGCTGGTGATCACGATGGAGACACCCGACAAGCAGGCCGACGACCAGCTGGCTGCCGAGCGGAAACTCCGTCGCCAACTGCAACAGCAACTGCAGCAGCGCGAAGAGGAGATAGACTCCCTCAAGAAACATAACAAACTGACGGAGGAGGAGTACCGCCAAGCTCTACAAAACCTTTATGCAGAGCAGGAGAATAAAGAACGACTCATCGCCGACATGTCCAGGCGCTATGCCGAACTAGACTATGACCTGCTGGACGAGTTCTACCGCCAAGTGTCATTCTGTATTGAGCAGGGCGACTTGGAGAAGGCTGACTCGCTCTTGGCCTCACGTGGCGATGTGCGTCAGGCGGTGCTGGTGCAGCAGCAGAAGGGCCAGGCCCTGCAGGAACGTAAAAAACAACTGCGTCGCGCCGAGGCGGTGTTAGCCGCCGACAACGAGGAGGTTGCCCGCCGCTGCTATGGCTATTTCGAGAGGTTCTCCGCCCAGTTCCAGAACGACTCCGCCGCCTTTTATCTGGAACTGAGAGCAGAGCTCGATACTACCAAGGTGGACTGGCAACTGGATGCTGGCACTTTCGAGGAAGACTATCTCGCCGACTACCCCAAGGCTATCGCCTATTACCAGCGTGCCCTCCGCCAGGCGGTCTCTCAAAATGGGAATGACAATCCGGCCGTGGCAGCATGCTATAACAATATCGGATATGTCTGCAAAACACAAGGAGACTATGAGCAAGCTATGGAGTGCTACCAGAAATCTTTGGAGATATGGGATAAGGTTTACGAAGGACCACATCCCGATATGGCCATCAGTTATAACAATATAGGCGGGGCGCTCTATAGCAAAGGGGAGTATGCCCCAGCTATGGATTATTTCCAGAAAGCGTTGACCATCAACAGGTCTTTTTATGGGGAAAACCATCCCGATGTGGCGATGAGCTACAACAATATCGGTCTTACCTGCTATGCGCAAGGTGATTATGTGAAGGCAATGGAATATTATCAGAAGTCATTGGATGTCAGAAAGATGGTCTATGGTGAAAATCATCCTGATGTTGCGGTCAGCTACAATAACATGGGTGCTGTTCGCTATGCCCAACGTGAATATGACCAGGCAAAGGAATATTATTTGAAATCTCTCACGATCTGTAAATCGGTCTATGGCGAGAAACATCCCGATGTGGCAGTAGGTTACAACAATATCGGGTTGGTCTACTTTCTCCAGAATGATTATGCCCAAGCTCAGGAGTCTTTCCATAAAGCATTGTCTATCATCCGGTCGGTCTATGGCGACAATCACCCGCTGGTGGCGACCAACTACAATAACGTGGGAGGATTGTACAAGGTTCAAGGGGATTATGCCCAAGCTTTGGAATACTATCGGAAGGCACTGGCGATTTACCAGTCCGTCTATGGCGAGAATCATCCCGATGTGGCTGTCAGCTATAACAATATCGGGAATGTCTGCTATCATCAAGGCCAGTATGCCCAGGCTCTGGAGTGTTTCCAGAAAGCGTTCGCTATTCTGAAGGCAGCCTTAGGAGAAGATCATCCCGACACACAATTCTTGAAAGAGTGTGTGGAGATCACCCAAGGCAAGATGCAGGATAACTAGATAGGATTAGGCGGTCCATCTTGCGGAAAACGGCGAAAAACATCAGCATTCATTCCATAGGAACAAAAATCGGTTTTTTTTTAACGCGTTTTAATTTCTTCCCCGCACACCTAACAGCCAATAGCCGAAAGAAACCTCTCGTACCCCTCCTGCACGTCGTCCCAGCTGGCTTGGAAGTCGCCGGTGTACCATGGGTCGGCCACGTCGCGGCGGAGGCGATCTCGAACTACGCGGCGAGCCCACGCTCCGCCACCATCTGCTTCAACACGAACTCCGCCATCGGACTCCTGCAGATGTTTCCGTGGCACACAAAAAGGACTTTGGTCATGACCGTGATTTTTAAAGGTGCGAAAATCCATTTTTTTTGTATTTTTGCCGCCCGAAAATCAAGGGGTCGTAGCTCAGTTGGTAGAGCGCATGCTCCGCAAGCATGAGGTCGCGGGTCCGACTCCCGTCGGCTCCACAAAATCAAGAGAAAATCGGGAAAAGAAAAAGCACCTAACCGTCTGGTTAAGTGCTTTTTTCGTTAGTACCGAAGGCCGGGATCGAACCGGCACGAGTGTTACCTCATTGGTTTTTGAGACCAACGCGTCTACCGATTCCGCCACTTCGGCTCAAAACCGGCGGCAAAAATACACTTTTTTTCAATTGCCCCGACATTTTTTTTTATCCGATTTTCTCAATCCACCCCTTGATCGTCTCCAACGTCGCCGCCGGAACGTCAAGCTTCAGCTTCTTTCGCATGCCGCCGAGGTCGTTCAACAACTTGTTGGGGTTGGCCTGCTTCAGCTGCTCCAATGTATTGAAATTGAGTTTCCGAAGTGCAGGAATCCACGCGGAGTCAATGCCCAAAGCGGTGAATTCTTCGTCTTTGCTGACCTCCTGCTTCTTTTCCGGACGCATCTGCGGGAAGAAGAGCACATCCTGGATGGACGGTGAATTGGTCATGATCATCGCCAAGCGGTCAATGCCGATGCCTAAGCCGGCTGTGGGCGGCATACCGATTTCCAAGGAGCGTAGGAAGTCTTCATCCAACACCATCGATTCGGTGTCGCCGCGCTTGCCGAGTTCCAGCTGGTCCTCGAAACGCTTGCGCTGGTCGAGCGGGTCGTTGAGCTCGGAGTA
>JAFZZT010000026.1 GCA_017615595.1 Bacteroidales bacterium
CCGATGACGTTCTGCACGGCCATGTCGGCGCAGAAGCTGCTGCCGTCGTAGATGTTGGAGGTCTCGCGGAACGGGGAGTCCGTGCCGCTTACGTCGTGGTGGTCGCGGCCTAACACGACCGGCGCGGAGAGTCTGCCATCGCGCACGGCCTTGTTGAACTCGGCGGCGATCTTGGTACGACCTTCACAGTCGGCATATAAGATACGGGCTTGCGAACCCACCACCAGGTGGTTCTCGTTAGCCCCCTTGATCCAGGTGATGTTGTCGCGCATCTGCTGCGAGATCTCGGCGGGCGCATGGTCGCTGATCTCCTTCAGCACGTCCATGGCGATGTGGTCGGTGACGTCCAGATCCTCGGGCTTGCCAGAGGTGCAGACCCAGCGGAACGGACCGAAACCGTAGTCGAAGCACATCGGTCCCATGATGTCCTGCACATAGGAAGGATATCTGAAGCTGCCGTCCTCCTTGAGGATGTCGGCACCTGCGCGGGAGGACTGCAACAGGAAGGCATTGCCGTAGTCGAAGAAGTACATGCCCTTGGCGGTCAGCTTGTTGATGGCCTTGACCTGTCTGCGCAAGCTCTCTTCCACCGCGGCTTTGAACTTCTCGGGCTCGTCTGCCATCATGACCTTGGCGTCCTCAAAGGAGATGCCCACGGGGTAGTAGCCGCCCGCCCACGGGTTGTGCAGGGAGGTCTGGTCGCTGCCGAGATCGACTTGGATGTCATGCTCGGCGCAATACTCCCACAGATCCACGATGTTGCCTTGATAGGCGAAGGACTTGGCGATCTTCTGGGCGCGGGCCTCGTTGACTTTCTCGAAGAGCTCGTCCAGATCCTCGTGCACCTCATCGACCCAGCCTTGGTCGTAGCGTTTTTGTGTGGCGGCGGGGTTGATCTCGGCGGTGATGGAGACGACCCCGGCGATGTTGCCGGCCTTGGGCTGAGCTCCCGACATGCCGCCTAATCCGGCGGTGACGAAGAGCTTGCCACCGATCTCGCCGCCGATCTTACGGCTGGCGTTGAGCACCGTGATGGTGGTGCCGTGCACGATGCCCTGCGGTCCGATATACATGTAGGAGCCGGCGGTCATCTGACCATACTGGCTGACACCCAAGGCGTTCATGCGCTCCCAGTCGTCTGGCTTGGAGTAGTTGGGGATCACCATGCCGTTGGTCACGACCACACGGGGCGCGTCCTTGTGAGACGGGAAGAGTCCCAGCGGATGACCACTGTACATCACTAACGTCTGCTCATCTGTCATCTCCGACAGATATTTCATCACCAGGCGGTATTGAGCCCAGTTCTGGAACACGGCGCCGTTGCCACCGTAGGTGATCAACTCGTGGGGATGCTGCGCCACGGCGGGGTCCAGGTTGTTCTGGATCATCAGCATGATGGCTGCCGCCTGCCGGCATTTGGCAGGGTAGGCGTCAATGGGACGGGCGTACATCTCATAGTCGGGACGATAGCGGTACATGTAGATGCGACCGTAGTCGTGCAGCTCCCGGGCGAACTCCGGCGCCAGCTGTGCATGCTGGGAAGGGTCGAAATAGCGGAGCGCATTGCGCAGAGCCAGCTGTTTCTCTTTCTTCGTCAGGATGTCTTTACGCTTCGGCGCGTGGTTGACGGTCGGATCGTACGGTTTGGCTTGGGGTATAGTGGTGGGAATACCTCTTTTGATGTCTTCTTGAAACTCTTGTAGTGTCATAGTCTGCTATTATTTTTGAGATTTTTTATTCAATAGTTTAGTGGATCCAGATTTCATCGACGAACAACCAGGCCTGTTCGCCAGCGCTGAGGTGCCAGGAAGGCATCTTGCCAAAGTTGCGGATTTTGATCTTGACGTAGCGGGCGTTAGCCTGTCCGTGAACCTCCAGATTCTCAATGTGGGCACCCTCCGTCCTGGCTGGGTTGACGAGCGTGTTGCCGAAGGGTTGGTAGTTGACGCCGTCTTCTGACACCGACACCTCCATGCCTTTGGGCAGGAAGATCCAGGCGCGCTGCTCTTCCAGACAGCCGGCACCGACAGTGGTGATGGGCTTGAGACTGTGCAGGTCGATGATCAGCTCGCAATCGGTGGTGAAGCCTTGCCAGCCGCCAATGCGGTAGTTGACGGGTCCGCGCTCATTGTCGATGAGACCATCGTCTCCGCCAGCAGAATATTGCGGGGCGGGATGCGTGATGTATTTGACGTCTTTATCTCTGTTGTATGTTTTGTATTGGGCGGTGACCACCTTGCTGTAACCCGTCTTCTCATGGTAGGCCACAGCCTTGACGGTGGTGGCGGTGGAGATGGTGATAGGCTCTTTGTACAGGATGCCCGTCTCTTTGTCGGGAGTGGTGCCGTCTGTGGTGTAGTATATCTGTGTGCCGTCAGCGAACTCAGGGTAGTTGGCCGGGGCATAGTTGAGCAACTCAAGGGTGAAGGGCTCGGCAAAAGTGGTCTGTGTGGTGGACATGTAGGGTGCCGGAGTCAGCTGGTCCTCGGCGGGAATGGTCTGGGCGAATTGCAAGGTCAGCCGGTCGCTGAACTTCAGGCACTCGGACTCGTTGTCCGTCATCTTGAACTCCAAGGAACCGCCGTCACGAATCTGCTCGTATTGGATGAAGGGGATGGCAAGATGCTTGCCGTTGTACAGCACCTCCTTGACAAAGGCTTTGTCGCTGTCTTTGAAGATGACGAAGTCTTTGCCGTTCTCCAGATGGATGACGGCTTTGTCCAGCAAGGGGAAGCCGAGGGCATACTCGTTGCTGCCCGGACATACGGGGTAGAAGCCCATGGCGCTGAAGACGTACCATGCAGACATCTGGCCGCAGTCCTCGTTGCCGCACAGACCGTCCGGCTTGGAGGTGTAGAGTTTGGTCATGATCTGCTTGGTATATTGTTGGGTGTATTTGTAGAGACCCAGATAGTCGAAGAGGTAGGCGGCGTGGTGGCTCGGCTCGTTACCGTGGGCATATTGGCCGATCATGCCGGTGATGTCAGACTGCTCGCGGCCGCTCAGGTTTGAGGAGGTGGTGAAGAGGGATTTCCAGAAGCGCAACGCCTCCACGGAGCCGCCTAACATGTTGACGTACTCGGGGATGTCCTGCGGAACATAGGTGGAGTATTGCCAGCTGTTGGCTTCGGTGAAATAGTTGTTGACCTCAGTCGGGTTGAAGGGCGTGTATCTGCCTCCATTGAATCTGCCACGCATAAAGTGATGCTCATCCATGATGTTCTTGTAGGCCTGTGCTCTCTGGATGAACTCATGGTAGATGTCGTTTTCGCCGATGGCCTTGGCGTACTGGGCGATGCACCAGTCGTCGTAGGCGTATTCGAGGCTCTTGGAAACGGACTCGTTGTCATCCACACCGGAGATAAAGCCATTGAGGGCGAAGGGTTTGCGACCCCATACGTCCATGCGGGCGCTGCTGACCATGGCATCCAGGAAGGCTTTCTGCTCGGCGGCAGGAATCAGCCCTTTCTGGAAGGCATCCCAGATGACGGGGATGGAGTGGTAGCCGATCATGCACCAGGTCTCGAAGGCCGACAGCTCCCAGATGGGCAGCATGCCGCCTTGCTTGTATTGCTGCATGAAGGTGTAGAGGAAGTCAGCGGATCTCTTCTGGTCGATGATGTTCAAGAGCGGGTGCAGGGCGCGGTAGGTGTCCCACAAAGAGAAGACGGTATAGACATTCTTGCCCTCGTCCACCTGGTGGATCTCACGGTCCATGCCACGGTAGCGGCCGTCCACATCTGTGTAGAGATAGGGGGAGGTGAAGCAGTGATAGAGGGCGGTGTAGAAGACTTTCAGGTATTCCGGGTTTTTGCTGGATGCTTCGATCTTGTTGAGCTCGCGATCCCACGCGTTGATGGCGTCCTGCTTCAGCTGGTCGTATGAGAGGGACATGATCTCTTCGCGGTTCTTCATGGCGCCCTCGATATCGACTGCGGAGATGCCGACGTGCAGGGTCACGCTCTTGACTTTTTTGTCGAAATAGAGGATGGCCTTGCAGTGCTCGCCGCGCACGTCATGGTCGCTGACGAGTTTGTCGTTGACGTAGTACTCGATGCGTTGTACCGGCTCGGAGGGGATGATGGAGAAGGCGCAGTACTGGTCGGGGTTCCAGGCTTCGGAGCGGCGGAAGCCGAAGAACTCGTTGTCGCGGTGGGTGATGCCCGAGGCGAGGGTCTTGTCGCGATGGGTCAGGTCGATGACGATGCCGCGTTCACCCTTCTTGGGGAACGTGTAGCGGTGGATGGCGCCGTGTTTGCTGGCAGTGAGCTCCACCTTGACGCCATTGTCCAGCGTCACCTGGTAGTAGCCCGCGGCGGCCGTCTCGTTGTCGTGCGAGAAGGTGCAGGAATACTCCTGGTTGTTAACGGATGCGGTCTTATAGAACGGCATGATGAGGATGTCGCCGTAGTCGCTGCAGCCGGTGCCGCTGAGATGGGTGTGGCTGAAGCCGTAGATGCGGTTGTCGGTATAGTGGTAGCCGGAGCAGCCGTCCCAGCCATCGAGGCGGGTGTCGGGACTCACTTGCACCCCGCCGAAGGGCACGATGGCGCCCGGAAAAGTGTGGCCGTGCTCGGCGGTACCTACAAGTGGATTAACGTATTGAGATTGCGCGGTGCCGTTCCATGACAGGCAGAGTAGAAAGGCACAACATACATAGGCGATTGCGGTGAGATGCTTTTTCATATTGTTTATTCTTGCTTATTATCCAGTGAATTTGTCGTGAATAAATAAAAGCGCAAATATACAAAATAAATGCGTCACCTGAACAAGATATTTTTCATGGATTCAATGAGAGATGGCGTTTCTCCGAAACACCTCCCCATATAACATCTATCAAAAAACCAATAAGTATCTTTACAACCTAATACTTAATAGTTTAATGATTTAATAGCTTAATGATTTAATGATTCATCCTTCGTTTTCCACATGAACACAAGGCTGATGAAGGTGCCCACCACACAGGTGATGATCATCGGGATGGCCCCGTGGACTTGCGTGAACTTGAGGTTGTCGAGGTCGATGCCACGGCCTTCCAGCGTGAAGGTGACCATGATGGTGAGGGCGTTGTGCAGGAAGTGCGCCAGGATGGGCAGCCACAACGAACGACTCCAGTAAAAGAGGTAGCCCAGATACGCCCCGAGGAAGAAGCGCGGAATGAAACCGGCAAACTGCAAGTGGATGGCACTGAAGATGAAGGCGGTGAGCCAGATGGCAAGATGCGGCTTCTTGGTCCACTCGGTCAGGAAAGGCTGAAGAGATCCTTGGAATAAAAACTCCTCACAGACGGCCGGCACCAAGCCCAGCGCCAGTATGTTCAGCAACAGGGTGGGGTAGCTGTGATCCTGCAACAATCTGTCCAAGATGTCGTTGGCACTGTCCTCCATCTCTTGCAACGCCTCCGGCAAGGGGATGGCTTCGTTCCATTGCCCTAACAGGGCCACAAGCGGCAGGATGATGATGGAGAGGATCAGCGTGACGTTGACCAAATGGTACGCCGGCTTCCGGTCCGCTTGGTTGTAGTGCCACCATTGCCGATCCTGACAATAGGCAAACAACAGGGCGGGCGCCAAGAAGGTGCCGATGGAGGAGATGGTCGATTGCAAGTATAAGGTCGCCAGAGGATTGCTTGACCCTTCGGTGTTCATGGATCCCCAGAAGAGCCACGACAGCAACATGGCCAGTCCGGAGGCGACGATGAGGCCTATTACGATGAACAGCGCCAGGTAGAGGAGCTGTACCCCACGACTTTTATTTGCGAAAAGAGGTTCCATGGACGACGGGCGTTATTTCACGAAGGCCACGACATCGCCGCGGTGTACCTTTTTGCCTTGACCGACAACCGCCTTGATGAGCTTGCCGTCATAGCAGGAGCGCACCTCTTCGTGGCCGTAGTAGGTCTGGATGAAACAAACGATGTCGTTTTCCTTGATCTGGCTGCCGATGGGCTTGGGCATGGACTGCTCCTCGACTGCGAACTCCCAGAAGAGCTGTCCGCTGACAGGCGCGATGACGGGCTTGGCGTCTGGCTCTTCGGCTTTCATCTTCTCGATGATCTCCTCTTGGATCACTTCGGGCAGCTTGACCACCTTGATGACCTCGCGGACGTTGGACTTCTGCTTGGCGATGGCCAGTTCCTTCTCGAAGTTGCCTTTGGCACGGCCTTCTTTGTAGTCGATATACTGGCGTTCATGCATGGCGAACTCGAAGAGCTCTTCCTCGTCTTCGCCGACATCCCATCCGCGCTCTTCCATCATCTTGCGGTATTTGGGCAGCTCGTCAGGGTAGTTGTCTTGCGGCACGCCATCGAAGAACTCGAAGTTGTGCTCTTTGGCCAGCTCCACAATCTCGGGGGCGAGGGTGCCGGGCAGGCGACCGCAACGGCCTAAGATCATGTCCCACATCTTGTCGTCCATCTTGGAGTACTTGGGCGCACCTTGCGCCTCGGCCAAGATGTTCATCAAGGCGATGTTCTTGACATATTGGCTGAACGGGGTCACCAGACCGGGCGTGCCGACTCGTGGCCACACATACTGCACTTCGTCAAATAGCTTGACTAAGAGCTCGTCTTCCGACAACTCCTTCTTGCCGCTTTTGCGCAGGGCCAGGTTGATGGCATCCTTGACACCCTTGAGGTCGGCCATCATGGAGCCCATCATGCCGCCGGGGAGTCCGCAACCCAACAACAGGGAGGTGGAGATCTTGTTCTTCGGCTCGATGAAGTAGCCTAAGAAGTCGTCCATGAACTTCTGCGTCAGGGCGCGCGCCTCCATATAGGCGTTCATGTTGATCTCGGGCACGTCAAAACCGTCGGCCTTCAACATGGCCTGCACGGCGATGACGTCGGGATGGACCATACCCCAGGAGAGCGGCTCCATCGCCACATCGATGATGTCGGCGCCGTTACGGCATACCTCCAAGACGGAGGCCATGGAGAGTCCGGGACCCGTATGGCCGTGGTATTGGATGACCAGATGCGGATATTTCTCTTTGATGGCTTTTACCAGTTGGCCCAATAGGGTGGGACGGCCGATGCCGGCCATGTCCTTCAATCCGATCTCCTTGGCACCGTACTCCACACACTTGTCCACGATGGACAGATAGTGCTCGATGGTGTGCACCGGGGAGTGGGTGATGCTCAGGGCAGCCTGGCTGATGAGATCAAATTCGTTGGCATATTTGATGGAGAGCTCCAGGTTGCGGTGGTCGTTCAGACCGCAGAAGGAACGGATCACCTCCACTCCCTGCGCCTTCTTGACTTTGCACATCAGGCGCCGCACATCGGCGGGCACGGGGTACATGCGCAGACCATTCAGGGCGCGCTCCAGCATCTGGCACTGGATGCCAGCCTCCCGCAAGGGCTTCGTCCACTCACGGACCGCATGGTTCGGATTCTCGCCATACATCAAGTTGACCTGCTCAAAGGCGCCACCGTTGGTCTCCACACGGGCAAAACAGCCCATCTTGACGATGACGGGGGCTATCTCTGTCAACTGATCCACGCGCGGCTGGTACTTGCCGGACGACTGCCACATATCTCGATATACCAAACAGAATCTAATACTTCTTCCCATATTTTTGTAACTTGCTAATTGTTGTGTTGTTAAAATAAAAATCACGCTCTCAGAGAAAGCGCGCAAAGATACATTTTTTTGTTGAATAATGAGTGAGAAGTGATGAGTGATGAGTTTATGGTTTACGGTTTACGGTTTGCCGATGAGACATGCCGATGAGACGATTATGCGATGAGAGAAGAGAAGAGGAGAGGAGAAAAGAGAAGAAAAGAGGAGAAGAGAGGAGAAGAGAGGAGAAGGGAACTCCTAACTTCTAACTTCTAACTCCTAACTGACAACTGATAACTGACAACTGATAACTGACAACTTTTTAAAACGCGTATCCGATCCCGATCTTCAGTCCGTCTCCGAATCGTAGGCGGTGACGCCCGTTCAACCACTCTTTGTTGATGAAGCGCCCGCCCATGGAGGTTCGGGTCGGGTCGTAGATGGGCACGGCATAGTCCACGCGGATGACGAAGAAGTCGAAGTCCAGGCGCAGGCCGACACCCACGTCCACGGCCAGCTCTTTGTAGAAACGCTTGAAGGAGAAGTTGGCGTTGGGCATGTCTTCGTACTCCCGTGCGAGCCAGATGTTGCCGATGTCGGTGAAGATGCCGTATTTGAAGGAGCGATAAATGGTGCCGCGATATTCCAGGTTGATTTCGACCTTGATGTCGCCGGTGTAGAGACTGTCGCGTCCCCGTTCGTATGAGCCGGGTCCTACGCCTCGATAGCCCCATCCGCGCATGCTGTTGCTGGTGCCCATGAAAAACCCACGCTCGTAAGGGACGTAGGAGTCTTTGTCCAAGGGTAAGATGGCGCCGGCATTCAGCCGCATGGCCCAGGCGTTGTTGTTGTTGATCTTATAGGTGTAGTTCAAGGTGAACTCCAAGCGCTCCAAGGTGCTGTAGTTATAGCCAGTGCTGTCTAACGAGTTGCGTCCGAAGACCCAGTGTCGGTCTGGCGTGAAGAGCGCGTTCAATCCCTTTAAAAGCAGACCGCTGGACTCGGTGTTGATGGAGATGCGCATGTTGTGCTTTCGTTTGTTGATGGAGAACGGCACCAGATAGTTGAAGCTGTACTTCATCGAGAACATCAAGAACTTGCCGAAACGATTCTGGTATGAACTGGGATAGTTGTCGATGTTGAGGATGTTGGCATAACGCTTGTCGTTGTTGTTGATGGTGGAGATGTCAATGGGGGAGAAGCTGTGGTTGGAGTAGTAATCAGGACTCCAATTGTAAGAGAGAGCGGCAAAATACATGAGTTTCCCATACAAACCCGAATAGTTGACACCTAAATCAATGGACGTGTTATACTTGATGCCGTCCCTACGTTGATAGTTCTTGAAGAGGAACAGCTTAGGGAAGTCCAAAGAGGTGGAGATGTTGAACTCGGGATAAGAGTAGGCACGATCCCGTTTGAACAGGTTGGGCAGCGAGTAGTAGAAGTAGCCGGCAGACAAGTTTACGGTCAGATGTTCCGCACCTTTGAAGATGTTGCGGTTGGTGTAGGTGAAGGAGATGGCCGACTTGTCGTTGCGAAGGTCTATCTGACCTCCAACGCTATGTACTTTCTGTCGGGTGAGCAGATAATAGGAGTCCAAATACCCGATCTTCTGGATGGTGTCCAACAAGTCTTCACGCTCGTGGTAGGAGATGCTGGTGTAGGTGAAGTTGTCCAGTTGGTTTAACGCCCGGCTGCTGTTTCTTCTGATATACTGAGAGTAGGGGATGCCGGTACGGCTGCTGATGGCCGAGGCGATGACGGGATAGTTGAAGTCTTTGATGCGGTACCCATCGGCCACATGGGGCGTGATGAAATAGTAACGGGTGCTGTCGAATTTGAATTTGGCTTGATATAAGACTGTGTCATACAATTGGCCTTCCGGCGCTGTCGCATCGTAGTTGGTGTGGATGTACACATCGTTGAAGTAGTATTTGTACAGATAACGGTTGGCGTTGTCATGCTCTGGTATCTTCATGAGGATCTCCAAGGACACCGTCTTGGGGTCGGTGCCTGCGCTGTCCACAGGCTCGTCGTAAGAGACGATGCAGCGGATGTTGGACTTCTCCACATAGTAGTATCCTTCGTCCCGGATGAGGTTGATGATGCGGGTGAGTTCCTCGTTGATGACGTTCTCGTTGTATTGCATGCCTGGCGCCAGCAGCGACCCCCGCTTGTTGAGCACGATGATTTTCTTGTACTGCGGGATGTCGATGTTGTAGTTGATGCTGCTGATGTGATAGGGATCGTTGGCCGTGATGAGATAATCCACCCGCACCTTTTGGTAGTTGGACTTCTTGTGTTTCACCTCGTAGGTAATCTCATTGTCGAAATAGCCCAGCTGGTTCATGACGATGTCCAGCTGCGACAGGGAGTTGTCGATCTCGGCGCTGTCCAGCAGCACAGGGGGCTCGCCAACCTTGTTGCGCATCCACTGACGGAATTTGGAGTCGTGGACAATGCCGTTCTTGTCTATGCGCGGCTGACCTCCTGCGTAAGACATCGTCTTGATGTTGAAGAGGTCCATGAACTTTTTGTTGGGCAGGGGGCGTGTGTAGGAGCGCAGGTTGTCGAAGTCAGCACTCTTGGCATCCAGGACCGTGACATTGTTCTTTGTGAGCATATACTCACCTTCCGACAGGACCTTGGTGGACCGGCAGGAGGAGAACAACAACGCGACTAAGGCGAAGAGCGGGACATATAGAGACAAGCGGCGCATATTCTATGCTCTTTTGGTCTGGGAATAAAAGAGATAGTCGATACTCAAGATGACAATGACGGTGAGCAGGGTGTCGCCGAGGATGACGAGGAGGGTCTTGCCGAAATGACGGAAGGTGAAGGTCTCCAGCATGACCACGGCGGTCTGGTGTATGAGCGTGAGCAGGAGCGTGAAGCCAAGCATCCAGCGGAAATCCTTGTTGGCGGGCACGGGACGGTCGTTGACTTCCGTGGTCTTGCGCCCATTCATGAGGTTGTTGATGTATGGTCTGGCATACATCAGGATGATGGAGGCGGCGGCATTGACACCCAAGGTGTGGGTGAACATATCCACCACGAACCCCATGGCAAAGGCGATCAAGTATTGTGCCGACTTCGGCAGCTCGGCAGGGAGCAGAAACAATGCAAAGAGATAAACTGCCGGGGTCAGGAAGCCGAAGAGATGGATATAGTTGCAGATGAAGATCTGTAACAATAGCGCTATCACGCATCGGATAATATTGGTCAGCGTGTTATTCATTCTTGAAGTTGGATTTTAATGAATCAAGTTCAGAACGATACAGGTTTTGGACGATATACAGGAGGTCCAGATTCTTGAAGTCGGTGGCCAGCTTCACCTTGATGGTCAGGAAGGTGGCGTTTTGCTCGGTAGATACCTCCTTGACGGTTCCGATCATCAACCCTTTCGGGAAGATGGTGGAGTAGCCGCTGGTCAGGACGGAGTCCCCGATGTTGATCTCCAGATGCTGCGGGATGTCGTTCAAGTAGGCGATATCGGCCTCTTTGCCGTCCCATACGACCGTGCCCACCTGGTTGATGGAGGGCACCTCGGCACTGATACGGGTGTCCAGATGGGGGATGGGGATGATGGAGGAGAAGTTCTTGGAGACATCGCTGACCACGCCCACAATGCCAGCCGGTGACAGCACCGCCATGTCGCGCTCAATGCCATCTCTCGACCCTTTGTCGATGATGATGTAGTTGAACGGCTTGTCGGTGGTGGCGAAGGTGACATGCGCGTAGGTGTAGTCGTACAGCCGGATGCGGCGCGTGTGGATGGAGTCGGTCTCGCTCATCTGGGTGACGGTGGTGTCTTCCAGGGTGGCGTACATGTTGTCCCGCTCCCGCAAGAGCTCCAGGTTCTGTTGTAACAACTGCTCATTCTCCTTGCTCAGGTTGAACTGCCGGATCATCTTTCCCCAGCTTTTCTCCACAGGCATGGTGATACTCTGGCAGATGCGTGCAATCTTGTATCGGCTGTACGACATGGAATGCCCGACCATGATGAAGCAAATCACCAATAACACCCCCGCAAGGAAGTGATGGAAATTGTTTTTTAAGAACTCAATGAGGTTGTTCATTTGTTGCTGTTATTCAATGGGTTATTTCTGGGAACCATTCTTGGAATGGAATGCTTCGCGTAGCAAGCTGTAGATGACCACATCCTTGAATGCCCCTTGGTGGAAATAGTGCTGCTGCAGGCGACCTTCCTGCTGGAAGCCAAGACGCTCCAACAGCCGTACGACCGACAGGTTCTCAGGGAAGACGTCGCAGGTTATCTTGTTGAGGTTGAGGGTCCGGAATCCGTAGTCCATCAGCATCTCGGAGGCTTCGTAGGACAAGCCCATGCCCTGGTACTCCTTGGCCATGCGCAAGGTCTTCCAGGTGGCTCGCTGATGCCGTTGGTTGATGTCGTAGAGCCCCGTTGTGCCTACCAAAGTGGCATTGTTGGTGTTCGGATCCTTGTAGAAGACGCACAGGGCCATGTCGCCGTTGCGGCAGATCTTCTCATACCATTGCTGCTGGCTATGCGAGGAGATGGGGTTGTGGATGATATACTCCGTGAGGTCCGCATCCCATCGCTGCTCCAACAAGAAGGGCAAATCCGCCGGCTCCACCGGCTTCAAGATAATTCGTTCACTCTCTAACACTCTCATAATTAAACTGTAAACCGTAAACTGTAAACTGTTAACTGACAACTGATAACTCTTCGTAAATCTCCTCCATGCTCATAATCGGTGCCTGTATCTGCTGCGCGAGGTCGATGATGTCGGTCACGATGTTGAAGGCGCCTCGTTCTCGGTTCCTGCATTGCTCGATCATCTCGGCATCGATGTGGTTGAATTGCTCCCGTGACATGGAGTCCTTGATCTGTCGCATCCAGGGGATGCAAGGCGTGTTGAAGGCCATATTCATCGGGTGGAAGCTGATGACCTTGAGTCCCGGGGCGGTGAAGTACTTGCGATATGGCTCGATGGACAAGCCTAGGTCGTTGTAGAGAAAGCTGCCGTCTTCAAAGAAGATGGGCACCTGCAACAGCTTGGACTCAATCCAGAAGGGTCGGATGTGCGGCGCGAGGGTCGTGAACACGTTGGAACAGCACTTGAGATGGAACTCGTTGTAGAGCATGTGTGCGGTGTCGGTCACGTCGAAGGCGCGGTGCGACCGGGTGCAGATGGCTTCCGGCGCGAAGGACAAGCAGGTCTCGATGACCTCCCGGAAGCTGTCGCCGTGAGACGAGCCGGGCAGGAAGTTGGGATGGATGCCCCTTCTCAGACGCCCGTGCTCATACTCCCTTGCGATGACCTCTGAATGGTGCGTGACAAACACGGTCAGTTTCAAGAGGTCGAGAGGCAGGCGCCCGAAGTAGTCTTCGATGACATCCTCCGAGGCCCAGTCGATGTCCGAGGTGAAGCAGAAGACCGGCCGCTCATCCCATTCGTGGGGTGCCGCGGCCAGCTCCAGCAACTTTGTCATACGGTTGTCCGTGTCCATACGCAAGCTTCAGACGGCGCACGGTTACAACTTCTCGGCGAACTCTCTACCGGCGCGCAGGCACTTGATATTGGTGTTGACCACCTCCTCGCCCTTGCGTGCGAAGTTCTCCTTCACAGCGGCCTCGATCTCCTCGAAGGGTATTCCGAGGTAGGGGGAAGCGGCACCCAGGATGACCATGTTGGCCGAACGGGCAGAGCCAAGGTCCTTGGCAATCTGGTCGGCGTTGATGACCACCTTGTTCTTCAGCTTGCCCAACTCAGCGTTCAGCTGGTCGAAGTCCGGATAGTTGGGGATGTTCACGAACGGCTGGTCGTTGGTGATCAGCCAGCCCGTCTCAGGATTGAGCCACGGCAGATAACGCAATGACTCCATCGGCTCCACCGAGATGATCATGTCGGCCTTGCCCATGGGGATCAGGTCGGAGGCGATCTCCTGGTCGGAGAGACGGAAGTGAGACTGCACGTCTCCACCTCTCTGGCTCATGCCGTGAACCTCAGCTTGTTTCATGTACATTCCTCTTTTGACGGCTGCATAGCCGACTATGGTGGCGATGGAGAGGATACCTTGACCGCCTACACCTGCTAATATGATGTCGATTTTCATTTGTTCGTTTTTATTCGTTGATAATGATTGGGGACTATAAACAGTTGGCTATAAATCGTTGAATGCTGCGAAAATATAAATGCTAACTGAAAACTATTAACTGTTAACTTCTTTTTGCGGCTTGCTGTTTTTTCATGCGGCGGCTGAGTGTCTGGATGCACTCGCGAGTCGGGATGATGACGGAGACGCCTTCGTAGGCCAGCTCTTTCTTGATGAGCTCGACGTTGGCTTCGTGGTCTTTCTTCAGCGGGGTGATGCGGTGGATGTGCTCCTCCTTGACACCCAAGCCCTTGCAGATCTCGCCCAAGACGCCCAGTGCGTGGGAGTCCTGACCGCCGGTCATGCCCGTGGTGCTGTTGTCGAGGATCATCACCGTGACCGGCGTGTTCTCATAGACGCAGTCCAAAAGGGAGGTCATGCCGCTGTGGGTGAAGGTGGAGTCGCCGATGACGGCCAGCACTGGACGCAAGCCGGCGTCCGCGGCACCCTTGGCCATGGTGATGGATGCACCCATATCGACCGTGGTGTAGATGGCGTTGTAGGGAGGCAGCGCGCCCAAAGTGTAGCAGCCGATGTCGGCGAACACTTTGCCCTTGCCGTGTTCGGCCATGGCCTCGTTGATGGCCAGGTAGGAGTCGATGTGCGGACAGCCGACACACAAGGCCGGTGGACGCGGAACCACGAGTTCAGGGATAGGCATGCCGTAAGTGTCGGGAAGACCCAGCGCCTTGGCGATCAGGTTCGGGTTCAACTCGCCGTCACGAGGCAGCGCACCGCTCAGACGACCGATGATGTTGCCCGTGCGGTTCAAGATGCCGCGCACCTGCTCTTCGATGAAAGGATAACCCTCTTCGGCCACCAAGACCGTCTCGCACTCGTCCACTATCTTGGCGATGAGCTTGGAAGGCAGCGGGTACTGGGAGATCTTCAGGACAGGGTAGGGGCACTGATGGTTTTCAAAGTTCTCCATCAGGTAGTTATAGGCGATACCTGAAGCGATGATACCCATCTTCTTGTCGGCACCGTCGATGTATTTGTTGAACGGAGAGTTCAAGGATTCGTTCTCAAAAGCCTCTTGCTTGCCTAACAGCGTGCGGTAGTGAACGCGGGCGTTGGCAGGCAGCAGGATGAACTGTTTCGGGTTCTCCTCGATGTGCAGCGGGTTCTGCGGACGGGCCTCTTTGCGCTCCACGCCGGCGCGGGAGTGGGAGAGACGTGTGGTCAGACGGATCAGAACCGGCGTGTGGAACTTCTCGGAATATTCGAAAGCGGCGTAGGTGATGTCGTAAGCCTCCTGTTGGTTGGACGGCTCGTAGAACGGGATCAGGGCGAACTTGCCGAAGAAACGGGAGTCCTGCTCATCCTGAGAGGAGTGCATGGACGGGTCATCGGCCACCACGACCACCAGACCGCCGTTGGCGCCGGTGATGGAGGAGTTCATGAAGGGGTCGGCGGCCACGTTCAAGCCCACATGCTTCATGCATACCATGGCGCGCTTGCCGGCGTAGGACATGCCGATAGCCGACTCCATGGCGGTCTTCTCGTTGCCCGCCCAGATGCTGTGCACCTGACCCTCACGGCCTTGTTTGGAATTCTGAATAAACTCTGTGATCTCTGTAGATGGGGTGCCCGGATAGGCATACACGCCCGATAAGCCGGCGTCCAAGGCTGCTTGGGCAACGGCTTCATCTCCTAAGAATAATGTTTTTGCCATAAAAATTTTTTATTTATTTTTTTGATTACTAATAATTTATGAATATTCTTAACATAACTCCCACACCCCTTTGAAGCCAAGCCTCAAAGGGTGCAAAAATCGGTTGCAAAAATAACAAATTTAATAAATAAAATCAATAAATATGGGGCGTTTTATTTCTCTGAAACAAATCCTGTGTCACCAGTCCCGCCAAGGTGAATCCGAAGATGCCCGTGATGTGCGCCAGCGACCCGTTGGTCTGCGCCTTGCGCAAATCCCAGGTCGAGGTTTCTGTCGCTTCTTCTCCCATATTGTCATCTTTACAATTTTCTGTTGCAGAGTTTGATACAGCTCCTATATTGGGTAGTACTTCAGGTGAATAGACGCATTGGAATTTTTTGGATGGATACTGGTTGAGGTTCTTGAACCGTTTGCGCAGCATCCGGGCGAGCGGACAGTATTTGATCTCCCAGAACTCGCCGGTGCGGATCTTGGACGGGTCCACCTTCAGCGCGGCGCCCATGGCGGAAAAGAACCGGACATCCAAGCTGGTGGCGTGCAGGATGAGCTGCACCTTGTTGCTCAAGCTGTCGATGGCATCGATGACATAGTCGTACGTCTCCAGATGGAAACGCTCCGCCGTCTCTGCACTGTAGATCTCCTGCAAGGCGGTGATGTCGGCGCCCGGGTTGATGTCTAGCAGGCGTTCACGCAACACTTCCACCTTGGGCCGCCCGACGGTCTTGGTTGTAGCCATCAGCTGCCGGTTGATGTTGGAGACGCTGACGGAGTCGCTGTCCACAATGGTCAGATGCCCGATGCCGCTGCGGATCAGTCCTTCGGCGCACCAGCTGCCCACGCCGCCCACGCCGAAGAGGATCACCCGCGCCTCCTGCAGCGCGTTGAACACGTCATCACCTAATAAAAGGATGGTTCTGTCGAATATGGCTCTGGTTTGGCTCATTTTGATTGCGGATACAGCCGTCAGACAGGCTGCCGTGCGCCCACATTCTCAGCAGTTCTATTTCAAGTCGAAGCCAAACACGGCGCCGGGTTTCTTCTCCACGGGCTTCTTGCCATAGCGCAACACGATCATATTGCGGGTGCCGCGCAGGGTGATGCGCTCGTTCTCCACCCACAGGGCGGTGCCTTCGCGCAAGCCGGCAACGGTCTTGTACTGGTTGACAGCCAGGTATTCGTTCAAGCGCACCTGACGGGTCTCGCCGCCATGACGGATGCTGTCGTTGATCTCCTCTGGATAGGGGTCGATATAGTGCGGGTTGATCTGGAACGGCACCAGGTCGAGGCATTGGAAACTCTCCGGCATCACGATGGGCATGTCGTTGGTGGTGCACAGGGTGGGGCAGGCCACGTTGGAACCGGCGCTCCAGCCGATGTAGGGCGTGCCTTCCATGACTTTGCGGCGGATGGGCTCGATGAGCTTGTTGCGGTGCAGCTCGGCCACCAAGTGGAAGGTGTTGCCACCGCCGACCATGATCAGGTCCGCATGGTTGATAAGATCGACAGGATCCTTCGTGGCATGGACGGAAAGAATGGTCTTGCCGAAAGTCTTGAAGACCTTCTGAACACGCTCTGTATATGCGTCATAACTCTCGGGATATACTTTCCCGCCCACATCCACGCCGGCATACGGGATGAAGACGATCTTTTTGGCAGTCTTTTGTAAAAACTCCTCTAACAGAGGCATGCACCAAGACAAATAAGGCTCTTTGTAGTTGGTGGAATTGCTGATCAGTAACAGTTTCATAGATGATATTTTTAATGTGAATAATATGCTGAAAAAATGCGGTGCAAAGGTATAGAATTTTTTGTATGTTTGCATCTTCTTTTTTTTGAATGTAAAACCAAATTTTCGACTATGGCAATTTCTATCGCAATGTTGGTGGGCTATTTCCTGTTCCCCGTGCTGATTATTGTCCTTTTCACCAAGGTTAAATGGACACAGAAGATTGGAACTGTGATGATGGCCTACGCTATCGGTATTATCATCGCGCTGACCGGTATTCTTCCTTCCGGGACGGAAGCCGGTGCCGAACAGCTGGCCTCTTGGCAGAAACTCCTGATGAATGTCGCCGTTCCTCTTGCCATCCCGTTGATGCTCTTCAACTCCGACTTCAAATTGTGGACCAAGTCGCTGCCCAAGACGATGGCGGTGCTGCTCGGCGGTATCTTCTCCGTGGTGGTGGCCCTCGTGGCAGGCTATTTCGTCTTCCGCAATCAGAATGTCCCGCAGTTCGAGAAAGTGGCTGCCATGATGACGGGCATCTACACCGGCGGCACCATGAACTTCAACTCCCTGGGCCTTGCTCTCGATGTGGACCCGAGCCTTATCGTGCTCACCCTGACCTTCGAGGAGATTGTAACCTTCCCCTTCATCCTCTTCATCGTGGCTGGCGGCTACAAATTCTTCCGCAAACTGATGCCCTATCCCGACACCTCGTCCGTGGAGGTGGCAGATGGAGAGATGCATCTCGAAGACGATTCTTTTGAGAACTACAAGGGTATGTTCAAAGCCAAAACCTTTGGCAAGATGCTGCTAGGCCTGCTGCTCTCCGTGCTCTTCCTCGCTATCGGCGCCGGACTCTCGCTGCTCATCACCCACAAACTCAATGAGCTGATTGTGATCCTGACCATCACCACGCTGGCGATCATCGCCTCCTTCAGCAAGAAGATACGCGAGCTGCCCAAGACTTTCGAACTTGGCATGTTCTTCATCCTCATCTTCAGTGTGGTGGTTTCTTCGCAGTTCAACATCTACGAAATCAACAAGTCCACGCTGACCATCATGTGGTACATCCTCTTTGTGATGCTGATCTCCATCGTGCTCCATATCATTATCTGCCGCATCTTCAAGGTGAACGGCGACCTCTTCACGGTGGGCCATATCAGCCTGCTCTGCTCGCCGCCTTTCGTGCCCCCGATCGTGGAAGCCCTCGGCAATCGCAAGGTCCTCCTGAGTGGTATCGTGATCGGCCTGGTGGGCTATGCCATCGGCAACTACCTGGGTGTCGCCATCGCCGCCATCCTGGGAGCCCTGTGATGAGTTGTCAGTTATCAGTTAGGAGTTAGAAGTTAGAAGTTAGAAGTTCTCCTCCTTTCTCCTCTTTCTCCTCTAATCGCTTAATCGTCTAATCGCTTAATCGTCTAATTGCTTAATCGTCTAATCGCTTAATCGTCTAATCGCATAATCGGTAAACCGTAAACTGTAAACCGCAAACTCTTCACTCATCACTTCTCTCTCATAATTCAACAAAAAAAAATGTACCTTTGCACGCTTAAAAACCTTTAAATCCATTTCATAATGAAAAAATCAATCTTTACCCTTTTTATCATGTTCTCGCTGGGTTTTATTTTCGCCCAGACCGTCCCGAATGGTGGCTTTGAGAACTGGAGCAATAGCCAGCCCACCTCCTGGACCACGAACCTGAGTGGAAATGTCACAACGGAAGTTTTCGGTGTGGAAGTGCCCATCCCCGTGTCCGTCTTCTTCGGTTCTTCCACGACCGATGCGCATAGCGGCTCGCTGGCGCTGGAGCTGCATCCCGCAACCTTTGGCATCCCCGGCACGGAATATAGCTATCTGCTGCCCGGTATCGCCCAGCTGGGTACCTCGTCCGGATTCAGTATCCCCTTGTCCATGATCCTCGATCTGGCCCAAGGCGATTTTTCCAACATCGATTTCTCCGATCTCTCCACACTTTCCACGCTGGCTCAGATGCTGACGAGAGGTGAGGCTTGCACCACCACTCCTTATGGAGTCAAAATGTGGGTTAAATTCCAGCCGCAAGGTAGCGACTCCCTGATATTGGTCGCCTACACCAAGAGTAACGGCACACCCGTCTCCTACGCCTATTTTACCACCGGTACTACGATGAACAACTACACCGAGATCGAGGCGGAGTTCGACAGCCCGCTTGCTGCTTGCGACAGCATCTGCATCATCGTTTTGTCTGGCGGTTTCCAAACCGATGAGAACACCGTCCTTATCGTGGATGATGTGACCTTGAACTACACGAATGTGGCTGTGGAGAATCATCAGGAGAAGACCTTCTCGGTCTATCCGAATCCTGTCCAAGACAAACTGTCTGTCCAGGGCCCTGACGGACGTTTCAGCTATCAGCTGCACGACCTGACCGGACGGCTGCTGATGTCCGGCAATGAGGATGGCCATGCCGTCTTGAATGTCGCTTCGCTGCCTGCTGGCGTCTATATGCTCCGTCTGCAGTCGGATCATCAAACGCTTACCCAAAAGGTGATTGTCCGCTAAGATGCGCCTCTGGTTAGCTCCGTTAGACGGAATCACAAACTATCAATACAGAAATTGTCTATGTCGTCATGTGGATGGCATAGACAATTTTATTGCCCCGTTTTTGCCTGTGCAGGAGCGGGCGAAGCTCAATGTCCGCAAATGGAAGGACCTGTGGCCTCGGAATAATGCTTGCCGCCCGATGACGCCACAGCTGATGGGCAACAACCCAGCCCATTTTGTGGATACGGTGAACGAGCTGCATCACGAGTATGGCTACACCTCGTTCAACTGGAATATCGGGTGCCCCGTGGCGCAGGTGGTCAAACGTACCCGAGGCTGCGGCGTGATGCCACACCCCGACATTGTGGAGGCCGTGGTGCGCGCCGTCACGGAACAGACGCCCTTCCGCTTCTCCCTGAAGATGCGCCTGGGACTCCACGACAAGTCCGAGAGTTTCGAGATCCTGGACAGAATGCAAGATTACTCGCTCGAGTATATCGTGATACATCCCCGTCTCGGCGAACAGCTGTACGAAGGCGTGCCCGACTGGGATGCGCTGGAGGAGTGCCTTCGCCATACGACCCACCGGGTGATCTACAGCGGCGATGTCTGGACAGCCGGGGACTATCAAAGACTTCAGCAGCGCTTCCCCGACATCCAAGACTGGATGCTGGGGCGCCCGATTCTCTGCAATCCTTTTCTGGCAGAAGAAATGAAAGGGATGGATAGCGGCGACAAGCAAGAGCGCTTTCTCCGCTATTACCAGCGTTATACAGAAGAACTGCTGGAGACGCATAAAGAGAAAAGCACCCTCTTTATTTTGAAGGAGTTGTGGCACTATTATGCCTCTTTTGCGGGGATTAGCGCCTCCGAGCTGAAGACCCTGCTGCGAATCAACGACTTCACCCCCTTCTACACCCTCTCCCTGGAATACCTAAAGCCAACAGCTAACAGATAATGGCTAATAGCCGATTGTTACGACAATTCCAGCATCTTCTGGATCGGCGCAAGGGATTTTGCCATGAGGTCCGGATCCATGGTCAGCTCGGGTTCTTCATTCAGCAGCGCGTTGTAGATTTTTTCCAGATTGTTTTTCTTCATGCTACCGCAGTCGTGGGCCAGGTCGCCGTTGTAGAGCGTGTGGAAGGTCTTGTCGGGATTGCGCTTCTTCAGCTCGTGCAGGATGCCACTCTCCGTGGCTACGATAAACTCTTTGTCGGGGCTCTCGGAGATGAAGTTGATCATGGCAGCTGTGGAACCGACGAAGTCGGCATGGGCCAGAAACTCGCGGCGACATTCGGGATGCGCCACCACCTTGACACCGGGGTAGGACTCTTTCAGCAACTCCAGATCCTCAATGGTGTAATGGTCGTGGATGCGGCACATGCCGTCCCACAATAGCATTTGACGACCAGTCTGCCGGTTGATGTAGTCGCCTAAGTTCTGATCGGGGGTGAAGAGTATCTTCGCGTCTTCAGGCAGGGTGTTGACGAGCTTCAGGGCGTTGCCGGAGGTCACGATCAGGTCGGAGAGCGCTTTCACAGCCGCCGTGCAGTTGACATACGACAGGACCAAATAGTCGGGGTGCTCCTTTTTGAAACGGGCCAGGTCAGCAGCCAGACAGCTGTCGGCCAGACAACAGCCCGCGCTCATGTCGGGAACCAGCACCTTCTTGTCGGGGTTCAGGATCTTGGCGGTCTCGGCCATGAAGTGGACGCCGGCGAACAGGATGATGCTGGCGTCTGTGCTGGCAGCCTTGCGAGCCAAAGCCAGACTGTCGCCGACAAAGTCGGCAATCTCCTGCACCTCAGGAAGCGTGTAGTAATGCGCCAAGATAATAGCGTTCTTTTCTGCTCTCAGGCTGTTGATGCTTTCAATATACTCTTCTTTTGTCATTGGATAAAAGGGTTAAAGGGTTATAAGGATAGGAGGGCGATGGTTAATTCTCCTGTTCTCCCATCATGGATTTGATATATTCCAGTTGTCGGCGGTCGCGTTTGGTGGGGCGGCCGAGTCCGTGGGGACGGTATTCGTAGGTGTGGAGTGTCTTCATGCGGTCGTACTCCTCCTGCGGGGTGAGGTCGGTGTAGTAGTCCGGCACCAAAGGGGCGCCCACTCGACTTTTCGGGGCGCCGAGCACCTGCACCTGCTTGTTGAGCTGGCCGATGTGCACGTCATAGATCTCCTCGGTCTTGACATCCTTGGAGGGCTTCACGTTGACACCGTTGCATTTCACCTTGCCGGCGTTGCAAGCCTCGGTAGCCATGGAGCGGGTCTTGAACAGCCGGACCATCCAGAGCCATTTGTCGATTCTGATGTGTAAATTCTCCATGACGTTATAGTTTTTCCCAGACCATCGTGCGCCCTAAGGCAGGCACACCGATATACCCACGCACGCGTAGCTTCTTCTCGTTCTCGAACCACATTTTGCTCTTGTAGTATTTGCCGTGCACGGGGTCGTAAATCTCGCCATCCACCCACTTGTTCTCCTTGCTGTCATATCGGAAGTGGAATAACAGCTGGATCTTGTCGCCGGGCGTGTTGCGCTTCGCCGGGTCCGGATTCTTGATGTCGCGCTTGGGTGACCCGTCTTTGAAAACAGGATTTTTGACCCAGTAGATGCGACCCTCATAGGTGCCCGCGGAAGTCTTGTATATCTTGATCTTGCAGTCTTCGTCAGAACTGTCGTCAGAGATATAATAGGAGCCGATAATTTTATCAGCGGCTGATTGACCAACCGCTGATAAAACCGTAAGGCATAAGATTCCTAATAAAAGGATGAATCGTTTCATTTTCTATTCTTCAGTTTGGGCTGTCTCTGCAGCGGGAGCCTCGCCGGACTCGTCAGTGGCGGTCTCTTTCTTCGGGGCGTCCATCATGCGGATTTTGTATTCCAGATCCTTGATCTCTTCCTTGGCGGATTCGATCTTCTTGCGGAATTCAGCCGTGATTATTTCAGCATTCTTGGAGTTGGAGAAGAAGCCCAAGTTGTTTTCCCAGAGGATGATGTCCTCTTTAAGCTTCTGCAGCTTGTTCTTCAGGAAGCTCTTTTCCTTGTCGATGATTCTGTCGGCGTTCGGATTGTTGAGGATGTTGTCGATCTTGTTTCTGAAACGATTGTTCTTCAAGTCGCTGGCGCTGATCTTCAACTCGGCGAAACGCTGGTCCAAGGCGGCACGATACTCGGTGTAGATTCTGTCTTTTTCCTTTTTGGGGACAAAACCGATCTCCAACCACTCGTTTTGATATTGTTTGATGACCTCCATGTTGGCATTTCTGTCATCGGAGAACTCGTGGGTCAAAATCTTCTGGATGAGTTCTTCTTTCTTTTTAAGATTCTCTGCTTCAATATCCTGAATATTGTTGAAGTAGTTGGCTTTGGCCTCGAAGAACTTGTCGCAGGCGGCGCGGAAGCGTTTCCAGATCTGGTCGGAGTATTTGCGCGGGGTGGCGCCGATGCTCTTCCATTCCGTCTGGAGCTTCAGGATGTCGTTGGTGGCCTCTTTCCAGTCGGTGCGGTCGGCAATGCCTTCTGCCTGGATGGCCAGATTCAGCTTCTGGTTGTAGTTCTGCATCTGGGAATCCTTGATTTGCTGGAAATACTCTTTCTTCTGGCCGAAGAATTTGTCCAACGTGGATTTGAAGCGGTTCCATATCTCGTCGTTCAACTTCGCCGGAGCCGGTCCCAAGGTCTTCCACATGTTCAACAGCTCGGTGAGCTTGTCGCTGACTTCGTTGTAGTCTTTGACGGACTCCGTGTTTTTGGCGACAATCTCCTCGGCTTGCTCGCAAAGCACCACCTTGGCGTTGTAGTTGTTCTGCTCTTCGGCGAACAGCTTGTCGTAATAGTCTTTTCTTCTCTGGTTGATCTGGTCGGAGGCGGCTTTGAAACGCTCCCAGATCTCCTCTTTCTTCTCCTCGGGAACAGGTCCGATCTCTTTCCACTGCTCATGCAGGGCCTGCAGATCGCGGAATGACTGGTTGATGGAGTCGTTCAGCAGCAGGGACTCGGCCTTTTCGCACAATTCCACCTTGCTTTCCAGATTCTTCTTCAAATCCAACGTGCGCATCTCCTTGTTGATGCGGAGGATGTCGAAGAATTTCTCCACATAGAAATGATAGTTCTGCCAGAGGGTGGAGGACTCGGTCTGCGGGACGGGCCCGATGCTCTTCCATTGCTCTTGCAGCTCTTTGAACTTGTCGTTCAAGGTCTTGAGATGGGACTCTGTCTCGATGAGGTTCTTCAGACTCTCCAGAATCTGGTTTTTGGCTTCTAAGTTTTTGACTTTCTGTGCCTCCAAAGCGGCAATGAATTTGGCCTTGGAGTCTTTGTATTTCTGCATTGCGTTGTTGAAGCGCACTTCCAGCTGGTCGGGCTCTGTGGCGGGTGCCTCAGCCTCCGCGGCCGTGTCGGGGTTCTCCTCGGTGGCGTTCTGGGCATTCTTCAGGGCTTCGGCATAGGCTGCTTCGGCTGCGCGCTTTCTCTCGCGTAAAAATTCGATGATCTTGGCTCTCAGCACGCTCATGCGTGTCTTGATGAGGTTGAAGTTGGGCTCCTCTACGAGGCGCTCCATCTCGGCTACGGACTGCTCCAGGTCAAGGTTGGCGTATTCGCTCTCCACTTGCTCCATGGTCTCTTCCACAGGCGCGGGCTCTTCAGCAACGGGCTCTGCTTGAGCAGGTTCTTCAGCAACGGGCTCTGCTTGTGCGGGCTCCTCAACCATGGCAGGCTCTTCCTGAGCGGGTGCCTCGGCGGCAGGTTCCTCCACTGCGGCAGGCTCTTCCTGGGCAGGCGCCTCGGTGGCAGGCTCGCAAGCCTCGGCTGTCTCCTCTGCGGGAGCAGTTGTTTCAGTTTCCTCTGCAGGTGCGGAAGTTTCTGATGACGTAATGACGGTGGCCTCTTCTACAGAAGCTCCAGAGTTCACCTCTGCATTCTGATTTTCAGAATTCTCTTGGTGAAGAAGTTCTTGTTGTTCCATAATTTGTTTTAAAAATTTAGAATAATAATTAGAATAAAGATTGTTTATAAAAAGAGGCGCAAAGATATTAAAAATATTGTATTTTTGGATTTTCAACCCTAGATTTTTAATTCTCTATAAATCAAATAATTAGTTAAAAATAACAAGTATGAAAAGAGACGAACAGATTTTCAATCTTATCCAACAGGAGCGTCAACGTCAGACAAATGGCATCGAGTTGATCGCTTCCGAGAACTTTGTCAGTGACCAGGTGATGGAAGCCATGGGCTCTGTGATGACGAACAAATACGCCGAAGGTCTTCCCGGCAAGCGTTATTATGGCGGTTGTCAGATCGTGGATCAGTCCGAGCAACTGGCCATCGACCGTGTGAAGAAGCTTTTCGGTTGTGAGTGGGCCAACGTGCAGCCGCACTCCGGCGCCCAGGCCAACATGGCAGTGCTGTTGACTTGCCTTCAACCGGGCGACACCTTCATGGGTCTCGACTTGAACCATGGCGGTCACCTCTCCCACGGTTCCCCTGTCAACTCTTCCGGTATCCTCTATCGTCCGGTTGCCTATCAGGTGGACGAGGAGACGGGCTGTGTCAACTACGACACGATGGAAGAGGTGGCTCTTCGCGAGAAACCGAAGTTGATCATCGGTGGTGCTTCCGCCTACAGCCGCGACTGGGACTGGGCTCGCATGCGTCAGATTGCGGACAAGATCGGCGCCATCCTGATGGCTGACATCTCCCATCCCGCCGGTTTGATTGCCAAGGGCTTGTTGAACAACGCTGTGGAGCATTGCCATATCGTCACCACCACCACGCACAAGACTCTCCGTGGACCGCGCGGCGGTTTGATCATGCTGGGCAAGGACTTCGAGAACCCGTGGGGCAAGACAACCCCGAAGGGCGTGGTCAAGATGATGTCCCAGATGCTCGACTCTGCCGTGTTCCCGGGTTGCCAAGGTGGTCCGCTGGAGCATGTCATCGCCGCCAAGGCTGTTGCCTTCGGTGAGGCTCTGACAGACGAGTATGCACAATATGTGAAACAGGTGAAACTGAACGCCGCCGCCATGGCCGATGCCTTCGTGAAGAGAGGCTATAAGGTCATCTCCAACGGCACCGACAACCACCTGATGCTCATCGACCTCCGTACCAAGTTCCCTGAACTGACTGGTAAAGTGGCTGAGAACACGTTGGTTAAGGCTGACATCACCATCAACAAGAACATGGTGCCGTTCGACACCCGTTCTGCTTTCCAGACCTCCGGTATCCGCGTGGGTACGCCCGCCATCACGACCCGTGGTCTGAAAGAGGATGAAATGGACGGCATTGTCGGCATGATCGACGCCATCCTTTGCGATGTCGAGAATGAGGAACTCATCGACAAGACCCGCAAACAGGTGAATGAGATGATGTGCGAACGTCCGCTCTTCGCTTGGTAATCATCCAATCCTAAAAACAGTGGGCATCTGGACAGCTTGGCGCTTAGACGCCGCCGTCCATGCCCGCTGTTTTTTTCTATACAATATATTATATATACTATTTTTCAACTTTAGAATCCCTGCAACAGATTTTCACTATGCCCACCGACTATGTACTGCTTGGCGCCAAAAAGCGAATGATTGAATCGCTGAAGGAAAAAGGCATCACCGATGAGAACGTCTTGAAAGCCTTCGACAAGGTGGACAGACATCTTTTTATGGATTCATTCCTGTGGAATAAGGCGTATGAGGAGACTGCCTTGAAACTGCCTATGGGTCAGACGATTTCGCATCCCTACACCGTGGCATTCCAATCGCAGCTGTTGCAGGTGCGCAAGGGTCTCAAGGTGCTGGAGATTGGCACCGGATCCGGCTTTCAGGCAGCCATCCTGAGCGCTATGGGGGCGCGGGTCTTTACGATAGAACGCCAGATGGCACTCTACCAGAAGTCGTCCAAGCTGCTGGAACAGATGGACAACAGCATCTATACTGTTTTTGGGGATGGCTTCCATGGCATCCCGCGGTTCGCTCCATACGACCGCATTATTGTGACTTGCGGCGCCTCCGAAGTCCCGAAATCCTTGCTGGGCCAGTTGGCCGACAACGGCATTATGGTCATCCCGGTCGGAGAAGAATCCCAAACCATGATGCGCCTGACAAAAACCGGGGACGGCACCTACGAGGAGGAGACCTTTGGTGACTTCCTCTTCGTGCCTATGCTCAAAAGCAGGGTTACCTTTTAGAAAATCTCTCTTTATTTGTTGGTTAGGACGAACTGCTCGTTGTATTCCATGACTGTGTCGCAGCCGAGGGTGAGTCCTTTCAAGATGAAGAAACTGTCGTCTGAGACGGAGTAGCCGACACCATAGACGATGTAGTCGCCTGGAGCGATGAAGGTGCAGAGCGAGTCGGTGTCCAGTTTGGCCGCTTGCTCGTCGAAATAGGCGACAGCTTTGGCGTCATTCTCTTCTTTCGTCTCACTGGTGAAAGTCAAGGTTTGGTTATAGTCCACCAAGGTGGAGATATATGCTTCGAAACCCTCCCAATCGCTGTAGATGAGGTTGCCCTTGAAGGTCAAACAGCCGATAGAGTAGTGGTTTGTTACCATCTTGTTGCCACATCCGGTGAAAAGCAGGATGCTGAAAAACAGAAGAATACAAGATAATTTCTTCATATTGTTGTAGCTAATGATTTGAGCCGCAAAAATACAAAAATCTTCTAATTATTTGTTATCTTTGCAGCCATGAAATCTGACATGCGAAAAGTAACGGGTTTTGTGTTTGCCGCGGGTCTCGGCACGCGGCTGATGCCGCTGACCGCCGATCGTCCGAAGGCCATGGTGCGTTGTGATGGAGTCCCTCTGATAGAGCAAGTCGTGAATCGGATGGTGAGTGCAGGCATCAAGCATATAGTCGTCAATGTGCATCATTTTCCGGATCAGATCATCGATTTTCTGAGAACACATCGTTTCGGGGCGGACATTCTGATTTCTGACGAGCGTGCCTATCTGCGCGACACGGCTGGCGGCTTGCGTTTTGCCCTTCCGCTGCTGAAGGATTGCCAACAGGTGCTCATCCACAATGTGGACATCCTGACCACGCTTTCCCTGGAAGCCTTGCTGGAAGAACATCTGCGCAGTGGAGCGGACGCCACCCTCGCTGTGAAGCAGCGCGAGACCTCCCGCTATTTTGTCTTCGACCAAACCACCAGAATGCTTGTGGGGTGGCACGACCGCCGTTCGGGAGCCCGCCGCGGCGACCCGGAAGGGCCCCGTGACGTGGAGCGGGCTTTCAGCGGAATTCACGTTGTCAACCGCAAAATGCTGGAAGCTATTCCCACAGTGGAGAAATCTTCCATCACCGATTTCTACCTCCAAAATCGTCATAATTTCAAAATTGTTGGATATGAGCATGATAGCGATTCTTGGGAGGATGTTGGCAAGTGTGAAGAGTATCGTAACCGATTGAGTTAAAGCAGGTTCCTTATGCTTTGCTTAATTTTTCTCGGTTTTTATCTATACAATTTTTTTTAAAAAGCAATATCATTTTGTTTTTTTTATTAACTTTTTTGTGTTTATTTTTGCAGCGTGGATTTGAAAGGAAATCAAATCCCATAATTGTTTATTTTATAGCTTTTTAATTGTTTGAGATGAATAATACCAATACTGATGCAGGAAAAGTGTGGTCTGATTGCCTGGGGATGATTGCCGGAATCGTCGGGGTGCAGGCTTTCGAAAGCTGGTTTGCCCCGTTGATACCTTACTCGCTGGAGGATAACGTGCTCACGCTTGTCACGCCCAGCGCCTTTCACAACGAGGTGCTCGAACAACATTATGTGGATGTCTTGAAAGAGGTGATTCACAAGTTCCTCGGTCCCAAAGGCCGATTGAGATACCGTTACCCTGTCGAGATCAACCCTGATCCCAACAGATCCAAATATGTCACGGAACCCTCCTCTTACCGTCCGGCTATTTCCAATCCGTCAACACTTCCCCCGGTGGATGTATATAATAAGTCCAATATTGAGATCCCGGATCCCCGTGCGTTGCCCGGCATCCAGAAGATGAAGATCCCCTCCAACCTCATCGACAGCATGACGTTCGACAACTATGTGGAGGGCGACTGCAACCGCATGGCTCGTGCCGCCGGTTGGGCTATCTCCAAAGAGCCCGGCACCACCTCCTTCAACCCCCTGTTCGTCTATTCAGACGTGGGGCTCGGCAAGACCCACCTGGCCAACGCGATCGGTATCCAGACCAAGATCAACTTCCCTGAGAAGATTGTCGTCTATGTGACCGCCGACACCTTCTGCTCCCAATATGTGCAGGCGGTGAAGAACAATAATATCCAGGACTTCATCTATTTTTACCAGTCTCTGGACATGCTCATCATCGATGATATCCAGTTCATGAGCGGTGGCAAGGCCAAGACCCAGGACACGTTCTTCCAGATTTTCAACGCCCTGCATCGCGACAACAAGCAGATCGTCATCACCTCCGACAAATCCCCGGTGGACATCTCCGGCTTCGAGCCCCGTCTGCTCAGCCGTTTCAAATGGGGCTTGACCATCGACCTGCAGGTTCCGGATTTGGAGACGCGCCATGCCATCATCCGCAAGAAGCTGGAGAACGACGGCATCGAGTTCCCGGATGAAATCGTGGACTACCTGGCGCTGCGCATTACCTCCAACACCCGTGAGCTGGAGGGCGCTATCATCGCCATCTTGGCACAGGCCTCCCTCAACCACCGCGAGATCACCATGGATCTGGCCAAGGAGATGGTGGACAAGTATGTCAAGTCCAACGCCAAGGAGATCTCCATCGAATATATCCAGAAGATTATCGGCGATTATTACAATATCTCCGTGGAGACCATCAACGCCAAGACCCGAAAGAGCGAGATCGTGCTGGCCCGCCAGCTCTGTATGTATTTTGCCAAGAAATACACCAAGCTCCCGCTCTCCACTATCGGCTCCTATTGCGGCAACAAGGACCATGCCACCGTGCTCCACGCCTGCAAGACCATCGCGAACCTCTATGACACCGACAAAAAGATGCGTGCCAGCATCGATGACATCGATAAAAAAATGAAATTATAAACACTTGTTTATATGATTTTTTTTGTGTATGTTTGCGGGTGATTTTTTTGAACTAGTATTATGGAGAAAAAGTGGATATTTAAAGAGCTTCCCGACGAGTCGGAAGTAAAGGCCCTCGCCGAGAAAATCTCTATCGAGAAGCCGCTTGCCGCCATTTTGATACAGCGTGGAATAGACACTCCCGAGAAGGCTCAGGAGTTCTTCAACCCCGACATTTCCAAAATCCATAATCCCTTCCTGATGAAGGATATGGACAAGGCCGTCAACAGACTGTCGGATGCCATCACCCACAATGAACGTATCCTGGTATATGGCGACTACGACGTGGACGGCACCTCCGCCGTTGCGCTCCTGTACTCTTTTATCTGCGAAATAATCGGTTCAGAAAGCAAAAATCTGGTGGAATATTACATCCCCGACAGATATGCCGAAGGCTACGGCATCTCCGATCAGGGCATCGAATACTGCCGGAACAACAATATCAACCTGTTGATCTCTCTCGACTGCGGCATCAAGGCCAACGAGAAGGTCGATAAGGCCAACGAGTATGGCATCGATGTCATCATCTGCGACCATCACCTGGAGGGTGACGAGTTGCCCAAGGCTGTCGCCATCCTCGACCCCAAGCGCAAAGACTGCCCCTATCCCTACAAGGAGCTGTCTGGTTGCGGCGTGGGATTCAATCTCATTCAGGCATACTGCCAGAAATATGGCCTCCCGGACCAGCTCTGGCTTTCCCGTATTGACCTGGTGGCTATCAGTATCGCTTCCGACATCGTGGCTATCACTGGCGAGAACCGTATCCTGGCCTACTTCGGCCTGGAGATCATCAACAAGTTCCCGCGGATGGGTATCAAGTCTATCCTCGACCAGGCCGGCATCAAACTGCACTATCCTTTCAAGGAGGAGACCATCTTCTCCCGCGTTATCTCCATCTCTGACCTTGTTTTCTATGTCGGACCGCGTATCAACGCCGCCGGCAGAATGAAGAGCGGCCGCGAGTCGGTGCGCCTCTTCATCGATGAGGATGAAAACAAGTCCGCCAACATCGCCAAAAGTATCAACGCCCAGAACGAGAAACGCAAAGAGCAGGATCGCAACGCTACGGAGGAGGCTATCCACACCATCCGCACCTCTCACGAATATACCAACCGCAAGAGTATCGTCATATACAACCCTACCTGGTTTAAGGGCATCATCGGTATCGTGGCTTCCCGCCTCGTGGAGGTCTTCTACAAACCCACGATCGTGCTGACGAAGTCCTCTGACGGTCTGATCACCGGCTCCGCCCGTTCGGTGAAGGAATTCAATATCTATGACGGCATCGACTCCTGCTCCGACCTGCTGGAGCACTTCGGCGGTCATAAGTTCGCTGCCGGGCTCTCCATGAAGGAGGAAAACCTGGAGGAGTTCACGGAGCGCTTCGAGCAGTATGTGGTCGATAACATCCAGGAGACCTCCGCCCTCCCCGAGATCATTGTGGATCTTCCCATCAGCCTGGGCGATATCACCCCCAAGTTCATGCACAACCTCAAACGCTTTGCCCCCTTCGGACCTGGCAATATGGAACCCGTGTTCCAATCCAACAATCTGATTGACGAGGGCAATGCCCGTATTGTGGGCGACAAACACCTCAAAGCCCGTGTGCTCTACGCGGACAAGGTCGTGCAACCCATCGACATGATAGCCTTTAACTGTAAAGACAAGCTCCCGCTACTCCAAAACAGCAGCGAATTCGATCTCCTGTATCATGTGGAGGAGAATGTCTGGAACAATATCACCTCCTTGCAGCTTAATGTGAAGGATATCCGGGCCAGCCATCCGAAAAAATAAGGACGTTTTATGAAGATAGCCGTCAATACGAGACTTCTCCTGAAAGATCGACTGGAGGGTATTGGTTGGTTTACCCATGAGTGCCTCTCCCGTATTGTCCGGCAGCATCCGGAGCACCAGTTCTATTTTCTGTTCGACAGAGCATACGATGAATCCTTTGTCTATGCCCCCAATGTCACACCGATGGTGGTGCACCCCCAAGCCCGTCATCCCTATCTATGGTATCTCTTCTTCGAATTCGGAGTGCCCCATGAGTTGAAGCGCATCCGTCCCGACCTCTTTCTCTCCACGGACGGCTGGATACCCACGCGCCCGCAAGGCGTCCCGGTGGTGAATGTGATCCACGACCTGAACTTCGTCCATCATCCCGATTTTATAGAGAAACAGACTGTCAAGAGATATTACGACCGTTTCTTCCCGCAGTTCGCCCGCTGTGCCGATCGTATTGCAACGGTCTCGGAGTACACGCGGCAAGATATTCATCAACAGTATGGTGTTTCTCTGGACAAGATAGATGTTGTTTATAACGGTTCTAATGACCTTTACCGCCCAATGACCCCTGAGGAGCAGCAAGCTGTCAAGGCGGAGTTCTCCCAAGGCGCTGACTTCTTCCTTTTCGTCGGTTTGATTCATAAACGAAAAAATCTGGCCAACATCTTCCGTGCTTTTGATGCCTTCAAGGAACAACAGACATCGGATGCCAAACTGGTGGTGGTCGGCGACAAGAAATGGTGGCAGGGAGAGATTGAAGACACCTATCTGGCCATGCAGCATCGCGATGATGTGATCATGCTTGGACGCCAGAAAGTCGAGGTGCTCCAGAAACTCTACGCCTCCGCCCGGGGCTTGGTATATGCATCCCTGTTTGAAGGTTTTGGCATCCCGATCGTGGAGGCCTTCAACGCAGAGACGGCCGTCATCACATCGAATGTGACCTCCATGCCTGAAGTCGCTGGCGATGCGGCCGTATTAGTGGATCCCCATTCCGTCCAGGAGATGGCTGATGCCATGACTCGTCTGTGGAACGAGGATGACTTCCGGGACAGCCTGATTGCCAAGGGCCGAGAACAACGAAAACTGTTCAGCTGGCAACAAACGGCAGACAGGTTGTGGGCGACTGTGGAAACCGTCCTGTTTCCCGGATCTTAGCGATACCACAATTTGTGAATGAAGTACTTGGAACCCCCGAGGCTGCTTCTTGTGCTCATTTTCTTCCCAGACAAGAGGTAGTAGCCGCCATACCACGGCTTCATTTGTGTCCCTTCGTAGGAGTAAGGGGAACTGGCGGAGGTGGGGAATAGATTGGAGGTGCGCTTGGAGTCCAGGATGTCGTCATTCTGGTTGGTGAGCATGGTCACCAGATCATTGCCTCGGGTGTAGTAGAGCAGATATCTGTCTGGTAAAAAGGAAAAGTTGAGATAGGATCCTATCTGCTGGCTGAGGATGTTGTCGTAAGGGAAGTTATAATACCAGGTCTCGGAGCCGTCAGGTTGGAAGATGAACACGTCCGCGCTCATGTAGCGATAACCGTAAAACGACTGCTCGTAGGTCATGATTCCGTAGTTGTATATCGGCCTGTCGTGATACTCGGGATACAGAGTCTCGGTGATGAAGACGATCCCGTTGGTGTCGCGCATGATTTTGCCGCCGGTGTGGTAGTATTGGCTGTTGTTGGCAGCGATAATGCTGGCGGTGGTGTAGGGGTGAAGGCTGAGCGAGTCGAACTGCATGTCGTGATAGGGGAGGGTGTAAACGCCCATGGTGACGTTGTTGGCTCTGGAGTCGTAGATGCCGGCCAGCAACCATTGGCTGCTGTCGAGCAGGGTCATGCGCAGGCTCTCGCAGCGGTGCCCCAAGGTGTCAGGTAGCTGGGCGGTGAAGAGGATGTTGCGGTCGTAGTCTGTCTCGCATAGCCAAAGGAGGGTCTGGTTGTTCACGGTGGAGCGAAGGGCGGCCAAGACGTGGTGCATGACGGTGTCCACACCGAAATCCTCGATCTGATAGTCGATGGCGTCAGGGATGTAGAGACGCTGGGCGTGTGTGGATCCTTCGGGGAGGTAGTAGAGGTCCTTGCCCTTGTTGTTGGCTCGCGCCGCCGTGAAAAGCGTCAACCCGGGATGGCGCTCCAGGGAGAAGACCTTGCCCGCCGCCAGTCCGTCAATACTGAGCGTGTCCGTTTTTTTCTGGACGCAGTTGTATCGGAGCAGGACTCCATGGCCCGATCGCCGTTTTTTCTCCCTGTTTTGAAAAAGAACCGTCAGCACACCATCCCCATAGCAGGCTGCCTCGAGGGTGGTCTCCAGGGGTGTCATGAGACGAATGTGCCCCACCTGCTGCAGGTTGCAGTCGTAGTGCAGCAGCTCAAACTGGCAGCTGTCGTTGTGAATCAAGGTGTGGAAGACACATAGACCCAAGGTGTCGCAAGGGATATGCTGAAGGTCTTCGCCGTACAAGTCCAGAGGGAAGTCCAAAACCAACGGCTTGCCCTTCTGGGCTTCTGCCGGCAGGGAGAAAGCCAAGCACAGAAGCAGAAGGCACGGCGCTAAAAAAGAAGTCAGGCCGCCCCAAGCAGCCTGACTGTTCTGATGGTGCATTATTTTACGATATAGTCAACGTAAACGCCCGGCGTGTGGATCTGCTCCATGGGGATGGAACCGGTCGGGACGAGCTCTTTGGTCTCCACGATGACGAGGTCAGCGGCGGTGGCCATGGTCGGGTTGAAGTTCTGGGATGTGCCCTTGTAGATACAGTTGCCCATCTCATCGCAGATGCTGGCGCCAATCAAGGCGACATCAGCGTGCAACGGCATCTCCAGGAGATACTCTTTGCCTTCAATCTCGATGATGCGCTTGCCGTCAGCAACGATAGTGCCTAAACCAGTCTGGGTGAGCACGCCACCAAGTCCGGCGCCACCGCAACGGATGCGCTCTGCCAAGGTGCCTTGAGGTACGAACTCAATCTCCAACTCCTTGTCGTTGAACTGCTGGATGGTGTCCGCGTTCGTGCCGATATGGGAGGCGATGAGCTTCTTGACCTGCTTGTTGGCAATCAGCATGCCGATGGCCTGGTTCGGATAGGCGGTGTCGTTGCCGATGAGGATGAGATCCTTGACACCCTTCTTGGCAATGCCTTCGATGATCTTGACTGCGGAACCATTGCCCAAAAATCCGCCAAACATGATGGTCATGCCATCGTGAATGTGCGAAACTGCTTCTTCAACTGTGATAATTTTACTCATTGTGATAAGTTTATGTTGTGATACTTTATGATTCTTTCTTCTACAAAGTCTTCTCCTACAAGCGGGCAAAAGTACACATTTTTTCCGAATATTCTTCCCCATTTTCAACCCGTGCGAATATTCTTTTTTTTACCCATTCCCATACCCTTCAAACATTTTTTTGGAGACAAAAAAGCAATGTGTATTTTTTACACGGATTTATTCAATATTTTTCCTATTTTTGCGACCTTTGAATAATATGATTTATTAAATTGTTAAGATTTTGATTTTTAGATTTTTAGGATATTATTTTATGAATAGAATGAAAGACATCCGGATGAAAAAAATGCGAAAAAAACAGGTGCAGTCTTTGTCGTGTTTGTTCGCGATGGCTCTTGTGTGCATGATGATGCCCTCCAGACTGCGGGCGCAGGCGCAGGATTCCGTCCATGTGGATCTGCAAAAAGCCATAGAGATTGCGCTGTCGGAAACCCCGACTATGCGTATCGCCGACCGCACGGTGCAGATCAAGCAGGAATACAAGAAGGAACAGATCGCCGCTCTCTTCCCCGATGTCTCCATCGCTGCCAACTACAACCGGACACTGCTGAAACAGCAGATGTCGATGGATATGGGTGGCCAGACGATGAACATCAAGGTGGGTCGTGACAACACCTATTCTGTAGGCGCCAACCTGTCGCTTCCCTTGATAGCCCCGGCCCTTTGGTCAAACCTCAAGCTGAGCTCCATGGACATCGAGCTGGCGCAGGAGGCGGCCCGTTCATCCAAACTGGAACTTGTCAACCAGGTGAAGCAGGCCTATTATTTGTACCTGCTGGCCAAACAGTCATACGAAGTCTTGCTGAAGAGCTATGCGAACATAGAGGCCAGCAACCAGCTGGTGACCAACTCCTACAATCAGGGTTTGGTGTCCGAGTTTGAAAAGCTGCGTTCCGATGTGACCTTGCAGAACCAGCGCCCGGCGGTCAGCTCTGCAGCCAAGAGCGTGCGCCTTGCCGACATGCGTCTCAAGGTCCTGCTGGGGATGAACATTGACGAGCCGGTGATCTTTGACGGTAAGCTGGACGATTACGAGGAGAGTGTGCTCAACGCCACCATGCCGAGCGAACAGGATATCCAACTCGCCCAGAACTCGGCCCTGCGCCAATTGGATCTCGGGATCCAGGAGCTGGAACAGTCAAAAAAGATCATCACGGGCGCCTCTCTTCCGATGCTTGCCCTGGCAGGCGCGTTCCAGTATTCCGGCATGGGTGACGACGGACAGGCTTTCAACAACTATCCCTACTCGTATCTGGCCCTCTCTCTTCAGGTGCCGATCATCTCTTGGGTCTCCACCTCCTACAAGCTGAAACAGTCAGACTTGAACATCCAGAACATGCGCGACCAACGTCTCGATGCTGAACGCAACCTGCTTATCGGTGTGCAGAGCTATCTTAACGATATGCAACAGGCCATCGAGGACATTGCCGCCGACCGCGAGACGATGATGCAGGCCCAGAAGGCTTACGACATCGCCAAGAAACAGTATGAAGTCGGTATGAATACATGGCTCGACCTCAATACCGCTGAGCTTACCCTGACCAGCACCCAGCTGACCTATTGCCAGTCGATTTTCAACTATCTGACGGCCAAGGCGAACTTGGATGCGACGTTGGGAGTGGAGTAGTTATCAGTTGTCAGTTGTCAGTTAGGAGTTAGGAGTTAGGAGTTAGGAGTTAGGAGTTTTTTTGAACAGCCCTGTTAGGGACAAGAGCTTGGTAGAATAATTAGATGAAAAATAAAAAACACCAAAATATGAAAAGAAACATAAGCATTTTATTGATGGTCGTCGTGTTGGTGGCGGGTGGATGTAAAAAGAAAGAAGCCGTCACTGCCGGTGATCAGAAGATGACCATCCGCACACAGCAAGTGCACATGCAGGAGGTGGAACAGACCTATGAGTACACCGCCATCGTGGAGGCCAATGCCGTGAACAACATCGCCCCGCTCACGGGCGGCCGCATCGACCGTATCTATGTGGAGGTTGGCGACCGCGTGGCCAAGGGCAAGGTCCTGGTGCAGATGAACGAGAACAGCCTCAAGCAGTCGAAGGCCCAACTCGACAACCTGAAGGCCAGCTTCAACCGCATTGACGAGCTTTACAAGGTGGGCGGTACCTCCAAATCCGATTGGGATGCCATCAAGACCCAGCTGGAGGTGGCGCAGACAACCTACGACAACCTTCTGGAGAACACGCGCCTCATCAGCCCTATCTCCGGCGTGGTGACCCAGCGTAACTACGACAGCGGCGACCTCTATGGGGGTCTCCCAGTCGTGCAGGTGCAGCAGATCACCCCGGTGAAGATGAACATCAACATCTCCGAGACGCTCTTCAAGAAGGTCAAAGTGGGCACGCCGGTGACAGTCAAGGTGGATGCTTACGGCGAGGAGGAGTTCAAGGGCAAAGTGAGCCTCATCTATCCGACCATGGACGGCGCCACGCATACCTTCCCCGTGGAGGTGCAGCTCGCCAATGGCGACAGCCGCGTGCGCCCGGGTATGTACGCCCGCGTGACCATCAACTTCGGCACGCAGGAACATGTGGTGGTGCCAGACGAGGCTATCTTCCGCCAGCAAGGCTCCGGCAACCGCTATGTCTATGTCTATAAGGATGGCAAAGTCTCCTTCAACAGAGTGGAGATCGGCCGCCACCTCGGTAACGCCTATGAACTGCTCTCCGGCAATGTCCAGGACGGCGACATGGTGGCTACCACAGGTCTCGCAAGATTGAAAGACGGACTGGAGGTGAATGTGGAGAAGAAATAGCTATTACCCTTTTGCCTATATAATGTAAAGGTAAAGAATCTTAGCTGATAGTCAAAGTCTGAGTCTTAGTTAAAAATATTTGTAATCAACAGCTTAAGGCTAAAAGCCAATAGCCAACAGTAAGAAATATGAGTTTATACCAAAAATCGGTCGCGAGACCTATCATGACAGGGTTGATTTATATCGCCGTTATCATTATCGGTATCTTCTCCCTGATGAAACTGCCGGTGGACCTCTTTCCGCACATGGATAGCAATACCATCATGGTGCTCACCGTCTATGGCGGCGCCAGCGCGGAGGACATCGAGGATAACGTGTCCAAACCCATCGAGAATGTGCTCAACACCCTGAGCGATCTCAAACACATCACCTCCAACTCCAAGGAGAACTATTCCATTGTCTATTTGGAGTTCGAATATGGTGTGGATATCGAACAAAAAACCAATGATGTGCGCGATAAACTGGACATGGTGAAGTCGGCACTGCCAGACGGCGCCAACCAGCCCTACCTGTTCAAGTTCAGCGCCGACGATATGCCGATCATGATGCTGTCGGTGAAGTCGGGACAAAGCACGCAGGCGCTCTACAAGATCTTGGATGACAAGGTCTCCTCTCCGCTGAGCCGTATCAGCGGCGTGGGTGCTGTTTCCATCTCTGGTGCCCCTCAGCGCGAAATCCAGGTCTATTGCGATCCCTACAAACTGGAGAGCTACAACCTGACCATCGAGACGATCGCCTCTGTTCTCGGCGCTGAAAACCGCAATGTCTCCTTGGGTATCATCGATGTGGGCTCCAAGACCTACTCCATGCGCGTGGACGGCGAGTTCAACAGCGCTGATGAAATGGAGGGGATTGTCATTGGCAGTTATAATAATAAAAATGTATATCTCCGCGATGTCGCCATCGTGAAGGATACCCTGCAGGAACGCATGCAAGAGTCCTTCACGGACGGCCAGCGCGGCGCTATGATCATCATCCAGAAACAGACCGGCGCCAACACCGTGCAGATATGCAAGAAGGTGCTCGAAGAGCTTCCCACCATCAAGAACTCCCTTCCTGCCGATGTCGAATTGAATGTCCTCGTTGATAACTCCGAGAATATCACCAACACCATCGATAGTTTGGAAGAGACCATCCTCATCATCTTGCTGTTGGTGGTCGTGGTGGTGCTGTTCTTCCTCGGAAGATGGCGCGCTACCATCATCATTGCCATTGTGGTGCCCGTTTCCTTGATTGCCGCCTTCATCTACTTGTTGGCCACGGGCAATACCTTGAACATCATCTCCCTTTCGTCCATCTCCATTGCCATCGGTCTGGTGGTGGATGACTCTATCGTGGTGTTGGAGAATATCACCACCCATATTGAGAGAGGCTCCAAGCCGAAGGCAGCGGCCGTGTTCGCCACCAGCGAGGTCTCCCTCTCCATCATCGCCTCCACCTTGGTGATCATCGCCGTGTTCTTGCCGCTGACCTTCCTGACCGGTATGGCCGGCGTGCTCTTCAAACAGCTCGGCTGGATTGTCACCATCGTGATTGCGGTCTCCTTGGCGGCGGCTATGACGCTGACGCCGATGCTCTGCTCCCTCTTGTTGAAGAAGAATCCCAAAAAGAGCAAATGGTTCGCCACGGTTTACGGTCCTATTGAGCGTTTCCTCATCCGTTTAGACAATGGATACGCCAAGCTGCTCCGCTGGTGCGTCAACCACAGAAAAACGGTTGTTGGTTTGGCTTCCATCATTTTCCTGGCTAGCCTCTCGCTGCTGCTGGTGATCCCGACCGAGTTCTTCCCCACACAGGACAACGCCCGTTTGAGTGTTACGGTGAAGTTGCCTCAGGGTACCCGCGTGGAGACCACCAAGGCGTTGGGTGACCAGATTGTGGAGGAAATCCGTGAAAAGTACCCGAACGAGATCAAATCCATCAACTATTCCGTGGGTATGCCCGATGAGGACAATACCTGGAGTTTGATGCGCGAGAACGGCACGAACCTCCTTTCCTACAACATCCGTTTGGTGAAGAAGACGGAGCGTGACAAGTTCATCACCGAGATTTCAGACGGTATTCGCGCACTTTTGCGGCAGCATATCGAGATAGTCTCTTCTACCGTTTCCACGGGACAGGGCAGTATGGGTGGACAATCAACGGTGGATATAGAGCTCTACTGTTACGATTTCAACACCACTGACCAGTTTGCCGCCGACCTCGCCGCGCGCATGCGGCAGGTGGAGGGCTGTTCCGAGGTGATGATCAGCCGTGATGAATATACGCCCGAGCTGGAGGTGCTCTTCGATCGCCAGAAACTGGCTGAGAACGGACTCAATTCCACCACCGCCGCCAGCTATGTGCGCAACCGCTTCAATGGCTATACCGCATCCCAGTTCCGCGAGGACGGTGACGAGTACAATATCCGTGTGCGCTATGCCCCTGAGTTCCGCGATGATGTGCATGCCATTGAGAATATTTTGATGTACAATAATATGGGTAAAGGCATCCGCGTGGGCGATGTGGGCCAGGTGGTCGAAACCTTCACCCCGCCGACCATCGTCCGTAAGGACCGTGAACGTATGGTCAAGGTCTCCTGCGTGGTGGCCAAGGGCGCTGCGCTGAGCGAATTGGTGGAGTCTGCCCAGAAAGAACTCGACCAGATGGATGTCCCCGCTACGCTGGATTATAAAATCGGTGGTACGTGGGAAGACCAACAGGACGCTTTCGGCGACATGTTCATGCTGATGGCCCTGATTATCATGTTGGTCTATGTGGTGATGGCTGCCCAGTTCGAGTCATTTACCTATCCGTTCGTCATCATGCTCTCCATTCTCTTCGCCCTCACGGGTGTGTTGATCGGCTTGGCCGTCACACGCACTGCGCTGGGTATCATGGCGTTGATCGGACTGATGATGCTGATTGGTATCGTGGTGAAGAACGGTATCGTGCTGATCGACTACACCAGTCTGTGCGTCGAGCGCGGCATGAGCATCAAGGACGCTGTCGTCGCCGGCGGTCGTTCCCGTCTGCGCCCGATCTTGATGACCACGCTGACCACCGTGCTCGGTATGGTCCCGCTGGCCGTGGATAAGGGCGAGGGCGCCGAGATGTGGAACTCCATGGGTATGGTAGTGGCCTGGGGTCTTTCATTCTCCACTATGGTCACGCTGATTCTTATCCCGATCTTGTACAGCAAGTTCGCAGAATGGAATGTTCGCGGTTCCGAACGCCGCCGCGTACGCCGAGAACGCAACAAAGCCCTCGGTGTCAACGAAGTATAATGACAAGGCCATCATACAACAACGAATCATCAAATCAACAAATCAACGAATCAACAACAATGAAAGCTGTGTTCATATCATTATATCAAGCCTTTTACGACGAGGTTGTAGAAATACTGGATAAAAACGAAATCCGTGGGTTCACCTTCTGGAATGAGGTGCAGGGTAGGGGATCCGATGATGGAGAACCCCACTATGGCACCCATGCCTGGCCTACGCTCAATTCTGCCATTCTTACATTTATTCCCGATGAAAAAGTCGATAATCTTCTCCGGGATATTCACGCGCTGGATCTCTCCGCGGAGCAACAGGGACTGCGCGCTTTTGTATGGAATATGGAGGATCTGAGCGACAAATCTTTCTAACAATTGATTGGTGATAAAAAAAATATTTTCGTTTTAAATAAATTGTATATTTGCAGCCTCGAATATAATGTAAAATAATAAATAGTATGAAACAATTATCATCATTTTTCGGAACGTTAGCAGTCGTTGTTTTAATGTGCTGCTATACTGTTAGTTACGCTCAATGCGATGGGGATATGAGATTCCTCTACGGCGATAGGAGCGGATGCCAGAAGTATGGTATTGCCCTCGTGAAAGCTGATTCAAATGGGCAACATGTGACCCCGACATCTGCACTTTCTCTGCCTCATTTCAAAGGTGGTAACAAGGCAATGTGCCGTTACATCAAAAAAACGATGGTCTATCCGGTTAATATGAAAAACCAGAAAATTTCCGGTACCACCGTTGTCCAAGCCCTGGTGAAGGCCGACAGTACCCTGGATGACATCCATGTGGTGAGCACCTCTGGTTATCAGGAACTGGATGACGAGGCTTTGCGCATCGTGAAGTCTTTCCCCAAGATCGTCCCCGCAACCCAAAGCTGCGAGCCGATCGACTTTATCGTTCAAATCCCGGTAGTCTTCTCCATCGAAGAGGAAGAAGCTAAAGAGAAACTGGCTGAGAAAGCCAAGATCGTCCGCAACATTGGACCGATCACCCTCTATTTCGAAAACGACCGCCCGGATCCCAGAACGACAAAGGATGTGACTACAACCAACTATAAAGAGTTGTATGATGCATACATGGGTAAGAAGAACGAATATGTGACCTCTTCCGGCAAGGACCTCTCCGGTGCAGCCAAGACTAATGCCGAGAACTTGATGACCGCCTTCTTCAAAGATTCTATCGAGACAGGTTACGACCGTCTTAACACCTTCTGCGATGCGATTATCGATCTGCTGGAAGATGGACAGTCTGTCTCCTTCACGATCTCCGGCTTCGCCAGCCCGCTGAGCAACAGCACCTACAACCAACACCTCTCTTCTCGTCGTATCGAGAACGTCTTGAACTACATGAAGCAGGTGAGAGGCGGTGCCCTCGCTCCGTACATCAATGGCACCAAACCGGGTCTTACCATCACCAAGAACCCAACCGGTGAGGTGAAACGCGCCGAGACTTCCACGGCTGAAAGCGTTACCGTCTATGGTCTCCAAGCCGCTAAAGACAGAAAGATTGTGGTACACAACCTGAGTGTTTACTAGAATCTTTTAGAAAAGCTGAAAAAAAGGCTTCCCGATGGGAGGCCTTTTTTTATGCCTGGAAGGTGCTGCCTGGAAGGTCCATTTTTCGTTAAAAAATGATGTGGATTTTTGATGGTCCCATCATATTTTTTTTTATCTTTGCACCTTGTTTTTTTGAAACAATAGTGGATAGAATATAGGCAACAGGATTTATTTCCTGAACAGCCCTATGGCGGAAAGAGCTCGATAGCGAGATCCAAAAAACGGTAAACAGTAAACTATAAACAATATGCAAACCATCAATCCCCAAGAAAATTACGAGGCCAGCAGAAAAGCCGTCGGCTATGTTGACCGCAAGCAGGCCACCCAGGCCGACTACGACCGCATCGGGTTCATGTCGGGACTGGAGGTCCACCAGCAGTTGGCGACCAAGGAGAAGCTCTTCTGCCGCTGCCCTGCCGGCATCTTCCAGAAGCCGGACCAGTTTGACGCCGAGCTGTTGCGCCACATGCGTCCCACCCTCTCCGAGATGGGCGAGTATGACGGCACAGCCCTTATGGAGTTCAAGACCCGCAAAAACATTGTCTATCGCATCGCGCATCGCACCGCCTGTACCTACGAGGTGGACGATACCCCGCCGTTCCCCATCAACCCCGAGGCGCTGCAGTATGCCCTCGAAATAGCCCTCGCCTCCAAACTCAAGATCGTGGGCGAGGTTCACATCACCCGTAAACAGTATCTGGACGGCTCCATCCCGACAGGATTCCAACGTACCGCCATCCTCGGTATCGATGGCGAGATCCAGCTGCGCAACAAAAAGGTGCGCCTCATCCAGCTCAGCGTGGAGGAGGATGCCTGCCGCGAGGTCTCCGATATCGGACACACCCGCGTCTATCGCACCGACCGTCTGGGGATGCCGCTCATCGAGACCGTGACCTATCCCGACATGGTGAACCCGGACGAAGTGGAAGAGGCTTGTAACTACATCCGCTTCCTGAACCGCAGCACGGGCCGCGTGCGCACGGGCATCGGTGCAGGTCGTGAGGATGTCAACGTGAGCTGCAAGGGCGGCACCCGTATCGAGGTGAAGGGCGTGGCCCACACCAAATGGATCCCGGAAGTGACCCATGTGGAGTGCTTCCGTCAGTGGGCGCTGCTCGCCATCCGCGAACAACTCAAGGCCCGCATCCGGAAAGAGGACTGGAAGATGAACTTCATAGAGCTCAATCCCAAAGATTTCCATTTCTATTTCGATCCCATTACGGATGCTATCAAGGGTGGGGCAAAGGTCTATGCCGTCAACCTGCCGCAATTCGCAGGTCTGCTCTCTCATTTCACCCAGCCCGGTCATCCGTTCTACTGCGAGTTTGCCGACAGACTGAAAGTCATCGCCTGCCTCGAACGTCCCAACATGGCCACCAGCGAAGACCTGGAGGACGTGGTGAGCCGCAGCGTCTTCGAGAAGGCCGCCAAAGCGTTGAACGCCGGCGACAACGATGCGCAGATCATCTTCTGGGCTCCTGAGGAAGACGTGAAGACCGCCCTCGAAACCATTGAGGAGCGTGCGCTGATGACCTTCGACGGCATCCCGCACGAGACCCGCAAGGCCCTGCCAGACGGCACCACCATCTTCGAGCGTGTGCTGCCCGGCGCTGACCGTATGTATCCCGACACCGACTCCGCGCCTATCCCGTTGACCAACGACTATATCGAGGAACTGCGCAAGAACATTCCCGACTCCGTGGCCGACCGCTACGCGCAGATGGTGGAGTGGGGCGTGCCGCAAGACTGCTTCAAATATATCTTCACGCACAACTTCTTCCCGCTCATCAAGAAGATTGCCACCGAGCTGGACTATTGTCCCAAGTATCTCGGCACCTTCTTCGGCCAACGACTCAAACACTGGCACGGTCAATACGGTACTATCCCGTTCTGCACCTGCAAGATCTTTGATCTTTTTGCTTTCTTGAAACAAGAAGGTCTGGATAAAGCCATCGCCCCTGACCTGCTCAAGCTGATGTTCGAGCACCCGAAGGCTGACTTCGCCGAACTGCTGGCTCTCACTGGCTACAGGAAGATGACCAAGGCGGAAATCGAAGAAGGTATGGGCATTATGGCTGAAGTCTTCCAGCCGCGTCGCAAACGCACCACCGACGAGGACAAACGTAACTACCTCCTCGGCTGCGCTCGCCAACATGCCGCTGGCAATGCCGCATTCACCGAAATAGCAACCAAGTAATTTACTGATCACTGTTCACTGATCACTAATCACTAAAATTATGGAAAACAACGACAAAGTAACATTCCAAGGATATAAAGGACGGGCATTGGAGATGCTCAAAAAATATGATGTCCACGTTTGGGACAAGGCCGAGGTCGAGACCACCCGCGGTCACTTCTCGGGCAAGATCCTGCCCCGTGCCGAGAACACCGACGATATCCACATCGTGATGAAGGTGGCCACTGGCTATAACATCGGTATCGACATCGAGACCATCACTGACATGAAGGGCGAGCGCGACCCGCAGCCCGTGTTCAAGATTCCGGAGAAGGAGTTCCCCTACACCCCGGGCTTGCCGCACGTCAAATTGTTGGGCACTGGCGGCACCATCGCCTCCCGCCTCGACTACCGTACCGGCGCGGTGATCCCCGCCTTCTCGCCTGGCGAGTTGTACGGCGCCGTGCCCGAGTTGGCCGACATCTGCAACTTGGAGACCGAGAAGGTCTTCGCCGTCTTCTCCGAGAACATGTCTCCGGTAGAGTACAAAGCGCTGGCCAACAAGATTGGCGATGAGATAAAGAAAGGTATTGAGGGTATTGTGATTGGTCATGGTACGGACACGCTGGCGCACACCGCCACTGCGTTGACCTATATGTGCCAGAACCTGCCGATGCCCGTGGTGCTGGTCGGCTCTCAGCGAAGCTCTGACCGTCCGAGCTCTGATGCGGCCCTGAACCTGATGCACGCCATGACCGCTGCCGGTCACGGTGACATCGCCGAGGTGATGGTTTGTATGTTCGGACCCACCAGCGATGACTACGGCTTCCTGCACCGCGGCACGCGCGTGCGCAAGATGCACAGCTCCTACCGTTCCACCTTCCGCACCATCGGCGACACGCCGCTGGCCACGGTGAACCGCAGAGACGGCGTGCAGCCTATCAAGGAGGTCTATAACCATCGCAGAAGAGGCGAACAGCACCGCCAAGTGGAGGTCATCACCAACTATGAGGACTACAAGCGCAGCATCGCCAAGAACGATCCGGATGTCACCCGCATCGTGCCTACTTTTGACGACCGCGTGGCCATCCTATACTACTACCCGGGCATGAAACCGGACGTGTTGGACGCCCTGATCGACAACGGATACAAGGGCATCGTATGGGACGGCACTGGCTTGGGCCACGTCAACAAGCACATGTTCGACGCCATCCAAAGAGCCACGGACGCGGGCGTACATCAGTACATGAGCGTGCAGACCATCTGGGGCTATACCCACATGTTCGTCTATGACACCGGCCGCGACATGATGGCCCGAGGTATCATCCCTGCCGACAACATGCTGGCGGAGAGTTCCTATATCAAGCTCGGCTGGGCGTTGGGCCTCACGAAGGACAGCGGTCAAAAGCGCGAGGACGTGAAGAAGCTGATGCTCACCCCTATCAACGACGAAATCACCCCGCGCGAACCCTACGACGGCTACCTCGTCTATCAAGGCGGCGTGCCGGAAGTGGAGGAGTTCGTGAAGAAAGTGAGAAAGTAGTTAGATGTTAGTAGTTAGCAGTATAGAGACGTGGCGGAGGCTGCGTCTCTTATATGCAAAGAAATCATATAAAAAACAACCACAATGAGCAAAATATCCATCAGATTCTACAACGATCACGAGGTGCGTGCCATTTGGGACGAAGAACTGTCCAAGTGGTGGTTTTCCGTAGTAGATATTGTCGGGGCCATTAACAATGAAGCTGATTACCAGAAGAACCGCAACTATTGGAAGTACCTCAAGACAAAGCTGAAGCGTGATGGAAATGAAGTGGTTAGTACCACTAACCAGTTGAAAATGACAGCTCCTGACGGCAAGAAACATCCTTCGGATGTGCTTGACCAGAAAGGGGTTGAGTTATTGGGCAAACATTTCCCCAATACCAAGGCGACTGATTTTCTGGACTGGTTTACCTATAGCGACAACACGATTGACGGGCGGAGCCGCAAGAAGGCCTACACGTTCATCGAAAGCAACTTGGTGGCGGACAAGGATGTGGGCACGGTGAAAGCCCTGCAGCAGATTCACGCCTACATTTTCGGCGGGCTTTACGATTTTGCCGGGAAGATACGCACCAAGACCATCTCCAAAGGCGACACACTGTTCTGCCTTGCGCAGTATTTGCCCGACTACCTGAAGACAGTTGAGAAGATGCCGGAAACGACATTCGAAGAGATTGTGGATAAATATGTGGAGATGAACGCCGCTCATCCTTTCATGGAAGGCAACGGTCGCAGCACCCGCATCTGGTTGGACTTGATTCTCAAGAAGCGGTTAGGGCTGTGCATCGACTGGAGCAAAATCGGGAAATCAGACTATTTAGACGCGATGGTAGCGAGTGCCGTCAGCAGCGACAAAATCCGCGCCCTGCTCCAACAGGCCCTGACAGACAAAATCGACGACCGTGAGATATTTATGAAGGGAATCGACTACTCGTATTATTACGAGCAGGAAGGGTGAGATGAATGAGGAATTTTGTCCTTTCCCACTGCACCAATCAATAAAGTTGTTATTTTCGCTGCGTCCCTTTTTTGATCCATACCATTTGGCACAAAAAAAGGTTGCTTGATAGCAACCTTGAGTAGCGAGTAGGAGATTCGAACTCCTGATCTTCAGGATGAAAACCTGACGTCCTAGGCCGACTAGACGAACTCGCCATTTATGTCAGATTTTGACGCGGCAAAAATACTCTTTTTTTTGACACAACCAAAACCTGTTCATAATTTTTTTCTACACCTGATCTTTGTCCTGTTCGAACCTGAATCCCAGACGTTTACCTGTCTGGATGCGGTTCTGGTCTTCAATCTCCAGCATGTCGTCCACCGTGATGATTTTGGTCTTTTCGTAGTCTGGAACCAGCAAATCGAAGTTGATGGTGTATATGATGGCGGACTTCAAAATCTCCGTGACGGTCTCCTTGTTGATCTCGTTGACGCTGAAGTTGTTCAGCACCTTGGCCAACTCCCGCTTGCCTTCAATGTAGTAGTGCCCCTCCTTGTTGATGAGAATACGGCCGATCATGTAACCCAGGTCGTTGATGCGGTTGTACTCGAAGGAGTCGCGCAGAAAGTTGAATATCTGAATCATGCCGCAGTAGGAGCGGGTCTTGTCCTCCTTGATGTAGGGCGATTTCATGATCTCGTGCTCGCGCGAGAACTCGAAAATGTTGCTGTGCATCATGAAAATCAACACATCCCCGGCAAATTGCAACTGGAACTGGTACTGGTTCTTGTTTTTGTACAGCACAGACACGTTTTTGTGCTCGTCAGCATACTTGTCGCGGTAAAATTCCTCAAACCCCTTGGCGCACTCCTTGAACATTTTCATCGTTTCCAGCGTGACACCAAAGATGTCTTGTTTCAACTGCCCCTTTGAGATGAGCAGATTGCATAGATTGTCATCCATTGTTATCTTTTCTTTAAAAACAGACTGCAAACATACACAAAATATTGATTTCCACCCGTCTCCATCATATTTTTTTCGCAGATGCGTTTGTTGATAACTCTGTCGGAAAAAAGTGGCCCCCGGATGTTGCAAATCTGAAAAAAAATATTATTTTAGTCTTTTGATTTTGGATTGACTAAAAAATTGTCAATCAACTTCTTACACAAACCATTATTGCTTAAATTATGACAGAGGAAGAAAAATTAGGAGAGAAAATTGTACAAGTAAACATTGAGAACCAGATGAAGACGGCCTACATCGATTATTCGATGTCCGTCATCGTCTCCCGCGCCCTGCCGGATGTGCGCGACGGTCTGAAGCCTGTTCAGCGTCGTATCATCTACGCTATGTGGGATAACAATATTATATCCACCCAGCCTTATAAAAAGTCCGCCAGAATCGTGGGTGAGGTGTTGGGTAAGTACCACCCGCACGGTGACACGGCCGTCTATGACGCCATGGTCCGTATGGCCCAGCCTTGGTCACTGCGCTATCCGTTTGTGGATGGTCAGGGTAACTTCGGTTCAGTCGATGGCGACAGCCCTGCCGCCATGCGTTACACCGAGGCCCGCCTCCGCAAGTCTGCCGAAGACATGGTGGCCGACATTGAGAAGGACACCGTGGATATGACCCTCAACTTTGACGACTCCATCCCGGAGCCGACAGTCCTGCCGTCCAAGATCCCCAACTTGCTCGTGAATGGCGCTTCCGGTATCGCCGTGGGTATGGCCACCAATATGGCGCCCCACAACCTCGGAGAGGTCTGCGAGGGCATCTGCGCCTATATCGACAACAACGACATCACCATCCCCGAACTGATGCACTACATCAAAGCCCCGGATTTCCCGTCTGGCTGTGAAATCTATGGCTATCAGGGTGTGCAGGAGGCCTTTATGACCGGTCGTGGCCGTATCGTCATGCGTGGCCATGCCGAAATCGAGGTCGATAAGCTGAAAAACCGTATTGTGGTCACTTCCCTCCCGTATATGGTCAATCCTTCGGATATGATCAAGCATACCGTGGAGTTGGTGAAGGATGACAAGATCGCCGGCATCACCAATATCGAGAACCTTACCAACAAGCGCAACGGCACCCGTATCGTCTATGATCTGAAACGTGAGGTCGTGCCTGAGGTGATCCTTAACAAACTCTATCAGATGACCTCCCTGCAGTCTTCTTTCAGCGTCAACAATGTGGCACTGGTCAATGGCCGTCCTATGACGCTGAACCTGAAGGACATGATCGCCGAATATGTGAAGCACCGTCATCAGGTGGTGATTCGCCGCGCCCAGTTCGACCTGAAGAAAGCCGAGGCCCGTGCCCATCTGCTGGAAGGATTCCTCAAGGCTTTGGACATCATCGACGAGGTTATCGCGCTTATCCGTGCCTCCCAGACTGTCCAGGAAGCTCAGAACGGCCTGATGGAGAAGTGGGGATTCACCGATCTGCAAGCCAAGGCTATCGTGGAGATGCGTCTCCGCCAGCTGACCGGCCTCGAGAGAGAGAAACTGCAAAACGAATACGACGAGCTCGTCAAACGTATTGCCTACCTGAAAGATGTGCTGGCCAACGAGAGCCTCCGTATGCAAATCATCAAGGATGAGCTGCAGGATATCAAGCATCGCTATGGCGATGACCGCCGTTCTCCCATTCAATACTCTTCCTCTGAATTCAAGGTGGAAGACACCATCCCGAACGAAGAGGTGGTCATTACCATCTCCCACTTGGGATACATCAAGAGAACCCCGTTGGCAGAATACAAGGTCCAGAACCGTGGCGGCAAGGGCTCCCGCGGTGGCAGCTCCCGTGACGAGGACTTCATCGAGCACCTCTACATGGCTACCAACCACAACTACCTGCTCTTCTTTACCGAGAAGGGCAAGTGCTTCTGGCTGCGCGTGTTTGAGATCCCCGAAGGCGTCAAGACCTCCAAGGGCCGTGCCGTGCAGAACATCCTCCAGATAGAAGAAGACGACAAGATCGCCTCCATCATCAATCTGAAGTCTGTCACCGATCCCGACTACATCAAGAACCACTTTGTCTTCCTCTGTACCGAGAAGGGTATCATCAAGAAGACGACCATCGAAGCTTATTCCCATCCGCGCAAGAAGGGTATCATCGCCATCAACGTCCGTGAGGGAGACAAACTCATCGCAGCCCGCCTGACAGACGGCAACAGCGAGATGATGCTGGCCCTCTATTCCGGTCGTGCCATCCGCTTCAAGGAGAATGAAGAGATGCGTGCCATGGGCCGTAACGCTTCTGGTGTGAAGGGTATCACGCTCGCAGATGAGAACGACCAGATCGTGGGCGTGCTCGCCATCGACAACCCGCTCAGCACAGTGCTCATCGTCTCCCAGAACGGTTTTGGCAAGCGCTCCCTGCTGGAAGACTACCGTATCACCCACCGTGGTGGCAAGGGCGTCAGCACCATCAAGATCACAGAGAAGACGGGCAACCTGATTGCCATGAAGGATGTGACGGACGAGGATGACCTGATGATCATCAACCGCTCGGGCATCGCCATCCGTCTCCATGTGGACACACTCCGCATCCTTGGCCGTAACACCCAAGGCGTGAAACTGATAGATCTCCGCAAGAATGATGTCATCGCCGCCGTATGCGTGGTGCCTCGCCAAGATGACGAAGATGAGGAATACGATGAAGTAAACGAGGAGAATCCCGCTGAATCTACTGAAGAACCCGCGGCTGACACGCAACCGACTGAGTCTAACGATTAATAAAACCGTTTAACATGAAAAAGATTGTTTCTATCGTCTGCATCCTGCTGTGCCTGCAAGTACTGTCGGCACAGAAACCCTCATTGACGAAAGCCTACAATTTCTTTTATGACAAGAATTTCGTCAAGGCCAAAGAGATGATCGACCTCTGTGCTGAGGATGCGAAGTTGTCCACCAAGGCGCAGACATGGCTCTACAAAGGGAACATCTGCTACTTCCTGGCGAATGAGGAGTACAGCGCGAAGCAAAAGGATGCTTCCTTCGTGATCCAGCACCCTGACGCTCCCGTGGAGGCATACGCCGCTTTCCAGAAGTCGGTCGAGCTGAATCCCAATGCCGAGGCGATGGATATGTTCTCTGCCAAGGATGCCATGAAACAGCTCTATCCGCTTTTGTTGGTGAGAGGTGTGGACCAGCTCATCGAGAAGGACTACCAGGCTGCCAAAACCACGTTGGGCATGAGTATGGCTTCCTACGAGATGGACAAGCCCCAGTATCCCATGAATGGCGAGATATACTATTATTACGCCTATACCATGGAGATGATGTCGGATCCCGAGAATGCGCTCCTCTATTATCGGAAGGCTATGGATGACGGCTCCAACAACCCGTACGTCTTTGCCCGTCTGATGGATCTCTACAAGTCACGGGACGACCGTGCCTCTGTGGAGCAAGTGCTGCAAAAAGCCAAGGCGACCATCCCGAACGAGGCAAGCATTCGCCTGGCGGAGATCGACTATCTGTATTGGATCGGTGATTCGGTGAGGGCAAGTGCCGCGTTGGACAACATCTCCGCCAACGAACTGACCAATGTCGATGACATTGTCAACTTGGCCAATTTCCGCATCAAGGAGAAACGCTACGATGTCGCGGCCTCGTTGCTCGAGTATGCCAACCGGCAGCGCCCCGACAATTTTGTGATTCTCTACAACCTTGCCATTTGCAAATATTATCTCCATGAGAAGGCTTTTAATGACTATAACAATTTGTTGTTGAATGAGAATGCCTCTTCTCAAAGAGAGTATTACAAGCAGGTCTCCGACAATATGCTCCAGCAGTCTGCAGATTTTTTTGAGCAGGCGCGTAAACTTAACCCTACCGACTTGAGTCTTTTAACCACGTTGCGCTCCATTTATATACAGCAACAGTCGCCCAAGGCGGATGAAATTGACAAGATCATAAAATCATTAGAAAAAGATAAATAGTAATAACCTTAAAACCCACAAGACAATGAAAAAGTTAATGTTAATCGTTCTCGGCATCGCATTGAGCACCTCTCTGTTTGGCCAATCATGCCTGGATGACGTATGGCAGTGCCTCCGTAACGGACAACCTCCCAAAGCCAAGAAATTCCTTGACGAATGCATGAAGAGCTATCCCGACAATGCCCAGGTGTGGCTCATGAAGGGAAATGTGTATTATCGTCTATGTGAATCAGATATGAACAAGAAAAAAGCAGATCCCGCTTATAAACCCCGTTATCCGAATGCGGCTATTGAGGCTAATGAGGCTTTCCTCCAAGCCTTGAAGCTGGATTCCAAGGTTGAGCCTAAGACGGGTATGATGGGCGCCAAGCTGGGTCAGCAGGCGTTGGCCATCCCAATCTTCGAAATGGGTACTGCGGCTATGCAGGAGCAAAACTTCGCGGATGCTATCCGCTATTTCACCCTGGCAGCCAACAACTTTGAATTAGGCGCTGAAACGTCCAACGCTGCGTTGGCTTATTATGAGGCAGCTGTATGCTATTTGCAAATACAGGATCCTGCCAATGAGAAGTTGATGCTGGAGAAGGCTATCAACAATGGATTTGTTGCCCCGAACGCCTATGTCGAGTTGTATTATCTCTATAAGGCAGACAACGATACCGCCAAATGTGAAGGGATTTTGAAAACCGCTCTGAACTCTCTGAAAGACGAGGATAAGATTCTGTTGGCTGAGCCACGCATGGACTACTACGCTTCCATCAACGACAATGAGAATCTGATCTCGGTCGTGGACGAAGTGATGGCAGGCATCAACGCCAAAGGAACCAAGAGCGCCGAGGATTTGAACATGATCGTGATCTGCGCTACTTGGCTTAACAACAGCAAGGCATACGACAAGGCCGTGAATATCCTCAATGATGCCATGGCACAGTTCCCGAACGATTTCGGACTCCTCAGCCAGATGGGTTATCGCTACTATGAGGAGATGCATGACTACATGGACAAGGTGAAAGAGTTGCAAAATCAGAAACGTTGGAATGACGCCAACACTATCAACTTGAGCCCGGAATTCAGACAGTTGAAGGAAAATGCCCACGAGTGGTGCGAGAAAGCTTATCAGGCTAATTCTGATAATCTGGACAATAACAAGCGTCTCCGTGAGCTGAAGGTCCTCTTGCAGAAAGAAATTCCTCAGGAGTTGAACGACAAGATCAATGCTCACCTGAAACAAGAGTAGCCGACATCGGTTACCGAAGTGAAAAAATAAGCCGTTTTATCACAAAGCGGCTTGTTTTTTTTCAAAGTAGGAATAGAAAAAGCTTTTTTAATTCAAATATGACCAATATGAAAAAAATATTTGCACGATGCCTTTTGCTGATGGTGGCTTGTCTCTTTGCCGTCAGTGCGCAGGCGCAAAATTATCACAAAGAGACCTACCAGAATGACCCGATGAACGTTATTCACTATACGTTGGATAACGGTCTGCAGGTCTTTCTTTCTGTAAACAAGGATGTCCCTCGTATCCAGACCTACATCGCGGTGCGCGTGGGCAGCAAGAACGATCCTGCCGAGTCCACGGGTCTTTCCCATTATCTGGAGCACTTGATGTTCAAGGGCACAAACCATTTCGGCACCCTCGACTGGGCCAAAGAACAGGTGCAGCTGAAGGAGATCGAGCGTCTTTATGAGGTGTACAATCACACCACAGACCCGGACCAGCGCAAGGCCATCTATCATCTGATTGACTCTGTCTCCTACGAGGCTTCCAAGTATGCTATCCCGAATGAGTATGACAAGATGATGTCCATGATTGGTGCACAAGGCACTAACGCTTTCACTTCCAATGATATGACTGTATATCAAGAGGACATCCCGAGTAATGAGCTGGAGCGCTGGCTGAAGATTGAAGGCGAGCGTTTCGCCAACCCGGTCTTCCGTTTGTTCCACACCGAGCTCGAGGCTGTGTACGAAGAGAAGAATATGAATATGGCTAAGGACAGCCGTACCGCCTACGAGAAGTTAAACGAGGCCTTGTTCCCGAACCATCCCTACGGCACGCAGACCACCATCGGCACTATCGAGCATCTGAAGAACCCGTCTCTGACCAATATCAACAAGCATTTCGAGACCTATTATGTGCCGAACAATTACTGTATTGCCATGTCTGGCGATTTCGACCCGGACCAGGCAATTCGATTGATTGATCAATATTTTGGCAAGATTCAGCCCAAATACATCCCTGATTTCACCTATGTCCATGAGAAGCCTATCCGGGAGGTGAGGACGGTTGATGTCTGGGGCCTTGAGGCTGAGAATGTGCAAATCGGTTTCCGTATTGATGCCGGTACCGGCTCCCGGGATGTGCTCCTTGCTGAGATGGTGGATGCCGTGTTGATGAACGGTTCCTGCGGTATCATCGATGAGAACATCAATCAAAAGCAACTGGCACAGTATGCAGCCTCTGGCGTCAGCGATCTGAACGACTACTCCTATTTCCGTCTTACTGGTATGCCGAAGCAGGGTCAGACGCTTGAGGAGTTGAAAGATCTGCTTCTGCAACAAATTGAGATCCTGAAATCCGGCAATTGGGATGCAGACCTGCTCACAGCGGCTATCAACAACCGCAAGCTGAGAGACATGACCGCTCTGGAAAGCAACTCCAACCGTGCTATGGCCATGGCGATGGCTTATTTGGCCCACCAGAGCTGGCAGGATGTGGTCAACGAGACGGAGAACATGAGCTATGTGACCAAGGAGGATGTCATCGATTTTGCCAATCGTATCTTTAAGAACAACAACTATGTGGTCGTGTATAAGCGCCAGGGTGAACAGCGCAACGTGCAGAAAGTGGATAAGCCTGCCATCACGCCAGTGGTGATGAACCGCGATGTGGAGAGCGCTTTCTTGAAAGAGGTCAAGAGCATGAAGGTGAAACCCATTGAGCCCGTGTTCGTGGATTTCAACAAGGATATGCAGAAAGGCAAGGCCAATGGCAACGAGATTCTGTATGTGAAGAATACCGAGAACGGCCGTTTCAATTTGACATACCGTTACAACTATGGCTCCTTCTATGACAAGAAGGCCGGTATCACCAATTCCTTCCTGGATCAGTTGGAGAGTGAGAACCGCACCCTTAGCCAGATCAACCGTGCCATGTATGACCTCGCTTGCGATTTCAGCATCAGTTTCGGCACCAAATACGCCTCTGTCAGAATCTCCGGTCTGAGCGAGAACATGGAAAAGGCTATAGCCATCGTGGAGGATATCCTGAACAACCCGAAAATCTCTGACGAGTCGGTGCAGAACTCCATCCGAGACGTCTTGAAGAGCCGCGAGGATGCCAAGTCCCGCCAAAACACCATCTTCCAAAATATGCTTCGCTATGTTTCTTACGGAAAGGATAATAACCGCAGATATTTTGTCAATAACGATGAGGTGAAGAAGATCAAGGCTCAGGATGTCATTAACCAGATCAAGACGATGACCTCCCAACCGCAGCGCATTCTCTATTATGGAGATATGAGTCTTGCCGATCTGCAGAAGGTGATTGCTGAGAAGCATAGTGTGCATCCGGCCAAGAAACCCGTCAAGATGGGTCCCGACTACGATCGTTTGGCCACCAAAGAGAACAAGGTATATTTTGCACACTATGATGCCAAACAGTCCTTGTGCCGTCAGCTGAGCACTTCTATCCCGGCCAACTGGGCACTCAGTCCGCAAATCGAGATGTACAACGAATACTTCGGTGGCAGCATGAACTCCATCGTTTTCCAAGAGATTCGTGAGAAACGCTCCTTGGCTTACTCCGCCGCCGCTTACTATGTCGAACCGAACGAGAAGGGTAAATACAACTACAATATGACCCACATCGGCACGCAGAACGACAAGCTCATTGATGCCATGGAGGCTTTCAACGAACTGTTGGACAACATGCCGGTGTCGGATCTTAACTTCGACTTGGCCAAGACTGCTTTGATTTCCAATTACCGCACCGAGCGCACCCGCAAGATGAGCATCATCAACCATTACCTCACCTGCGAGGAGATGGGTCTGAAAACATCTCCCGACAAGGCCAACTATGCAGCCATCCAAAAGATGACGCTTGACGATGTGGTGAACTTCAACAAGTCCTATATCAAAGGTCAAAAACGGGTGGTTGTCGTGCTGGGCAACAAAGACGAAGTCGATCTGAAAGGTCTGGAGAAGTATGGCAAGGTGACGACCCTCACTCTGGAAGAAATCTTCGGATACTAATAATCCAAATACTTTAATCATAAGGAGTTGGGAAGCTAATACTTCTTGACTCCTTTTTTTATGATGTTTTTTTGATGCGTCCATGATATGGAAAATTCGTATTATTGCAGGCAGAAAATTATGTTAAATGCTATGGTTATGAAAAAGTTTTTTTATTTATGGATAATCAGTGTTTTCTCCATGATTGCCCCTGTGACGCTCGTGGCGCAAAACGAGACCCGAGAACTGACCAACTTGGTGATTTTCGTGCGTTTCGCCGATGATCTCGAGATCAATCATTCGTTTGCGGACATCGATACCATGTTTAATGGGAAAACGGAAAGGTATTTGAGCGTGTATAATTTTTACAAAGCCCTTACCTATGACAAAATCCATTATAACACAGTTTATACCAATAACATACAGAATGGCCAAATCATCTCGTATCAGGACACGTTTCCTCGTGGTTATTTTGAGCCGTATAGTGCTTGGAATCCCATCGGGTATCAAGGCGAGAATCCCTTTATGGGTGTCTCCATGCGTGAAGCGCAGCTACTGGGCCGTATCGTGAAGTATGTGGACTCGTTGCACTTGGTCGATCCGGATGTCGTGCTGGATGGTGACGGCGATGGCGATATTGACAATATCAGTTTCATCGTGAAGGGCGGCACGGGTGCGTGGGCGTCTATTTTGTGGCCCCACATGGAGTATTTCCCCCATGATTCGCTCGGCTATGTGGCGACCATCAATGGCGTTCGCCCGAACACCTTCAATATGGAGTTTGAAGGCGGCTCGTCATCCTTGTTCAGCGCGCATGTCTTCCGTCACGAGATGGGACACTCGCTGGATTTGCCAGATCTGTATCATTATCTCCACTATGACGATGTTTCGCCGGCGGGGAGCTGGGATATGATGTGCTACAATTATTCGCCCAATCATCTGGCAGCCATCTATAAAAACAAGATCCTGCATGTGTCGGATGACCCGATAGAGATCACCGAGGACGGGGACTATACTTTGTACAGTGTAGGCTCGAGCCCTTCGCAGAATTGCTACTATATCAAGTCGTACATTGACCCCACGCAATGGTTTGTGCTCGAATACCGCACATACGAGGATCTCTTTGACGAAGGCATCCCGGGCAGAGGTCTTATCGTTGCGCGTTGGAACGACACGGTGCCGTTGAACTATAACGGCATGTTCGCCAATGCCTTCTTCGACTATTACACGCAGGCGCATCAGTATTGGATCTTCCGTCCGGGCAGTGCGAGCGACACGGTGCAGGGCGCTCTCTATGATGCGCATTTCAGCCAAGAGTCGGGACGCACCTCTTTCGGCCCGACCACGGATCCGCATCCTTATCTGACGGATGGGACTCCCGAGACGAGCTTTGAGATTACGGACATTCAGGAGAATGGCAGCCAGCTCACCTTTCATGTGCATTTCTTGAATGTGGGAGTGGCGGATCATGATCATGCTGATATGAGGGTGTGGCCCAATCCGGCCCATGACGTTGTCACCGTGGAGGGAGAGGGCATTGTTCGTGTGGAGTTGTATGATGTGGTCGGCAGATTGGCAGCAATGGAGTCTGTGGCTGCAGGGAGTCGTTGCACCATGTCGGTGTCGCAGATGCCCGCCGGGATCTACCTGTTGAAGGCTATTGCCTCCGATGGTTCTTCGCGAACGATGAAGGTGGTGGTGGAGTAGGGGATGAAGATGTGATAGGACCAATTCGGACCTGCACTGTCTTCCGATGTGTGGCTCTCAAGCCCAGCGACACGTTCCTTTGCTCCTGCTTCATCATAGGGGAGCCATTGTACTTCGACAACTTCGTGCGCGGCCACAACCCGCCGACCCTCTTTGTGGTGGGCAACAAGGGAGGCCTCATGGAGGTGCGGAGAGGGTGGGGTAGCACGAAAAATGTCCTCATTGGCAGATCCGAGGCCGATGCTGTTATCTGTGTTGTTGTTTAATTCAAATAAAAGTTGTATTTTTGCAGCGAACAAAATTGTTTATTTGTAACGAACAATTTTTTAAATATTTGATTGATATGATATTAAGACAAACTATCGAACAGGTTGTCGGAGAATGTCAGGAACGGGTGATGTCGAATGACATCGGAATTCCTCGCGAATGTACCATTCCTCTGAATAGTATCAGCTCGCATACCGTTGTCATCAGTGGCATTCGCCGATGCGGTAAAAGCACACTGCTTGCTCAACTGCACCGCCAAATACCCGAACCAGTGCTGTTCATCAATTTCGAACATCCTCTCCTGCTGGACTTCTCCACAGCGGATTACGGCAGGTTGGACAATGTGATTGATCAACACGGAGCAAAATGGCTCCTTCTTGACGAAATCCAGATACTGCCGCAATGGGAGGTATATGTGAGACAAAAACTTGACCAACACTACAAAATTGTCATCACAGGATC
>JAFZZT010000027.1 GCA_017615595.1 Bacteroidales bacterium
CCAACGGCGACGGCCTCAACGACCTCTTCCTGCCGGTGTTCGCCTACCCCGACGAGGTGGAGAGCTTCGAGATGACCATCTATGACCGCTGGGGGATGGTGCAGTTCATGACGCGCGACAAGGACCAGGGATGGGACGCCGCAGGCAAGCCCGACGGGGTCTATGTCGTGCTCGTCCGCTACAAGAGCCGCGGACATGAGACGAGGGACGTGACAGGAAGTGTGGCGGTGGCGAGATGATAGTTAAGAGTTAAAAGTTAAGAGTTAAGAGTTGGGTTATGGCAAAGCAGCTCCCTTAGTTTCTTAACTTCTTAGTTTCTTAGTTTTTCATCGGGTTCATGGTCCCATAGGGCGCAGCGAGATGGAGTCCCCGACATCTTTTCAACCACGAATCATCCCCTTGATCTTCATCAACCAAGGGCAGCGGGAAATCCTCACCAGCGGGATGTTATAGGGCTCGCCACCAAAACTGCGGTACATGCGGGCCACATTGGGATTCGAAGAACCGTTAAAGTCCAGCATCAAAGCTTGTTCGGAGAATTGACGGATAACGGCATCCATCAAGAGGAAGAGTGGTTTGTGCGAAGCATAGCGGGTGTCGCGACCGGAGAACCAGAACCACAGGCGGGAGCCGTCCAGCACGAACAGGGCGCCGGCAATAAGCGTCCCCTCCGAGGTGCGCGCGCTGACGGTTCGCAGGGCACGAGCGTCGTCTAGTGCCTGTGCGACAGACAACAGCCTCTCATAATCGGCATCTCGGAAGTGTACAGCAGCCTCTTGACCCCGATTTTCCCGAAAGAGCCGGATCGTCTCTTCGGTAACAGACTCACCAAAGGTAATAACAGTGCCCTGACTCTCTGCATCCCGGATATTGCGGATGGTATTCTGCGAGAACTGCGCCCGCAAGTTCGGATAGGACTTCTGCAAGTTCAACTCGTGGGACACCAATTGAACATCGGCATCCATCCTATCATTATGTCTGTTCAAGACGAGGTCGGCCTGCCAATACTTCTTGGGAATCACAGACAAAAACGCTCGGGTGTCACCAGCAAGAACGGTTTTAGGAGAGAAGATGCCCATCTGAGGCATGAAAAAAGGCGTGTAGATATATGGTATGCCGAATTTCGACCTCACGGGCAGTGGCATCACCCCGACATAGTCATCCTCCACAAGCGCATGCCATGTATCTGGAGCGGTCAGGGCATCCAACATCTCGAATTGGGCAAAAACAGTAGAGAACCTCGCATTATTGATCGCGTGGTTCCACTTGTCCCGGTCTATCTCATCATGTTTTACAAACCGTATCATACAAAATGCTCGGCAATGCGTTTCATCTCGGAAGAGACGTTATTGTTCTCATAGAGAATGCCATAGATGGTCTCCACAATCGGGATGTTCGCCTGATATTTCTTGTTGATCTCATGCACACAGCGGCAGGCGGTGTAACCCTCCGACACCATGCGGAGTTCCAGCAGGGAGACACGCACCGAGAGGCCGTGACCAATCATGATACCAAAGAGACGGTTGCGACTGTATGTGGAGTAAGCGGTCACCAGCAAGTCGCCCAGATAAACGGAATCGGAGATATGGCGGCCTTCGTTGGGATAGACTTGCGACACGAAGTATTTCATCTCCTTAAGGCAGTTAGCCACGTATGCCGCGATGAAGTTGTCGCCATAACCCAGACCGCTGTATATACCGGCACCTAAGGCATAGATATTCTTCAGCACGATGGAGAGCTCGGCGCCGAGCAGGTCGTTGGAGACGGAGGCACGGCAATAACGGTTCGTGAAGAACTTGGCCACGATGCTCGCCAATTCGCTATTGGCAGAAGCTGCGGTCAGATAGGTAAACTTCTCCTGCGCAATCTCTTCGGCGTGAGAGGGACCGCTGATCAAACAGAGGTTCTCCACCGGCACCTTGAACTGCGTCTGCATATAATCGCTGATCAACTGCATCGTTTCCGGAACGATACCCTTGACCGCCAGAATGATTTTCTTCTTGTGCAACTGGCTCCGCTTCTGCAAAGGCTCCAGGCTCTTGTGCAGATAAGCCGAAGGGGTGACGATGATGACATAGTCTGCCTTGGACACCACGGAACGGATATCGGTGCTCACTTTCACCTCATCAGGGTTGATGAAGACGGAGCTTAAATATTTGGGGTTATGACCATATTTGGAAACTCCCTCTGCAACCTCATCCTCACGAACCCACCAATGGATATGCTCCAGGTTGGCGGATATGATCTTGATGATGGCGGTTGCCCAACTGCCCCCTCCGATGACCGCAACACGATAACGCAAGCGTGTTTTCTTGCTGCGCTGCAACATCGGAGCATATTCTGAATTTGCCATAGTCGTTTAACTTTTTTTAAGGCTGCAAAAATAATAAAATTGCGGGCACCAGAAAAGAAAAATTCTTAATAAAACTAAATTTAGGATTTTTCTTTCTTGAAAAAATGAGAACGAACAGGTCGAAAAGAGGATGTTACAGGTGTGTGCGCGTGTAGTGGTATTGGGCGTCCAGTTCTCTTTCGCGTGCTTCGTCAAAGATACGATGCATGCCGGTAGCCTTCACTTGGGCAGGCGCACCCGCCAAGAGACAATAGGGGGCACAATCCGAGAAGTCCTTGTTTATCAAGCTGTTTGAAGCGACAACAGTCCATGGCGCAATGTGAGCGCCCTTGGAAATGGTCGTGCGGTTCCCAACCCAGATATTGTCTCCCAACACAATTGGCTCCGTAAGCTTCGGAACCGCTGAATCCTTTTCCACAAGCTCTATGTAATGAAATGACGAGTCCATGATCTGGACATCCCACGCCATCCTGACATTCTTCCCAAGCGTGATGCGGTCAAAGCAAAGAATGCGCACGTTGGTGCCAAATATCTGCTCGTCGCCGCCGATGGTCAACGTGGCATTGTCTGCCACCAGGAGATAGGAGCCCATCATAAAACGCGTGTTTCCTTGGATAACCAATGTACCCCGAATATTCCAGATGGTACGCTGTACGCTCGTAGCGATGTAATAGTCGTTCTTGCCGACCTTCACCATCCCCGGATGGACCTCTCCGTTTGTATCCAGGATGATTTTGCCCGCCGTGCTGCGCATCTTCATTCTGCCATAAATGAAAAACGGCATCTTGACAGCCTGTCGGAAAGGCAGCATCTTGTAGTTGAACCAAATTGTCTTAAAAATGTTGGTTTTAAGAAAAGTCCTGAACAAACTGAGATATCCCATGATGAAAACTTTTTACAAAAAATGTTAATGATTTTGCTTTTGTTTGCGCGCATTCCATCGCTCCAACACGATCCCCTTGTAGGTCTGATAACCCTCAAAACGGCCAAAATGGGAGACCAGCAGATATAACCCGCAAAAGAGGATGATCTGGATGACCATCAACAGATACTGATTGACGGGCATCGCCTGCCCTAGAAAATAGACCCCGGCCCCTATGGCCAAAGAGGTGAGGTAGTATACACCCACATCCTTCATTTGGTCCCAGATACCATAACCGATCAACTTCCGGTTCACCGCCGCATTGATGAAGAAACAGATATAGCCCACCGAGGCGATGGCCCACAGCAACCCGAAAATGCCATAGTGGAAACCGTAGATGATCAACCCGATACCGATCAACCGTTTGGAAAGCTGCACAATCAGATATACACCGCTTCTTCCCAATGACTTTATCACATTGGTATTCAAGGTGTTCAGAGTATATATCATACTGGAAAGACAGAGTATCTGGAAATAGGGCACAGAGGTGTCCCAGCGCATGCCGTAGAGAAGATGTATCAAGGGACTGGCGATCACAATCAGCAGCGCAAACAGCGGCATGTTCAGATAGGTGATGGTCTTGATGGTTTTGCGAAGCGAGTGTTTCAGGTGGCTCTTGTCATCCTGCAAGGAAGAGAATGCCGGGAAGGAGACATCGTTGACGACCGAAGAGAGAGCATTGGTGGGAATCTCCTCCAGTTTTCGGGCCTGTCCATAGTAGCCCAAGTCCTGCGCCGAATAAAATTTGCCGATGATGAAACTCTGCAGGTTGGTGTAGATGGATTCGACCAGTGAGGAGACGAGCATCAGGCCTCCGAAGCTAAACAGCTCTTTGAGCGAGGCAAAGCTGAACTCCAGCGAAGGACGCCACGAGCTCATGCTCCAGAGCAGAATCACGCTGGTAAAGGACGACATCAGCGAGGAGGCGACAAGGCTCCATAGACCAAAACCCATGAAAGCCATCACCACGGAGACTACCATACCGGCGAAGGTGGCGCAGATATTCCGAGTGGACAGCTCCTTGAAGCGCATCTGCTTCTGCAACTGGTTGGATTGCACCATGGAGAACGGCAGAATCAAGAGCACCAGACTCTGGATGCGCAGTACATTCTGCAGCTGTGGCATCTCGTACATCCGGGAGATGGCAGGAGCCGTGAAGAAGAGGATGAGATAGAAGATCACCGACATCACGATGTTCCAATAGAAGACCGTGGTGTAGTCGATGTGGGTGGGCTCTTTTTTCTGGATGAGGGCAGAGCCAAGTCCACCGCTGACGAAGATGCTGGAAATGGCGATGAAGATGTAGAGCATGGCAATGCAGCCGAAGTCTTCGGGCATCAGCAGTCGCGCCAGAATCATATTGGTGATGAAAGAGATACCCAAGGCACCGACTTTTCCGATGCCCGCCCAGATCATCCCCGATATGGTTCTGTTTCTCAGACTCTCCTGCATAGTCGATTTCTATTTTTCAAGAGCAAGCACAATATCTTGCGGGGTCACTTTTTCCTTGCCAAGCAAATACTCAATAGTACGGGCCTCTTGCCGCAAATCTTTCTCAATCAAAGCCGAAGACAATGTGATGATAGCATCTGCAATGGAGGTGTCCACCCCGGCAACACGTCCGATAGAGGTATAGAGTCCCAAGCCTACGGGCACATCCTCCGTCAGATAACGATGATGTATCGTGGAAGGTCCCTTGTTGGCCGCATTGGAAAAAGACCGGAACACCTCCATGGCATCGATGGTGAGGTCTTCCTCGTTGCGCCACTTGGCCGCCTCAAAGTAGTTCAGCGGCTCACAGCCGAAGGCCTGAAGCAAGTTATTCTTCTGTCTGTCAAAAGCATGGATAACATGAACGACAGAGTCGGTGAAGGCCTCCTTGTACATCCAGAACTCACCTCCGCTGTGCTCGATCCGCGAGGCGGAGAAGACGATGCCGATAGGATGCACGATCATATTGGGATTGTGGATAGCCGACTCCAAAATATGCTTGCGCGTGTATCGGGTGTTGTCGAACATCTGCGAGAAAACCGACAACACCTGTTGCGTGGCTGCCACCGGGAGCACCGAAATGGCATTGCGAGGATTGTAGAAGGTGACATGAACATATAACTGATCCACAATGCGACCATTGTAGGCAGTCGTCTCCCATTCGCTATAGCAAACCTCCTTTTGAATGTATTTTTTGAAAATCAAGCTGCCCATGTAACCGGGGACAAGCGCAATAATTTGTCCGTCACGCACATACGGAGCAATGGCTTTGGCCACGGACTCGTGTTGCGAGGTGGTGGTCATCACCATGATGACATCGGCAAAAGAGACAGCCTGCTCCACATTCCGAGTGATAAGGTCGGGCTTGGCAAAGAAATGCTTGCCCTTTTGCGTCTCGTCAATCACATTGAAACCCCCGACCTCCATCATGGATCTGAAAAACTCCGTCTGGGAGACTGTTGAGGTCTTGAGCAGACAGACCGGGACATGTCGTTCTATCAGCTTGGCAGCGTGCACCATGCCCGCATTGCCACATCCGATAATGGTTACTTTCATTATGTTAAGTATAAGGTGAACAATAAGAGAACTAGAGCTCAGGCATCATCTCGCTGATCAGCTGGATCATCTTGGGCTCGGCAGAGTTGGCTGCCTGCAGCACCTCCTCATGGGTAGCCTCCATGACTTGGCCCACCACGCCCAGATCGGTGATGACGGACAAAGCGAAGACTTCCATCCCGCGATACACGCCGACAATGGCTTCCGGAACAGTGGACATGCCCACCGCATCGGCACCTAACAGGAAGTATGCCTTGTACTCGGACGGGGTTTCAAAACAGGGCCCCGTAACTCCCAAATACACACCCTCTTGGAGATGGATGTTGTTCTCACGGGCCTTCTGCCGCGCCAGCTTTCTCAGTCGGGCGGAATAGACCTCACTCATATTCGGGAAGCGAGGACCGAGATTGTCGTCGTTGGGACCAATTAAAGGATTGGTACCAAAGAAGTTAATATGGTCTCTGATCAGCATGATGTCACCAACCTGGAAGGTGGGGTTCATGCCGCCCGCCGCATTGGACAGGATCAAAATCTTGACGCCCAATCCCGCAAAGACCATCTCGGGATAGGTCACTATATCCATCGGATAACCCTCGTAGTAGTGAAAACGACCATTCAGCACGACCACATCCACCTGGTTGATCCGGCCAAAAATCAGGGTGCCTTTGTGCCCCTTGACAGTCGAGACCGGGAAGTTGGGGATTTCTGTGTACGGAATCTCGTCCAATATCTCCATACACTTGGTCAGACCACCTAATCCAGAGCCCAAAACGATGGCGACCTTGGGTTGAATAGTCATCCTATTTTTCAGGAAATCAATAGTTTTCAGCGATTTTTCGTATTGTTCTTTCAACATAGCTTTTGAATTATCTGATTAAATAATAGTTGTTCATCTTCGAACAGAAACTGTACGGATATGGGTATAATAAAAACAGGGAGCGAAGATACGGTTTTTTTCAATATCTCTTCCTGCATTCGCATCCAATCTTTCTCGGTGGTCATCACCACGCGACCCGGGTGATCCTCAACCTCAGCGTTCAGAGCATCCATTTCTGCAGCAGAATATCGGTGATGATCGGGGTATTTGATGTGTTGGGCAACGGTAAAATGGTGGCCCAAATAATCTGCCAGCGGTTGGGGACGAGCGATGCCCGTGACGAGTATCACCTCCCGGATGTCTTCCAGAGACAAGTTTCGGGCAGGTGTTGTAACCGGCAGCGGATCCTGATATTGATAAGAGGTGAAGAAGAGCGGTTGGTCTGGGGCAAGTTGCAATTTCTGCCGCCACTCTTCTTTTCGGATCTGCTCGGGTGCTTCTGTAGTCTTGGTCACGACAACCATGTCGGCATCCCGAACAGCGGAGGGAAACTCCCGGAGTCGCCCGGCGGGCAGGGGGTAATCCACGAAATAGGGCCAGGAATATTCCGTCAGCACCATATTGAGATCCGCCTTCAGGGAGAGATGCTGGTAGGCGTCGTCCAGCACCACAACATCCGTGGCGGGGGCATCCTGACAAAGCTTTTGGATGCCTTCCACCCGGTCGCCGTCCACGGCCAACGGGATGTCGGGATAGAGACTGTGCAACAGCAGGGGCTCATCCCCGATAAGAGAGGCCGACAACTGATTCTCAGACACATGATCGGCAAAGACATAGCCTTTGGATTGGCGTCCGTAGCCTCGGCTGAGCAAGGCGGGATGATGAGAGGACTGCAGCAAGGACAGTATGTATGCCACATGGGGCGTTTTGCCCGTGCCACCGACTGCCAGGTTGCCCACGCAGATGGCAGGCACCTCTGCACGCCACGACCGGAAAATCCGCTTATGGTAGCACCAGCGGCGCAGGCGGACCATCTGACCAAACAGCCATCCCAACGGTTTCAGCAGACGACGGATTCGGCGAGGGATATGTATCCTTTTAACACTCATTCTTTTTCAGTTTTCTCCGGCGTCCCACTCTTCTCGGCGGCACGCGCAAGTCGGGCCGCCTTGGCCTTCTCCTCCTGCTCATTCTCAAAAGCCTCGTAGCGGGTGATGATCTTGGTCACCAGATGATGTCGCACCACATCCTTGGTGTCCATGTAGATGAAATCGATGCCCGGCACACCGCGCAGGATGCGGTCGGCCTGCAGCAGTCCGGACTGCTGATTTTTCGGAAGGTCGATCTGGGTAATGTCACCCGTGATGAAGAACTTGGCGTTCTTGCCCATACGCGTGAGGAACATCTTCAGCTGGGCGGAGGTGGCATTCTGCGCCTCATCGAGGATGACATAGGCGTTGTCCAGTGTACGCCCGCGCATGAAGGCCAACGGCGCAATCTCCACCACCTTGTCCTCCATATAGCTCATGAGTTTCTGCATGGGCATCATATCCCAAAGAGCATCATAGAGCGGCTGCAGATAGGGGTCGAGCTTGTCGCGCAGGTCGCCGGGGAGGAAGCCGAGGTTCTCGCCCGCCTCCACTGCCGGGCGCGTCAAGATGATGCGCCGTATCTGCTTGTTCTTCAACGCCCTGACCGCCAAGGCAACGGCCGTATAGGTCTTGCCCGTGCCAGCGGGACCCACCACAAAGACCATATCGTTCTTCTCCGCACTGTCCACCAGCCTTTTCTGGTTCGGCGTGATAGCCTTGATGGCTTTTCCTTCCCTGCCGTACAAGATGACATTCTTGTCGCCGCTGTTGAGACGATAAAAACGGTCGTCTTCCAAGGCTGTGATATTGAGGATGTCCGTCTCGGTCAGCTTGCCAAACTGCTCCAGATGACTCTCCAGCAGATGGATCCTGTTTTCAAACAGTTCCACCTCGCCATCTTCGCCGATGACCTTCAGGGCATTGCCCCGCGCCACAATCTTCAATTTGGAGAAGATGTGGGATAACAGGTCTATGTTGGCGTTCTGTGCGCCAAAAAGTCCCACCACAATGGAGGGTTCTATTTCTATGACTTTTTCCATACGTTATTCTACTACTAAATACTCCAACGGATTGACAGGAAATCCATTATACCATAACTCAAAATGCAGGTGACTGTTTTTCCCGCCCTCCAATGCGGTATTGCCCATCAAAGCAATCGGAGTACCCGCGGAAACCCGTGCACCTGTCTTTTTCAGCAACGACGCATTCCGTTTGTAAATGGAGATGAGGTTGCCGGGATGCTGCACCACGATGACATAGCCGTCTGTCATGTTGAAATAGGTCGAGATGACCACCCCATCGGCCACACTGGTGACGGTGGTGCGGTCATTGTTGGCAATGTCAATGCCATAATGGCCCTTGACGGCATCAAAAAGCCGCACGACAGCGCCGATAGCGGGAGGATAGAGGTTGAGATTGGTGATCTTGGCCTGCTCGATGCCGGGCATGCCGGCACCTCCACCCATATTCTCGTCAGAACGCGCCAGGATCATATCCGACTCCTCCAACAGCTCCTCAGTAGCCTCCATACGATCTTTGTCGCGGGCGGTCGCATGCACGGACGGCGTCTTGCTCGCCTCCTCATCCATCTCCTCAGTCGTGGGCACCTTGCCCGACAACATGGTCGTGAAGTGGTCTATGTACTGCTGATTATACTGGATGACCTGCTCCAAAGAATCGATATGCTCCACGGCCTGCTTGTACAGCTTGTAGTCATTCTTGGAGGTGTAGCCAGGAATGTACATCCGCAACGGGGTGAGAGCTATCAGTATGGTGGTCAGCAATATGAGAATAGCCGCAGCAATGACGCCAATCACAAACATCTTCTGGATGGTCAGTCGCTTGATGACCCACTGCTGCTCGTGCGTCTGCTCGTTGGAAAACACAATCCTATAGCGAGTTTTCCACTCACTTTTGATGATATTCCAGATGTGTTTTATCTTTTGAAACTTTCCCATACGACACCTTGCAAAACAAACGGCAAAGATACATTAAAATAATGATTCCCCATGGATAAAATTGCGAGACATCGTGTAAGTCTCTCCCGTGCAGATCACCAGGTCCGCCCGTTGGCACTTCTCCTCTTGGGGCATCTGGTGCGACATACGCTGCAGGATGTCTTCCCTGCTCAGATGGGGGTTGCGTTCCTGCACCCGCTGGATGCGCAGCTCCAACGGGGCATTCACCACGATGATCTTGTCGAAATAATCCGTCAGACCCGCTTCAAAAACGATGGCCGACTCCATCATCACGGCAGGGGCCTGCTGTTCTTCCGCCCAACAGACAAAGCGTTCCATGACTGCAGGATGAACCAGGCGGTTCAACTTCTGCAAGTTTTCCTCATTGCCAAAAACCAACTTCGACAAGACAGCAATATTGACTTTCTGGTCAGAAACCAGGTCGGGATCGTCAAAAAGCTCCATCAATTTTTGTTGGAAAGTGGCATCTTCATACAGTTTTTTGGCTTCGTCATCGGCATAAAAAACAGGAATGCCCATCTGGATAAAATGCTTGGACAGATAGGTCTTACCTGTTCCGATGCCGCCGGTTAATGCTATCTTATACATGTTGGTAGGTTTCAAAAATACGGATAGTCTCCACGGCCTCGCGCACGTCATGGACGCGCAGGATGTGCGCCCCTTGGAGCAAAGCAAGCGTATGGACTGCGGTGGTACCATTCAGGGCCTCTTGGGGCGTCACCTCCAACAGTTTGTATATCATGGATTTCCGAGACACGCCCACCAGTAACGGAAAGCCCAAAGAGTGGAATGCGCCGAGGTTTTTCAACAGTTCATAGTTTTGTTCCAGCGTCTTGCCAAAGCCAAAGCCCGGGTCCACCACGATGTCGTGGGCGTGGCATTGGTGGAGCTTTTCCAGCTGCCGGCCAAAGAACTGGAGGATGTCGGCGATGAGATTGTCGTAATGGGTCTGCTGTTGCATCACGTCGGGCTTGGCGGTGGTGTGCATCAGGCAGTACGGCACCTGCAATGCGCCGACCAAAGGGATCATCTCCTCGTCAAAGGTGCCGCCGGAGATGTCGTTGATCATCGAGGCGCCCTGTTTGACAGCCTCCTCCGCCACGGAAGCGCGCCAGGTGTCCACCGATATCGGAATCTGGCTGAAATGCTGACGCAGCAACGCCACCGTGTCGCGGATAGTCCTCAGCTCCTGCTCGGCGGGAATCTCCAGAGCGTTGGGACGGGTGGAGACGGCGCCCACATCGATAATGGCTGCACCCTCCTCCACAATCTGAGCAGCCCGGCCAAGAATGGCTTCTTCCGTGGTATAGCGTCCTCCATCATAAAAAGAGTCGGCCGTCACATTCAAGATACCCATGACGACTGGGGATGAGAGGGAGAGCAGATGTCCTGCAAAGTTCAGTTGAAACGCCATAGCACTAGTATTTAGAGGCTCTTCATGAAGTCAATCTCCGCGGCGGGATCCTCACTGCGGAAGACGGCATTGCCCGCCACCACCGCATCGGCGCCGGCATCGATGATCTGCTGGATGTTGTCGCGCGAAACGCCCCCGTCCACCTCGATCATGGCTTCGGAGTTGTTGCGGTCGATCATCTCACGCAACTCCGTAATGCGGTGCAGCGAGCGCGGGATGAACTTCTGGCCGCCGAAGCCGGGATTCACCGACATGATGAGCACCATGTCCACATCCTGGATGATATCCTCCAAACCGCTGATGGGCGTGTGAGGGTTCAGGGAGACGCCCGCCAGCATCCCTTCCTCTTTGATCTGCATGATGGTACGGTGCAGGTGGGTACAAGCCTCCCAATGGACCGTCAACAGATCACTGCCCTCCTCCTTGAACGCGTGGATATAACGCTCGGGCTGCACAATCATCAGGTGTGTGTCCAGCGGCTTCTCCGAAAGCTTCCGGATGGCTTTCACCACGGGAATGCCAAAAGAGATGTTAGGGACAAAAACACCATCCATGATGTCCAGGTGCAGCCAATCGGCTCTGGATTGGTTCAACATCTGAATGTCAGCTTCCAAATTACCAAAATTGGCAGATAACAATGAGGGCGAAACGATAACAGATTGATGCATGACAGTTTTTTTTGAAAGCGCAAAAATACGTTTTTCGGTTGATATATCTTTATAAAAAAAATCTATTTTTGCATCTGGTTTTTTAAAATCCCAAATTATGAGAAAATTTGTACTTTTGATTATTAGCCTTTGCCTGCTTGTTCCCTATCTGAGTGTGGCTGAACAGGCCCTCCCTTCTGATTTGAAAAAAGACAAACCCAAGAAAGAGAAAAAGGAAAAGCCGGCGGTGCGCACAGGCTGGACTTTCGGCATCCTGCCCAGTGTGGCATACGACGCTGACAAAGGTTTCCAGTATGGTGTGCTGGCCAACGTCTATAACTTCGGCGACGGCTCCATCTATCCGGAATATTTCCATTCACTCTATTTCGAGGCAGCCTACACCACCAAGCGTTCGGGACTGTTCCGTTTCGCCTACGACTCCAAGTATCTGATCCCCAACCACCGCTTGAAAATCGACCTGTCGTATCTGCCGGATGCTTTGTGCGACTTCTACGGATTCAACGGCTATCAGACCGTTTACAATGCCGGATGGTGCAAGAAAAAATACGACGACTACATCTCCCGTGCTTTCTATAAGTCGAGACGCGACCTGATACGCGTGGCTATCGACATGGACGGCCACATCGGCGGAAACTGGTTCTGGAATGCCGGCATCGGCATGTTGGGTTACCAGATTGGAAGCGTCAATCTGGACATGATCAACCGCAACAAGAAACCCGAGAACATCCTGCCGGACATTGACGGTTTGTACGAGAAATATGTGAAATGGGGCATCCTCACCCCGGCGGAGGCCAACGGTGGGTGGCATCCCTACCTGCGCGGCGGCATCACCTACGACAGCCGCGACCGTCAGCAGAACACCCACAAAGGCATGAATGCGGAAGTCTTCTGGACCTACAACGCCGCTTTCGGCGCCGACAAGGAGTACAACAACCTGATGTTCAACGCCAGCTTCCGTCATTTTGTGCCCGTGTACAAAGACATCATCACCTTTGCCTATCGTCTGGGCGCCCAATTGACCGTGGCCGGCAACTCCCCCTTCTATCTCAACAACTACTATAACAACCTCTTCATCCAGCGTGTGCTGTACGAAGGACTGGGCGGCGGCAACACCGTTCGCGGCGTGCTCCGCCACCGCGTCACTGCCCCCGGATATGCCTTCGCCAACGTGGAGTTCCGCTTCACTGTCGCTCAGTTCAACATCAAGAAGGAACGCTTCGCCATCGGCCTCAACCCCTTTGTCGATGCGGGTATGATTCTACAACCCTATCGCATCGACAGAAGAACGGTCGAGCAGAACATCGCCGCCAACGACCCCGACTTCAACCTCAACGAGCTGGAGAACTACCTCGTCTTCGGCGATGACGCTCAGGTGTACCGTCCGCACCTCTCCGGCGGACTCGGCCTCAAGCTGATGATGAACGACAACTTCGTGCTCTCCGTGGACTGGGCCGTCCCCTTCAACAAACGCGACAACGACGGCATGGCCAACATCTACGTCAAGATGGGCTATATGTTCTAACAGATTTCGTCATGAAGGTTTTTCAGGACTTTCCATTGCAGGACCACAACACCTTCAAGATGAAGGTCTCCTGCCGTAAGTTCATCGAACTGGAACGGCCAGAAGAGATCGTGACCTTGGCCGAGCAGCAGGACTTGGCGCAGCCTTACTACATCTTGGGCGGCGGCAGCAACGTGCTCTTCACCCACGACTATGAGGGGACCATCCTGCATCCTGTCTTCCAAGGCATCGAGACGATGGAAGAAGATGCCCAATCCGTCACCTTGCGCGTGGCGGCAGGCACTGAATGGGAAGACCTCATTGACCATTGTTTGGAACATCAATATTACGGATTGGAAAACCTGACAGGCATCCCGGGACTTGTCGGCAGCGCGCCCGTGCAGAACATCGGCGCCTACGGGGTGGAGGTCAAAGACTGCATCCTAGCCGTGGAAGGCTATCTTCTGCCAACGGCAGAGCCGTTTCGCTATGAGGCCGCCGCCTGCCAGTTCGGTTACCGCTCCTCTATCTTCAAAAAAGAGCTGAGCGGAAAATGCTTCATCTCCCACGTCTGGTTCCGACTCTCCAAAGAGCCTCACTACACCCTGACCTACAAAGCCCTGACCGAGGAGCTGGCGCACCAGCAGCTGGAACCCTCGTTGGAAAACATCGTCCGCTGTGTGAGAGCCGTCCGCGACAGCAAGCTGCCCAACATTGATGAGATAGGCTGTGCAGGCAGCTTCTTCCAAAATCCCGTGGTGCCGGAAGCCCAGGCAACAGCCTTGAAAAGCCAGATACCAGACTTAGTCTCCTACCCGGCCGTGAACGGTGTCAAGCTCGCCGCGGGACAGCTCATCGACAAGGCCGGCTGGAAAGGATACCGCAAGGATGATGCCGGCATCTATCCCAAACAGGCGCTTGTTGTCGTCAATTACGGGAACGCCACCCCTGAAGAGATACACCAGCTATACGAAACAGTCATTTCAGACGTTTATAACAAGTTTCAAATCACGTTACAGCCAGAAGTCAACATCTTATAATCATGATGAAAAGAATCAATATCTACGGAATACTGCTGATAGCGTTTTTCGCCTTCGTGGCCATCAGTTGCGACCACCCCACCCCGAGCAAACCGAAATTCGACGAATCGCTCCTCATGGGTTATTGGCAGTCGGGCACGCTGCATGAATACTACCAAGAAGATGGCACCGGCTACACTTGGGACACTGCCGATGATGTGCTGGAAGAGGAGGCGCAACCCTACACCTGGACCCTCTCCGGCGCCACCCTGACGCAAAACCATCAGATGGAGATGGGCGGCGTGGTGCCTAAAGCCTATACCGTGACCACCCTGACAGCCACCACACTGGCATACCAAGACAACTACGGCACCTCTTACGTTTTCCACAAAGGCAACTCCGATGAAGAAACCCGTTAAGATAACCCTGATATCGCTGGGCTCGCTCCTGCTTTTCCTCGTGCTCGCAGTCTGCATCACGGTGGCAGTCGTGCTATCCCCCAAACAACTGACGAAGATCGTCAACAGGGCTGCCAAAGATTATCTGACATGCAACTATCAGATCGGCAAAACAGGACTTACCATCTTCAAGACATTCCCGCAGCTCGGCATTGACATCCAGGACGTGCTGCTGCTCAACCCCATAACCGGCTCTCCCAACGACACCGTGCTGAAAGTGGATCATTGCCTGGCATCGCTGGACATCAAAGAACTACTCAAAAACCGACATGTGTCCGTGTCCAAGTTCACCCTCCAAGACGGCACCGCCCACCTCTTCAGAAACCTCGCCGGACATCCCAACTACGACATCCTAAAACTCCCTGAATCCAAAGACACCTCCAGCGCTCCTTACACCATCGACCTCTCCAATGTGGCGCTACAACATATCAACGTGGATTATGCCGATCTGCCATCACGGATCTACACGGGCGTTCAAAATGTTAATGCCAAGATCAAAGGACAATATCATGACAACAACGCTGCCGGTGATATCAACCTATCCACTGACAACTTCCAATTCCGCACATTAGATTCCTCCCAATTATCGGTGCGCTTCAACCATCTGGATGCCGGCTTTGACGGCTCCTTCACCGACCTGGACCATCTGAAAGGCAAACTCGACATGGATGTGGCAGAGCTGCAACTGGCCAATGACACCAATCAGTTGATCAACAAAGAAAATGTGCGCCTGAAAACCACCGTGGACGGCACACTCTCCCTTCAGAAACTGTTGCTGGAATCGTTGGATTTGACATACGATCAATATAAACTGCAGTTGTCCGGAGACCTGCAACGCGACACCGCAAACGGGGACATCAACATGGACCTGACCTACCGGACAGAGACCTGGCCGATAGCCGACGTGCTGGAAAAACTGCCGGCCGCCATAATGTCTCACCTCCCCGACAGCATGAAACTCGATGGCCAAGTCGCACTCGGGGGAACCGTGAAAGGAACCTACAACGAGCAATCCATGCCTGTCGTGACCAGCAACGTAAAGTTGAAAGACGCCACCTTTGCCTTGGCGGGAATGCCATTCGACATCCAAAAGATCAACGGAGAGGCTGACCTGAACCTCGACCTGGATCATCAGACGGATTTGAAGATTCGCTCTGTGGAGGGCAAAGTGCGGGGCAACCATGTCGTGGTAAACGGCACCGTTCGGGATCTATTGGGCAAAATGCTCTGCAATCTGTCGCTCGATGGCACCCTGCGGCTGGAAGACTTCCAAGACCTGCTGCCAGAGAGCATCACCCCCTGCAAGGGAACCGCTAAGTCCTCCGTCAAGGCAGAGTTCGACTATGAACAGGTCAAGAATCTGCAAATCGACAAGATGATCGCCTCCGGCGCCTTCAACATTCAGAATCTGGACATGCTCTATGACGACTCCCTCATTCTGAGATCGAACAATGTGGATTTACAGGTGCGATTCCCCGTGAAGGAAAAACCCTATCGGATAGACGAATGGATGGAAGTGGGCATCCAATCCCCGCATCTCTACTGCGAAAGCATCGACTTCTTCAAGGCCAACCTCACGGATGCCAACATCGACTTGTTCTTGAATGACATCCTGGACAAGACCAAACAACTGAAGTTTGGCACCTCGTTCAAAGGTCAAAAAGCCACCTTTGACACAGATTCCATCTATGCCGAGCTCCTTCATCCAGACGGTTCCTTCCTCATGAAAGACCAGGATCATCTGGCTCTGAAACTGAAGGAGAGCGCCTTGGATGCCACCATCGGGGAATTGAAGGTCTCCACCCCTTCGCTGGCCCTGGACGGTACCGCCTCTCTGGACCGACAAGGCATCAACACGCTGATGCAGTGGAACCCCACCATGCGCGCTGTCATGCACAACGGCAAGGTGGAGATGCCGGAACTGTCACTGCCGCTGTCAATCCCGGATTTGGACATCGACTTCACCATGCAGAACTGCCATTTCCGCAGCAGCAAGTTTAAGCTAGGACAATCCTCCTTCTCCCTTACCGGAAACCTGTACGACATTGACAAGTTCTATCGGGCTGAAGGACTGCTGAATGGCAAACTGAATCTCACATCGCCTTTTATCGACCTCAACGAGATTCTGGATTTGGTTGACGGATTCCGCGCCCCCGACTCGTTGATGAACACCGAACTGGAATCGAAAGAAGACAACCCCTTCATCGTGCCCTACGGCTTAGATGTAACCATCAACACCAATGTGGACAAAGTGCATTATGAAGATGTGGACATCCGCAAGGTTGGCGGCAAGATAGCGGTGGACGACGGTGTCCTCGTGTTGGACCAGATGGGCTTCACCTCCGACGCCGCCCGCATGCAGATGACAGCGCTCTACAAGACGCCCAGACGCAACCATCTCTTCTTGGGACTGGACTTCCACCTGCTGGACATCAAGATTGCCGAACTGATCGACATGATCCCCGAGGTTGACACCGTGTTGCCCATGTTGAAGTCGTTTGCCGGCAACGCGGAGTTCCACTTTGCCATCGAGACCTATCTGAAATCCAACTACGACGTCAAATTCTCCACATTGCGCGGGGCCGCCGCCATTAACGGACACGACTTGGTCGTTCTGGACAACGAGACATATCGTAAAATCTCCAAATTGCTGAAGTTCAAGAAAGGCACCACCAACAAAATCGACAGCCTCTCTGCCGAGGTCACCATCTACAAAAACGAGGTGGATGTCTATCCTTTCCTTCTCGCCATCGACCGGTACAAAGCCATCATCTCGGGACGTCATAATCTGGACATGACCTACAACTACAACATCTCGTTGGTGAGTCCCATCCGGTTAGGTCTGGACATCATCGGCACCGATCAGCGGAAATTCAAGCTGACGAAGGCCAAATACGCCACCCTCTTCCGGCCGGAGAAGCAGAATGTGGTGGAGCAAAATGTCATGAACCTGAAGAGACAGATCAACAACACGCTGAGATCCAACGTCCGGGAACAGGCACCGGAAGGAGAATAACCCCTTAATGCAGGTTGCCATGCCGAAAGAGAAAATCAACAAAACCAATGCCTGTCGTTTGCTGGACCAAAAGAAGATCGCATACGAGCTGATCCCCTACCAGGTGGATGAAAACGACCTCGGCGCACAGCATATTGCCGACCAGTTGGGCGAAGATATCGACCAAGTCTTCAAGACGTTGGTTTTGAAAGGCGACAAGACTGGACATTTTGTGTGTGTCATCCCGGGAAATGAGGAGGTGGACTTGAAGAAGACCGCCAAGGTGTCGGGCAACAAGAGCTGCGACCTCATCCCGATGAAAGAGTTGTTGCCGTTGACGGGCTACATTCGGGGCGGCTGCTCGCCAGTGGGGATGAAGAAGCCCTTCCCGACCTACATTCACGAAACCAGTGAGCTGTTTGACTACATCTATGTCAGTGCCGGCGTGCGGGGTCTCCAGTTCAAGATCAACCCGCAAGACTTGATCCAAGTGGTAGGCATGACCGTAGCGGAGTTGACATAGACCCACCACAGTTCGCCCACACCGCATGTCGTCCTTCCCACTCATGTGCTTTGGGGGAAGGTGTTTTGAAGAAAACGTGTGGATTTTCAACAAAATGGAACAGTTGTTTTGTAAATCAAAAATATTTATATCTTTGCTGCGTCAACTCCAAGGCGTTTTTATGCCGTAAGGTTGGCGATATTATTAGAATATTATAACGAAGCGTTATGCTCGTCTTGTGACTGAAAACGTGAGAAATTTTCAAAGTTACGCAAGAGTGTATGACGGTTCACGCTTATAGCGTGGGCTGTTGCTATTTCTCCGTAACAAGGTTTTCTCACGACCTTCAGTCAA
>JAFZZT010000028.1 GCA_017615595.1 Bacteroidales bacterium
ATTTTGGCTCACGGTATTATAGCAGCGACTTGAGCATCTGGCTCAGCGTGGACCCGATGGCTGCGAAATATGCATCCTTATCGCCCTATAATTATTGCGCGAATAACCCGGTTAAATTGGTGGATCCGGAGGGGGAAGCTTGGGAAACCCCTGAAGATGAGATTATGGCAAATGAACTCAAAGAAAAAGCCATGAATAAGATTGACCGAATTAATCATCAAATCGACCAATTGTATCAAAAAAAAGATCACACTAATAACGACAGAAAAGCTAATAATACTCAAAAGATTATAGATTACCTTGAAACACAGAAATCTTTTTTGGACGAAGGTATAAAGACAATCGACGATATGGGCTCTAGAAAAGAATATACTTTTCACTTTAACGAAACTAACAATCGTCATAGTAATGTTACTCAGAGAGGGGGCGATAATAATGGAATAATCGATATCAACATTTTCAGTGAAATTAGACACGAAACAGCTTGGCATGAGATGGTTCATATCGGCGATTGGTTGTCTGGAAACAGCAATTATGGATTTTGTGATGGATTATTAGGTGCTTTTAATGATACAAAAGGTATTTTTGAAAAGCACGCTTATCAATCAGAATTTTCCTTTTCAAACAAACGCTTTCTTGAATTTAACATTAATTCATTATACAAAATTGATGAATATACATATAAAAAGTTTGAAAACAGGTAGTTGCTTGTTGCTTCTTTGCCTGTTTCTGTTTGCCTGTGAACCCCTGAGCGCGCAGCGGCTTAAGAGAGTTTTCCACAATAGAAACTATGACATTTCCTTTTCTGACAGCAACACGTTTGTGGTAACCCCACCTAATTTCTATTCAACGCTTGCTACACTTGGCTACAAGAATCAGTGGATATTAAGCTATGGCACTTATGTGAAAAAAGGCCGTTATTACATCCTCACAGCTGATGAATCCATACGTTCGTGTCAAGGGACTTGCCGTAATTATCAGGTGGAGTTATCCCACACCTCCAAAGAAGACAGTTTATACTTGCAACTCCAATCACCCTATGAAGACAGTATCTCGGGTTGTCGAAGGGTGCTCTTATATTCTGTCAAATGTTACCTCTCGGACGGCAGTTTCACTGTTGTTTCCGACACCAATAATGTGATTGCCATCAAAAAAGGCGCGTTGAATGTCGAAAAGTGCGAAATATGCATCCAATACCACCCCAACATCCTCTATGAGCATTACATTGTGACTCTTTCCTACAGACCTTATTGTAATGTTCAGATAGACAGCATACCCGCTGGAATCAATCATATCCGGGTGAACTTACCCACTTTGAATTATTATTCATTGTCATACAAACCCTACCAAGATTATAAAGTACGGATTTTGAGCAGGAACAGGATTCTTATGGAAGGTGAAGTTTTGAAAACGTACCCCAAACATCCTCGCAAGATCTCCTTTCGAAAGGAGTTGCGCATGCAGTTAAAACACCTTGGCCTTGAATAAAAGAGACATCTCAACATTGTTGCCATTATAATATTGCTATTTCAATTAAAGCAATCGAGATTTTTCCTATCTTCGCCCCCGCCATGCACACCCCAGCCCCGACATATCGCTTTCTCGTCCCGCCAAGGGATATTCCGCGCAGAATCGCGGGGTGTGACGGGTGTGGCTGCCCGCACACCTCCGGCGTGCGATATTATTACCCGTGCGGCCCCTTTGCTACCAACCCCTGCAGACCTACGGCCTGCACCGAGCGCGCCATGCTGGTTTACGGTTTACCGATTACAGTTTACCGATTAAGCGATTATACGATTAACTTCTTAGTTTCTTAGTTCCTTAACCCCCTCTAACCTTCTAACCGTTTAACCCTTTAACCTTCTAACCCCCTAAATTCTATCCGTTCCCTGTTTAGATTCACAAAGTCTTCACAGCCAGCATTCTAAAAAAATTAAATTTTTATCATCCACTATACAATAATATTAAGGAATGTTCGTTATACGGTTTTTGTACAATAATTTAAAGATATGATAGATTCTACTATTTTTACCCCATGTCAGATAGGCCCGATCACGTTGCGGAATCGCACCATCCGTTCGGCTGCGTTTGAGAACATGGCATACGGTAACAAACCGTCTGAAGATTTGTTAAATTACCATAGAGCAGTGGCGAAGGGAGGCATCGGCATGACCACGGTGGCGTACGCTTCCGTCAGCCAAAGCGGTCTTTCCTTTGATGGTCAGCTGTGGCTTCGCGAGGAGATTGTGCCGGATTTGAAGGTCTTGACGGACGCCATCCATGCGGAGGGTGCCAAGGCTTCCATCCAGATCGGCCATTGTGGCAACATGACGCATCGTGCCACCTGCGGCCAGAAACCGCTCTCCCCGTCAGGTCGTTTCAACCTCTACTCTCCCACCTTCACCCGCAAGATCACCAAGGCGGAGATTTACGAGTTGGTGGAAGATTTCGGCAAGGCCATCAATCTGTGTCGCCAGGCCGGTTTCGACTGTGTGGAGGTGCATGCTGGCCACGGTTATTTCATCAGCCAGTTTCTGTCTCCCTATACCAACCATCGCAAGGATGAATTCGGTGGCTCTTTGGAAAACCGTATGCGCTTTATGAAGCTCGTGATTTCCAAGGTGATGGAAGAGGCCAAGGATGATATGGCCATTGTGGTGAAGATGAATATGTTTGATGGATTCCGCAGCGGTATGCACGAAGATGAATGCATCAAGGTGGCTCAGGAATTGGAAAAACTGGGTGTACACGCTTTGGTGTTGACCGCCGGTTTCGTGAGCAAGGCTCCGATGCATGTGATGCGCGGTGCCATGCCGTTGAAGACCCTCGCCTACTATATGGATGTCAAGAAGTTCTGGTGGCTCAAGATCGGTTTGCACTTGGGCGGGCGCCTCGTCATACCGACAGTGCCTTATAAGGATGCCTATTTCTATGATACGGCCATGAAGTTCCGCCAGGCACTCAAGATGCCGTTGATCTATGTCGGCGGCATGGCGAGAAAAGAGGATATGGAGAAGGTCCTCGACTCCGGTTTTGTGGCCTTCCAGATGGCGCGTGCCGTCTTGCACGACCCAGACTTTGTCAACAAGCTGCACTCCGGCGAGGTGACTGTGAGTGGATGCAAGCACTCCAACTACTGCATCGGCCGTATGTACACGCTGGATATGCGTTGTCACCAGTGCATGCAGAACAGCGAGCTTCCGGAGAAATTGCGCAAGGAGATTGCCAAACAGGAAGCCGCCGTGGAGAAATCCAACAAACGCTAGCTAACGGCTAACAGCTAATTCTCGATAGCCTGCCAACCGATGTCTTCGCGGAAGAATAGGTCTGGGCAGGCTATTTTGTGTACGCCCTCGTAGGCATCTCGTTGGGCTTCGGCCAGGTTTTTGCCTTTGCCGACCACGAAGAGTACGCGTCCGCCGTTGGAGACGCACTCGCCGTCTTTCATCTTGGTGCCCATGTGGAAGACGGTCTGGGCGACCTGATCCAGGTTGTGGATGGGGAAGCCTTTGCCATATTTGCCGGGGTAGCCCTTGGCGGCGAGCACCACGCCGAGGAAAGCCTCTTCATAGAATTCGGGCGATACGGGTTGGTGTGCCAGCAGGTCGAGGATATGTTGGATGAGGTCGCTTTTCATTTTCGGGAGTACCACTTCCGTCTCGGGGTCGCCGAAGCGGGCGTTGAACTCAATCACCTTGGGTCCTTGTGCGGTGAGCATGAGTCCTCCGTAGAGGATGCCGGTGAAGGGGCAGCCTTCCGCCACCATGGCGTCAGCGGTGGCCTGCATAATGTGCTCCACGGCCCAGTCGATCTGTGCCTGCGGGATGACAGGCACGGGGCTGTAGGCGCCCATGCCGCCGGTGTTGGGACCTTTGTCGCCGTCAAAGGCGCGTTTGTGGTCCTGGGCGATGACTAACGGCACTACCTGGTGTCCGTTGACCAGGGTGAGTAACGAGAACTCGGGCCCTTGGAGAAATTCTTCCATCAGCACTTTGCCGTCCCCGAAGTTGTGGTCAAGTAGCATGTCGCGGAGGGCTTGGTCAGCCTCTTCGGTGGTCATGGCGACGACCACGCCCTTGCCAGCGGCGATGCCGTCGTACTTGATGACGATGGGTGCGCCCACCTTTTGCAGATAGGTGGCCGCCTCTTCATACTGGTCGAAGATACGGAAGGTGGCGGTGGGGATATGGTATTTGATCATCAGGTCTTTGGCGAACTGCTTGCTACCTTCGATCTGGGCCGCCTTGGCAGTGGGGGCGAAGATGGTCAGGCCTGCCTCCTGGAAGCGGTCGGCGATGCCGTTGATGAGGGCCGCTTCAGGACCGACGATGGTGAGGTCCACGGCATGTTCGCGGGCGAAGTCCACCAGCGCGTCAGAGTCATGTTCGTCAATGGGCACCAGCTCCACGGGCACCTGGTGGATGGAACGCATGCCGTCGTTGCCCGGCGCGAGGTATAGTTGAGTGGTCAGAGGAGATTGAGCCGCTTTCCAAGCGATGGCGTGTTCCCGGCCGCCACGACCGATGATTAAAATCTTCATTCTTTTTTGGTTAGTTTATATCCATTGTAACGATCCATGACCTCCTGCACATAGTTAACCGTGTGTTTTCCAGGATAATAGCCGCATTTGACATCCGGATCGCTGTAGTATTCTTTATGTGATTTCAGGAGAAGATAATCTTTCACTGACTCCCAATGCTCTGCGTCACCGCCGTACTTCTTGCACAGGGTGATGGCATCGAGGATATGTCCGGGACCGGAGTTGTAGGACCCGGCCACGAAGTAGTAGATGTCGGTGGAGTCCACTTTGTTGACGAAGATGTTGCGAAGGAAGTTGATATATTTCACGCCGGCTCGTATCTGGTCTTCCACCGTGGAGGTGTCGTTCAGGCCGTACCGTTCGTAGGTGACGGGCATCATCTGCATGATGCCGTAGCTGCCGCCCATGCCCAGCACGTCTGTGCAGAAATGAGACTCTTGATAGATGATGGAAGAGACGAAGCGCCAGTCGAGGCCGTAGTGTTTGCTGGCAGCTTGGATGCAGTTGTCGTAGGTGGAGATGTTGTCTTTTTTCTTGCCGAAGGAGTTGTTGATGACTTGGGAGTGTTGCGACAGATAGCGCAGGGTCATTTTCTTGTAGAACTTGGTCAGCTTGACATTGGTGAGCCACAGATTGATGGAGTCGTTCAGCGTTTTGTTTCTTGGATTCAGGATCCAGTTGCGGGGGAAGTCTTCGCCAATACGGGGTCCCATCACCAGATCCTTGTAGAAGGGCAGCAGGGTGATGGCGATATAATGGTTGCAGACCACATAGTCGATGAGGGTATCCTCCAGCATCTCGATCAGATCCTCCACCGTCTTGTCGGGGTGGTCCTGCTGGCGCCAGGTCTGAGGCATTTGCAGCGTGCTGAAGTTGAGTTTCTGATGGTATTGTGCCGGTGTATGCGCAATGTGGCTGGCTGTGCTGTCGAATACCATGTTTTTGCGCATCAGCAGGATGGGGTAGGTGAAAGAGTGGGGCTCCGACTCTGTCAGGTACATTGGCGAGAAGAAACTTTTGTTGAAGTCGAAGCTGACGATATCGTATTTGTTGGTAAAAGACTTCATCAACATGGTGTCGGGGTCAGCCTCGATGGCAATGTCCACCTGCATATTGAAGTCCTTGGCTATCTGTTTGATCATGTCATATTGGAAACCAATCACTTGACCATGATACACAAAATAGTCGGCGGCATGATAGAAGATGAGCGCTTTGAGGGTGTCGCTATGGTGGTAGGATTTTTTCTCGTGTTTGACGATATGAGAGATAGGGGTGTAGTCAATCCTTCCGCGAAGAAGCAATGCACCCACTAAAATCACGGTGGCGGCAATGAATATTATTTCACCGATTATTCTTTTCTTCAAAACATAGAATTTAATATTCGGTCATCAATCTGGTCGGAGAGAGATGGCAGACAGGGCAGTAGGGGTGTGAGTGAATATAGTTAATATGTCTGGACCATCAAGATGGTCTTGGAGGTGGTTTCGCCGTCGTTGACTTGCACTTGGGCGGCACCGGTATAGTATTTCACAGACACAATATTGCCTTCTTCATCCAAGGTGGTGTCGGCTTTGGAAGCGACCACATCCAGCAGGGCTGGGTAAGGGAATACATGTTCGAAAACACCGTTTGCATTCGTATATCCGTCAGCGCGGGCATAGTCGGCATATTCTTCCTTCCCGACCACGATATGGACATTGGGGCACACTTCACCGGTATCGATACCGTTGTTGGAATAGTAGCATTCAATATGCATGGTGCAGTCGTGGTTTTTCTTGCATTGAGAAAATGCCAAAGCCACGAAGGCGGCCAGCACTATCGGAACCAAAAATTTAAGTTTTTTCATAATCCTAATTATTTTATGAGCCGCAAAAATAATAAAATCCTATTGTCTGGTGTCATAAAAAAACACAATTTTTCAATAGTGAAATGTCAAAAACTGCCGGGAGACCTACTATTGAGATAGCATGAGCCGCAGGGCGATGCCGGTTTCAAAGTTCATGTTGTTGTACTGGTTCTGCACCTTCGGCCTGTTGATGGTCTGGTCGTAGTAGAATTTGATGCCGACCATTTGGCTGAACTGGTACTCGGCAGCCACGTTGATGGTGGCGGTCAGGGTGCCGGCGGTCACCTGGTCTTGCAGCTCCTGGATCTTGCGCAGCTGGGTCTGGTTGCTTTTGAGGCCGACACCCGCGGTGAGGTTCAGGTCGCTGACGAACTGGCGTTTTTGTCCGGCGAACACCAAGCCAATCTTGAGGTCTTTGAAGCGGTAGCCGCCGGAGACGGCGAGTTCATAGTTGGAGGACTCGGTGATTTGGTTGTTGGTGAAGCTGATGGCCACGTTGCGCGATTGTTTGTATTCCACCTTGAGGAGCAAGCTGTTGCGCAGGGTCATGTCAAAGCCGATGAGTGGGGCGAACTGTTCAGAGAGGGCAATCTGGTTCAGCTCTTCTCTAGGGATGAAATCGCCCAGGGCGTTCAGGGCACTGCCGTCCTCCGCGTATGACAAGTTAGTAGCAAAGCCGCCTATCTGGTAGGTACAGGTGTAGCTGTGGGCGATGGAGAGGCTCTGGAACACTTTGTCGATGCCCTTGATCTTGGAGAATCCGTTGTAGGTGAGGCGCCAGTTGGGCAGCGGTATCTTGATGAACGGCGTGGAGATGTCCATGTTTTCCGCATCTTTGCCCATATAGGCGGAGAAGAATGCGCCCATGAGCACATCCTGCGAGATCTCGCTATAGCCTTCCGGGAAGCCTGTCTCGGGATTCACCTCGCCCGAGTAATTGGGGTTGGCCTCTGCCAGCCGGTTGGCGATCAGCAGTCGGACATTGCGGAAGTCCTCGAAGAGCTGGTCATAATCATGGAAGAAGGTCTTCAAGCCACAATAGGTCATGCTGAAGGAGCCGTTTCTTTGCGGGGTGTAATGATAGAGAACGCCCTCCTCGTCCACATGGAAGTATTCGGAGTAGTTCTCCGTATATCGGCGGGTGGCCGACACCTCGATGCGGAAGTCTTTGAACGGCTCGATGGTGGCTCGCAAGTTGAGGTTCTCGTTTCTGGTTCGCTGGTAGGCGGTGTTCATCAGCGAGTCGGTGGTGAGCCAGTTTCTGGCGGCACCGATGGCTTGGATGTCAGGTTGGCCGCCAAAGACGAACAGGAAGCCAGGAGACTTGTCGTGGAGGTCGATGCCGAACAGTTTGGGTGTGCCCATGTAACCAGGCAGCGTGGTACCGGCTCCGCGGGTGTAGTTGGCGGAGACATTGCGCACCATCATGAAGAAACGCAAGGTTCCGTCCAGGATGATCTTCCCGTAGTTGGGCTTCTCCTTCAACGAGTCTTTGGCAGTATTATCCTCTTCCTTCGACTCCTTCTTCTGATTCTTATCCCTTAAGGAGTTTTGGCTTTGGGGTTTCCTGCCGCTGCCCTGGTTGATTTTTTTCAGATAAGGAATGTTGTTATACAGGGTTACAAAATTCACATTCGCGTTGCCCTGGATGTTGTTGGAGTTTTGGATGATGTTACCCAGGTAGGACAAGGAGAGGGCGGAGGCGGTGAACTGATAGGTGGACTGGTAGCGGACGTTGGCGGTGATCCAGTTGAACAAAGGTATCTTGTTGATAGGTATCTGATAGGTGCCGCTGAATACCTGTCTGTAGTCGGTGGTGCGTCCGCCGCGGCCCAGGTTGTGCCAGATGGAGTCTTTCTCCAGCTTGGTCTCGATACGTCCGTCAGGCTCGTCAATACGGGCGGAGGCGTCCGCTCGGAATTCCAGTTTCAGGCTCTGGAAGATATCCCAGTTGAGGGCATAGTTACGTGTCCAGTCGAAGGTCTTCACATAGCTGGTATCTACAATGATGTTACCTTGGCTCTTGGGACGGTATTTGAACTCTTGCAGCTCCCGTCTCAGCGAGGTGCGGATCACCACGTTCTTGGGCATCGGGGTGATGTTGAAGTCGCGGATCAGCTGCAGCCACTTGTTGCGCGTCCACTTCATCTTGCTGAACGGGCGGTAGTTTTTGGGGTTGGTGCTAAAGGTGTAGCCCAACTCGCCATCATGCGTGTATTCATTGTTCATCTCCAGGTCCACATCCCGTTGTATCAACTCAGAATAGGAGTAGGAGAAGTCCAAGTTTTCAACGTCCCAGGGATGCATCTTGGAGCCGCTCTCGAAGTTACGTTCCTTGCGGACATTCATGAGGTTGATGTTCTGGCGTTGGGTGAAGGCGGTGGTCATCTTGCGGAGCGAGTCGCGTTCCTCGGCGGTCTCGCACAAGGCCAGGTCTTGTTGCAGTTTCACATCCGGGTTGAGCGGGTTGTACTCCGGCATGGCCATGCCCATGGAGTAGTCGTAGTGGAACGGAATCTTGACATTCCACTTCTCGGGGAAGAAGAGTTTGCCGCCATCGATATTGGTGGCCACATCGACATTGATATTTGTTTCGTGGGAGCGTTCGGTCACCGACTGTTCTATGCCGCCGAATCCCGGGGTGGAGTAGGTACCCGACACGGTGATGTCGCCCACGTCAGCGATGTTCATACGGGCGCGCAACAGGGCCGCGACACCCTGCTGGTCGTCGAAACCGACCAGACGAAGCTCGTTGACCCATACCTCCACCGACTTGGCTTCCATGTCGTCATTATCTAACATGCTTTGCTTCTTGGGGTTGCGGATACCGATCATGATGGTGGTCACGTCGCCCAGGTTGGGGTTGCCGACCACGGTCATTCTGTTGCCACCCTCCATGATCTTAGTGTAAGGCACCAGGTTGCTGGTCAGCTCGCCATGTCTTACGGCCATATTGCGTTCGATCTTCCAAGCCACCAAGGAGTCGAGGTTGATGACCATATTGTTGGCCAACGGCCAGATGGCTAAGGTGTCCTTTCCAACACCCCAAGGGGTGATTTCCACCGGGATCTCGTACTCGTAGTAGTTGTCGGTGAAGTCGGAACCCAGTCGGATGAAGGTGGTGATATCGCCTTTTTGGATGTCGTTAGAGCTGCGGACGGACTCAGCGTGGATGGCCATTTGGACGGTCTTGAAGTTGCGGAGGTCGTAGGCGGTGCTCTTGTAAACGGCACGGGCGTCACCATCTTCCAGATCGACAACCTTCATAGTCAGGGCTTGCTCGTTGATTTGGCGAATGGTCAAGCCTGCGATGCGCTCACGCTCGATGCCTGGAGGCAGCATGTAGGGGATAGGCGTTCTGTTGGAGTTCTCCTCATAGCTGACGGTACCCACATAGAATGAGCTTGCGCCATCACCTTGCGTGGGCACATAGTCGCCCTCTTCCCGGAGGTTCAGGTTGTAGGTGCGCCAGTCGCTGCGCACCAATTCGAAGGTGGCGAAACGACAGATGATAGGCTCCTCGAAACCGCGCAGGAACATACGCATGAAGCGGATGGAGTTGAAACCCGAGATGTTGTTGACAACCCTGTCGGGATTGTGGATCGGGATGCGGAACTGGTACCACTTGGTGGTCAGGCGCTCGCCGTTGGGCAGGGGAGAAGAGACGGCCTCATAGACGTCGTTGATGTAGTTCTCACCCACCACCATGTGCTCCGGTGACAGGTTGATGACGTATTGGTAGTATTTCTCGTCCTCGCTGAGGGTGTTGTCGTTGTTCATATCCTCCAGGTTGGGGAGGGGAGTGGCGGAGGTGGGATACGACTCCGGACTCTGGTTGTCGGTGGGCGAGTTGCCATCGGCGTTGTTGTAATACTTGTAGCGTTCCACGAGCTTGATGTCGGCCGCATCATAGTCTGAACCACGGAAATAGTGGTAGTTGTCGCTGGAGGGGTCGTTAAGCGCTTTGAGATAGGCCCCTGAGTTGGTTCCGTAGGTGTTGGCGATCAGCTGGAGGTAGTTGTCGCGGAAATACTCCCGCTCTCTGTCATCCTGCAGACCGTCATAACCTACATCCTGAAACACACGAGAGTCTTGTTCTATATCGAAGGCGTTGACAATCTGTTGGATGGTGGGCACACGACCCCAAACGGTGAATTCAATATTCTCATCGCTGCCGTCAGCGGGTAGACCGCTTTCAAACGATTTCATACCATCGCGCAAGATGTCCTCGGAGATGTCGCCGAGGTTGAAATAGAGTTTGCCGCCGGAGTGGGTCTCATTGTCGATGAAGGGATCCATCATCCAAAACTCGATATATTCGTAGTTGGAGGACTCGAAGTCGGTGTTGTCGAATTTGCGCATGATGCCGGCCCAACGAGACTTGGGGTCGCGCAAGGATCCATCGTCTTCAATACCGTGGGAATACCCTTCGGAACCGGTCACATCATAGTTGTACGGACCTTTCTCGCTGGGATAATAGGCGAGGTTGAAGACAGGCATGTAGGTGGAGATGGTGGCTCCGTCATACTCTTTGTAAGGGAACAGTTCCGGCTCATAAACCGCACGCGCATAGGGGTCGGAGAGGTCCTCGGCTGTCAGGTTGGACGGTGTGGCGGAATTGCCGTTGTAGAAAACGGACTGGTCCACGATGTACCAGGAGAGGTGGGCGCGGTTGTAACCGTAGGCCAGCTGTTTGCGTGGGTTGTCAGTGACGGACAGAACACCCGCTTCCGGAAAGAGGTCGGGCTGGCCTTGCGGGGTGGAGGCGATCACCCAGTTGGCAAAGGTGTTCAGGTTGATGGTTGTCTTGGCCGCCTCGAAATTATCGATGTAGGTGATGCCTTGCTTGCCGATGGCGCGGGAATGGCCCGGCACGAAATGGGCGAACTCACCCTCCAGATTCAAAAAGGATTGGGTGGTGGTGCTGTGGAAGGAGAGGAGGTCCACCGCTCTGGTGACGAAAGGAAGCTCGGTCTTGTAGGCGAAGTTCATGCCCCAGATGAAGTTGTTAATGGGCTCGTCTCCATAGTTGACCTTGTTGGTGATAGGACGCTCCCGCAGATTCATCAAGGTGGCTCCGATGTTAAAGTTCGGAGAGAAGGTGTAGTCCAAGTTGGCGCCGAAGAGATATTGGTCAGTACCATATTCGTCTTCTGGCTCCCAGGTGATGTTGATGGGCGTTCCGGAGTTGAGATAGCCTTGGTTGATGATGGAGACCGTACCCATGTCGTAGTTGACCGTGTAGTCCACATTCTCCTGCAAGGTGATACCGCCGGCGGTGACCTTGACAGATCCTTCTGCCACGTTGGTGGTGGGGATTCGGAACTCGGAACCGTATGAGGAACGATAGGTACCTTCAATGTAGAACTTGTTCTTGTTGGTGATCTGCTGCGCCATCGTCTTGGTCATCGTATAGAGGGAGTCGAAAGCGTACTTGTCGGCCAGCTCGGGTTCTGTGATGACCGCTCGCAAATCCTTGCCGAAAGGTTCTATGGTGGGGAAGTAGATACGGCCGTTGGTGGAGTTGATAGTACCGCCCACCGTGGCGGCATTGTCGATGAAGTCGAAGATACCATCCGGGTTGGGGTCTTGCTGCTGGTTCAGACGGTCTAAGCCCAACAGTCGAATCAACGGGATGCCCTGCTCAGAACCTTGGGTGAAGAAGCCGTTGGGCACGCCTTCCGCGTCACCCGTGTAGAGGACATTCAGACGGAACTTCTCATTGGAGACCTGATAGGCGGAAAGGCTATATACATTCTTCATCATCAGCTTCCAGAGCGGCGACTTGGTGTTGGTGTTGCTGCTCTTCAACAGCTTCACGCGGATGCAGTTGGGAGCGGTGACTTCGTTGGAGAATTCACCGACTTGATAGACCTTGTCGTCACCGATGACGGTGTATTGGAAAGCTACGGCCAGCACCTGGTCTGAACTCAGGGCGGAGTTCAGGGAGATGAAGCCTAACTTGGTGTTGACGGTGTATTCGCTCGGGCTGAGCAGTCGGGCACTCTCCAGCTTTTCATAGTTCTTGCCAGAGGTTAGTCCGAGAGAGTTCATGTTGGCGGAGATAGTGGAGAGGTTTCTGTACAGCGAGGTGTCAACCAGAATGGTCAGGTTGTTGATCTGGTCGTCAGGATACTGTCCGCCATCGTACATGGGGTTGTAGGAGAAGGAGCTGAACTCGGGGTCTGCCTCGCCCAAGTCGGTGAAAGCAATGATGTTGCGGTTCTCGTTGGTGGCGGCGCCAATGGTGGTGCGCCATACCTCTATCTTGGTGATGACGATGGGAGAGCCGACCAGAGGCAGCGTGCTCAGGTACTCGTTGTAATGGTCGCGGAAGAACTGGCCGAGGAAGAAGTGGCGGTTTTCTTCATATTGGTCTGCGCTGAAGAAGAACTCCTCTTCTGCCGCGCCGTTGGTGATGGCAGCGCTTTGGGTGGCGCCTTTCTTCTGGGCAGCCACACCCGTGATGGTCAGGTTGCCGAACTTGAACTGTCCTTTCACGCCGAAAAGGTTCTGGCTTCCGGTGATCAAGGTGCTGTTGAGCGGCATCGTCACATTGCCAAACTCTATCAGTTGCAAGATTTCATCCTCTTTGCCGGCATATTTCAGCTTCATGACATCGTTGTTGGTACCCACTTGCAGCTGGTTGGTGGCATAGTTGAGGTTGAACTCGATCTTGTCGCCGACACGGGCGATCATGTTGAGCTGGATGTCCTGGTCGAAGTCGAAGTCGGTGTGTCTGCGCTGTTTGACGGGCAGGGAGTAGTTTTGAGTCCGGTTGTGCTTGACGCCAAACTTCACCTCGATGTTGCCTGACGGGCGGATGTCGATGGTGTTGCTGCCGAAGATGCTCTCGAAGAGGTCGCCGCCCACATGCAGTTCGGGTATCAGGCCGCCACCGCCGGAGCGCTTGCCGGAAGCGCCCACGCTGTTGGAGTGCCAGTAGTTGTTGATGCTCTGCTGCAGGTCGTAGTTGATGTACTCGTTGATGTCCATGTAGGCGCCCGGGCCGAAGGGCACGTCACCCGTCTGATATTGGAACTCGTAAGTGTTGGTCTCGGGGTTGTATTGGATCACAGTGCCGATGCCAGGAGGGTTCTGCAGGTAGAAAGGACTGTACTGCTGATTGTTCAGCGGGTTGTTGTCGGGTTGCGGGACCCCGGACTCTTCGTTGGAGTCGGGTGGGGTGAGGGGACGATGGGCGAGGAAGGCCGCTGCATAGTCAATGGGTGCAATGGTGTCGTCAGCGTTGTCAACCGCTGCTCCGTCACCTTGCGGGGCGCGGACTGCCGAGTGTTGCATTCTTGCGTTGGCCGCATATCCGATGGTGAAACAGACACACAAGGATAGGAGTGCCAATGCGCTGTAGAGTATTTTGTTGAGACTTATCTTTTTCAAAAGTTCTTACTATAAATATTTTAACGCCTTCTTTATCAGATCTTCCACTGATAAATTAATCCCTTCTGCCTTGATGACTTTGTCCAGGACGGATTCTGCTCCGGCCTTTGGAAATCCCAAAGCGACTAATGCGGTTAACGCATCATACTTATTATTATTGTATGCCACTGAAATTTTTGTTGAATCTGTCAGCGACAGCTTCTTGGTTTTGTCTTTCAGTTCTATGATTAACCGCTGGGCGGTTTTGGCGCCGATGCCTTTGATGGACTGGATGGCTTTGACGTTGTCCGTGGCGATGGCGTTGAGCACCTCGCCTACCGACATGGAAGATAAGATGAGCCGGGCCGTGTTGGGACCCACGCCATTGACGGAAATGAGCAGTTGGAAGAGCTCTCTCTCTTCCTCATTCGCAAAACCATACAAAACCTGTGCGTCCTCCTTGATGATGTAATGGGTGTGCAGCATCACTTCGCCCAAGTCCTTGATCTGGGAGTAGGTGGCCAGTGAAATGTTAACGCAGAAGCCAATTCCGCCTGCTGTCTCTATGATGACGTATGCCGGTGTGACCGACACGATTTTACCTTTTACAAAACTAATCATAATGGTCCTTTAAAACAGGCTGCAAAAGTATAAAATTCGAATGATTTTTTTGTATTTTTGCGCCCTTAAAATAATAAGGAGAATGCGAAAGATTACGCTGTTTATATTTCTTTGCTTTTTTGTTCTGACAGCATGGTCTCAGAACACTACGATCAAAGGTTTTACCTATGATGATTCCAATGGTGAAGCGCTGGGTTATTGTATGGTTCACCTGGAGGGAACCTCCTACGGAGCCATGTCTGACGGCAAGGGTGCTTTTATCATGACCAAGATACCGAAAGGAGAATATGTGGTGAAGGTCTCCATGATGGGTTACAACGATCTTTATGACACCATTGTGGTTCGCAAAGACACCAACATCGTGAAGCGTTACACGTTGGTGCCGAGTTCCACCACCATCGGGGAGGTGACCATCAAGGGCGAAGGACAACGCCGAGAGCAGGAGACACGCACCTCCGTGATCAGCGTTACACCCAAGGATATGAGCAAGATGCCCTCCATCGGCGGCCAACCCGACTTCGCACAGTATCTGCAGGTGCTGCCGGGCGTCATCTCCACGGGTGACCAGGGTGGCCAACTCTATGTGCGTGGCGGCACCCCGGTGCAAAACATGCTGCTCCTGGACGGGGCGATCATCTACAACCCCTTCCACTCCATCGGTATCTTCTCCGTCTTCGACATGGATATCATGAGTTCCGCCGATATCTATACGGGCGGCTTCGGCGCGGAGTTCGGCGGCAGAATATCCTCCGTGATGGATATCAAAACCCGAGACGGCAACAAGAAGAGAATCTCCGGCAAGGTGGATGTCAGCAACATCCAGTCACAAATCCTCCTGGAAGGCCCTATTGTCAAGCTCAAGGAAAACCGCAAGACAGCGCTCAGCTTTATCCTCTCCGGGAAAGGCTCCTACCTCAGCCAGTCTGCCGATGTGTTCTATCCCTATGTGGGGGACCGCGGACTGCCCTATAACTTCCTCGACCTCTATGGCAAGCTGACCCTCTCCACCCTTAACGGCACCAAACTCAACATCTTCGGCTTTAACTTTGACGACCGCGTCAAATACAGCTCCGTGGCCGATTATGCGTGGGACAACTGGGGTCTCGGGGCCAACTTCATGATTGTGCCGGGCTCGGTGCCCACTACCATCGAGGGCGCGCTCTCCTATTCCAATTATAAATGCTCCTTGGACGACAAGATGTACAAGCCCAAAGAGAGCTCCATGAACGGTTTCACCTTTGACCTCACCTTCAACTATTTCCTCACCAACAGCCTTCTGAAGATAGGTTTGGATGTTGTGGGTTATAACACGGAATATGTGTATCATACGCTGTGGGGCTCGCGGATTGACATCGAGGACCACACGACCGACTTGTCGGTTTTCATCAAATATAAATACAACTTCCGCAACAAGCTGCTGCTGGAACCCAGCTTCCGTCTGCAGTACTACTATTCTTTAGGAGAGGTGTCCCCGGAACCTCGTTTGGCTATCAAATACAACATCAACAAGAAGGTTCGTTTGAAACTGGCTGGAGGCCTCTATTCCCAGAACCTCATCTCTGTGACTTCCGACCGCGATGTGGTGAGCCTTTTCAATGGGTTTATGTCTTCGCCGATAGGCTCCAGTCTCTTGTCGGAGTATATGATCAACAGTACGGACAAGGTGAAAGGCCGTCTCCAGAAGTCCCAGCATATCATTCTTGGTCTTGAATATGATCCGCTGCCCCAGCTGAATGTCAATGTGGAAGGTTATTTCAAGAACTTTTCCCAGCTGATTTCGGCCAACAGATACAAGATGTTTGATGATGAAAAAGAGTTTATTTGGGAAAAGGGCATGGCTTATGGCGGTGATGTGACTGTTAAATTCGAGCATAAGGGATTTTATGTGTGGTTGGTCTATTCTTTGGGTTGGGTGACCCGTACGGACGGTGTGGTCAAATACAATCCGCATTTCGACAGAAGACACAATCTCAACCTGTTGGCCTCATATGCTTTCGGAAAGCGGAGGTCTTGGCAGGTGGATGTTCGATGGAACTATGGCTCGGGCTTCCCGTTCACCCAGACACAGGCCTATTATCCGCACTATATTCCGAGCAGCATTTATGACGACTATGTGTCTAACAACGAGGAACTTTACTTCTTGTTGGCGGACCTGAACCAAGCGCGCCTGCCGAGCTATCACCGACTGGACATCGGTGCGAAGAAGAAGTTCTTCATTGGCGAGCGCAACTCCATCGAGTTGAGTCTTTCCTTCTCCAATGTCTATAATTACAAAAACGTGTTTTATGTCAATAGAACGACCAACGACATCATTTATCAGTTGCCGTTCCTGTACTATTTTGGCATGACGTGGCGGTTTTAGTTGTTCTAATCAATTGGTTTAAAGAAAGATATTTTAAAAATAAAAAAAAGTGGCGAGGCGTTGCGCGCAATAAAAAAAAGTGTATTTTTGCCGCGTCATTTTGACAAACGGATCGGTAGTTCAGTTTGGTTAGAATACATGCCTGTCACGCATGGGGTCGCGAGTTCGAGTCTCGTCCGGTCCGCCAAAGAAAAAATATTGTAGAGACGTGCTATAGCGCGTCTCTACTTTTTTTGTAAAGTCAGCCTGTCTTCTGTGGTTTCAAATGTGGCGCATGGTAGTGCCAGTGGCACGACATTGTCAGAAACCTCTAAACGTGAATTTTTGGGGAGCAGGTGATTTTTTTCTTTCTTGCCTATGAATTGATTATTTTACTATTTTTGCATCCGAAAGTTAGAAAAAATGTAGATGCCATACACAAAACCAAACTTTGTAGTGTATATTATGATTATAGAGAGAGACATCATCAACAAGTTCAAGGTGTGGAAAGACGCTCCCAGAAGGAAACCCATTCTGCTTAAAGGCGCACGTCAGATAGGCAAAACCTGGGCGATGGAAGCATTCGGCAAGGAGTGTTTCAAATATTGTGTCAAGTTCGATTTTGACCGCCAGCCCGAAGTGAAATCCGTATTTCAAGCCACAAAAGACCCCTTACGTTTGGTCAAAGAGCTTACGCTTTACTGCGATCAGCCCATCATCGCCGGCGAAACCCTTATGATTTTCGACGAGATACAAGAATGCGAGGAAGCCCTCAACAGCCTGAAATACTTTTGCGACGAAGCCCCCCAGTACCATATCATAGCAGCTGGATCCCTGCTGGGCGTGGCGGTCAAAAAACGCAAAATGACCGTCCCTGTTGGAAAGGTTAACATCGTCAACATGTTTCCTGTCACTTTCAAGGAATTCCTCCGCGCAAGCGACATCCGCACCTACGAGTATCTGGAATCTCTTGATGAAATCCGCCATCTGCCCGAAATCATCATGAACAAACTGCGTACCGAATACCGGCGGTATCAGGTGTCCGGCGGTATGCCCGAGGCCGTGGTGGCCTTGCTCGACAATCAAGGAATCAGCGCAGTTGAATCCGTTTTGCAAGACATTCTCGACCTCTATGAGCTGGATTTTGCCAAATACGCCGAGCCGCGCGAGATTCCGCGCATTCATGCCGTCTGGCACTCCCTGCCTGCCCAGCTGTCGAAAGAAAACCGTAAGTTCGTATGGAAAGTGATCAAAACCGGAGCCCGCTCCAAGGATTATGAAGATGCGCTTTTGTGGCTTGTCGATGCCGGAATAATCTACCAGGTCTTCAACATCAGCAAACCGGGCATGCCGCTGTCGGCCTACGAAGACAGGGATGCCTTTAAGGTTTATGCTTGCGACTGCGGCTTGCTCCGCCGTTTGGCGCATCTGCCCGCATCGGTAGTCACCGACCCCATTGCCAACTACACCGAGTTTAAGGGTGCGATGGCCGAAAACGCCGTCCTGCAGTCTATTATGCCCTTCCTTGACGACAGGAAAGTGTATTATTGGACGTCACCAGGTACAGCCGAAATAGAGTTTGTGATCCAGTGGAACGATGAGATCATTCCCATCGAGGTAAAAGCCGAGGATAACATCAGTGGCAGCAGTCTCTCTGTTTACAACAAAAAATATGAGCCGCTCCACCGTATCCGTTTCTCCATGCTCAACCTCCAATTCAACGGCGGACTGCTCAGCAGCCCCGCTCCCTTAGCCAGCTGGTTTGACAAGCTGATGACCCTTGTCAAATAAACACAAAAAGAACCAGCCCGAAGGTTGTCTCTTTGGCGGAATAAGGTTCCGGCACACTCTACGGAAAAGGGACGGAAGTTGCTCGAATGATTCTTTGGTATGCGCGACACTTTCATACCCTGTACTTATCGGTCTCACAGGGCATCCATATCTTCGTCTTTCGGGGCAAAGATAGACATTTATCAACGGAAAACATAGGAAAACAAAAACGCAGTCAAACAAAACGACCGCGTTTTTGTTTACCCTAATACCAAGACAACGATTGCAGCGATTATGAGTTATCTAGGGCGAAATATGAGCGGAAAGCGTGCCCAAAACGTCAGGTCATAAAAACGTAAGCCGCAGTGTCAGAAACGGTGTTCGTAGCCGAGTTTTAGGCAGGCACCGAAACGAGGGGGCGCTGTATCCAACCCTCGATAGGCAACACCGTCGTGATAGACCTTTTCGAAACCCACCGATATGTTGCTGTTGACCCCGATTGTGAGGATATCATTGGCGGTCAATGGGATGCGGCCTCCGAGTTCGAGCACCGTCTCCCCTATGTTAAAGCACTCTTTGGCATTTGCTGCCGTCCAAGCCTCTAACCCGATGCCGAAGGAAAGGCCGCCGCGGGCGTAAAAGTGCCGTGTGTGGAATTCCATCTCAATCGGAATCCTCAGGAAATGGTAATGCTCGTTGTTCGCCGGTTTGAATATGCTTTCGTAATCCAAGCTGGTGTAGATTCCCCAAAATCGACTGAAATCGTATCGGAAACCCACTCCGCCGCCTGCTTGTATGAAAGTGTCTGACCAAAACAGATAGCTGCACACACCTCCTGTGGCGTTCGCGGTAATGTTGAAGCCTTTGTATGTATTTTCGGATGTTGTTGTTTGTGCATTCGCCGGTATGGTAAAGGCGAGCACTGCGACGAATAGGGTGTAATACAGTCTCTTTATCATTGCATTTTTTTTTATGAAGGAATGACGCAGCAAAACTACAAAAAAAGCCGTTGTTGTTTGCCTCCCGTGCATTTTTCATCCCAAAAAAATGCACCGCCACGATAAGAAGGCGTTATTCTGCTAACCCATACACTTTGTGTTCATTTAACTAACTGTGCGTATTTTGCTGGCATTCACTCTTTTGCAATACAATTAAATGAATACAAACAGCTGCAACATTCAAGTGCAATGGACTACCTAAGTCTCGTCCGGTCCGCCAACACTGTAGAGACGCAATGCATTGCGTCTCTATTTTTTTATTCTCCATTCCTTTGTTTGAAGTTCGTCCCCATTATTTTCTCACCGTCTATTTTTAAGGAAAATATTTTTTAAAAACCGCATTGAAAATAAACAAAAATGTGTACTTTTGCAGAAAAAATCAAATATGTTAAACTATCTTGAAAAATTCCACGAGTTGAGGATATTTACTTTGGATGAAGCTGCCGCCATTGTCGGCAACAAGCATTCAGCTCAGGTGCTGTTGAACCGCTATGCAGGAGCGGGACTCGTCAAACGTGCCCGCAGGAATCTATATGCTGCGGTCAATCTCGGGACAAAGGCGATGGAGGTCAACCGTTTTCAGATTGCATCTCACCTCACTCCGACAGCGTGTGTGGCATATCATTCCGCCTTTGAGTACTATGGTTTTGCACATCAGGTGTTCTACATTACATACGTTGCAAGCGGTTCTCTTTTCAACGGATTTGAATGTGACGGGATGACCTACCAGTATTGCGCGGCCAAAATTGATATTGGTGTGAATACCCCACCGATGGATGCATTGGTAAGGGTGACGGATTTGTCCCGTACCGTTGTTGACTGCATTGACCGGATTGACCGATGCGGAGGATTGGAGGAACTGTGCCAGTGCTTAATTGCAATCCCTTACCTTGACGGGAGCCAGATTGTCCGATATCTGGAAGCCTACAACAAACGGGCACTGTACAAGAAAGTTGGATATGTCCTTTCTCACTTTGTGGAAAAACTCAAAGATGGAGAAGCACTTTTAGATGTCTGCCATAAGTACGGAGCACAGGGCGTTGACCGCATCCAGCCCGATTCTCAGGGAAATGTTTATCATAAGGAATGGGGACTCTATGCTCCTGACAATATCTTGTCGTTTTTAGAACAAGGAAGTTATGCCAATATTTGATAGATTCCAGTTGGAAAAGTTGTCGCAACAGACCGGCTTTATTCGTGACAATCTGGAAAAAGTGTATCGGTTGATTGAGATTCTCTCTTTTCTCAACCAAGATGAACGTCTCGGTTAAAAGCTGGCTCTGAAAGGAGGAACAGCCATCAATCTGACCATATTCGATATGCCGCGTCTGTCTGTGGATATTGACTTGGATTACGATCACCATTGCACACGGGAGGAGATGCTGGAAGAGAGACCGTTGATAACCGACACCATCCAGCGGTATATGTTGCTCAATGGCTACACTCTTCACCCTGGCACCAAAAATCCGCACTCATTAGATTCGTGGGTATATACGTACACTAATGCAGGCGGCAATCGTGACAACATCAAGATAGAGATTAACTATATGATGCGCAACCACATCTTGCCGACGGTAGAGACCAACGCTGCTATTGCAGAACTACCTGCATTTACGGTCAGAACACTCCATCCGACCGAATTATTCGCCAGTAAAATCAAGGCATTTGTGGAAAGATACACGAGCAGGGACCTTTACGATGTGTACCAGATGGTGATCAGGGGACTATTACAAGAGTTTGACATCAATCTGCTCCGTAAGATGGTGTTGTTCTATTTGGCCGTGGGCGGTTCCGACCTGCCACAAGTAAAGTACGACCTTTCTTTCTGTGACACAATAGGATATCCGCAGATTCGTGCAACACTGATCCCGATGCTTCGGAAAAGTGAAAAGTTTGATTTTGAAGAAGCCAAACGGGTGGTGTCTTTATTCTTAGCGGAATTGCTTGAATTCTCCGAGCAGGAGAAACGATTCGTTGAGGAATTTAATGCCAGTCACTACACTCCCAACTTACTCTTTGATGATACCGCCATCATCGAACAAGTGGAAAGCCATCCGATGGCATTGTGGAAGATACAGCACATGGCGAAGAAATGAAAAGATTTTTGATTCCAAAAGACTTCCTTCTCCGTAATTCTTCTTTCTTGAATTGGAAATTTCGTAGTTTTGCAACCTGATTTGATGATTGAAGTAAAATAAATCTAATGAAACCCCTTGTAATGTCTTCGAAATATCAATAGTCAAAGTCAAGGAATACCACAAAACACACAATAATGAAACGTCTGATATTCTTATGTCTCCTTTTCGGACTGGCCATCTCCCTCTTCGGACAAAACCCAGCTCCGACATCCTACCGGGTCTATCTGAGCGACAAGAATAACTCGCCATATTCCATCAACAACCCTTCGGAGTATCTCTCGCAGCGGGCCATTGACAAGCGCATCCGGTTCAACATTCCGTTTACAGAACAGGATTTTCCCATCAATCCACAGTACAAGCAACAGATTCTGGCTTTAGACCCGCAGATGCAGCCGTTGGCCGTGTCCAAATGGATGAACACGTTCGTGGTTTATTGTCCCGACAGCGCGATCATACCTCAAATATTGAATTTGCCCTTTGTGGACTCCGTGATGGCAGTGGCGGCGTACCATTTGAAAGATTCCCTTGTGGCAGAACCTGTCCCGGAGAATCCGACTCCGATGGTTTGCAACACACCCACATTCAGCAAAGATACACTGGACTATGGTTTTGGTTTTGCACAGATTGCCTTGCACAATGGTCATCTGTTGCATGCGGAAGGCTTTCACGGAGAAGGAATGCTCATTGCTGTTATAGACGGCGGTTTTGGGTTGATTGAGGATATGCCTTTTTTCCAAGAGATTGTAAATAGCGGACGTTTTTTGGGAAAGTATTCATTGTTGCCCAATTTGGATTCGCTATCATCAGGAGGAGCTGTTGCTGAATCTGGTCATGGTACAGATGTTACATCCGCGATGGCGGCGAATATTCCAGGAGAATTGATCGGGACAGCTCCCGCCGCCTCTTACGTCTTCATAATGTCGGAAGTCGTAGGAACAGAGCAACTTATTGAAGAGGATTTTTGGGTCAATGGCGCGGAAATTGCTGACAGCATTGGAGCAGATGTTGTCAACTCTTCCTTGGGTTATCGCGGCTTCCCTGATTTCCCGCAGGCCAGCATCGGTTACGAGCAGATGGATGGCGTATGGAGTATAGCCTCCAGAGCCGCCACCATCTTAGGACAAAAGGGCGTGGTAGTTTGTGTCAGTGCCGGAAATTCAGGGAATTATATAGGACATCCTGCCGATGCTTTTGATATTCTTAGCGTAGGAGCCACCTCTGATAGTGTTATTCTCGCTTTTTCTTCACATGGTCCAACTTATGACGGACGCGTGAAGCCTGATGTTGTAGCCGAAGGAGAGAATGTATATTGCTATAGTATAGCCCCTCCTCATTATCATTCCGGTAGTTATTGGCTTATACCCACGGGAGGTACCAGCATGGCAAGTCCTATCATAGCTGGTCTCAGTGCCTGTCTTTGGCAAGCAATGCCATGCTATACTTCTTCCCAAATCATGCGGATCATTCGCGAGAGCGGTCATTTCTATAACAACCCTAATCCAGATTATGGTTACGGCATCCCCGATTTCCATAAAGCCTACACGACCCACGTTGGCATTAATGACTACAAACCACAGACTCTCAGCATCTACCCTAACCCCGTTACCGACCAGTTGAATATCCTCAACCCCCAATTCAACATTCAAGCTGTTTCCGTTTATAACGCCGCTGGTCAACTTGTCCTGCAGACCGCCGTCCCCAACTCCCCAATTCTCAAGATTCCCGTAACAAATTTGCCCAGTGGGTTTTACGTCGGGAAGGCAACGTTTGATAATCACCAAATGGTTACATTTAAATTCTTGAAACAATAATCCCCTACCGAGCTTTTGCTCCTATCGGGCACTCAAGGGGATAATTCAAAGAGTCAAAGTCAATAGTCAAGGTCAATCCTCCGAGTCGGCGGCGATGAACGACTGGTACTCTGCCAGGAAACGGGCCTTGGACACGAATCCGACATATTCCCGATCCTTGGTGATGATGGGCATGTTAAAGTTGCCCGTCCGGTTGAATTTTTCCAACACCTCCGCCGCCGTGTCGTCGTCATAGATGAACTCCCCAGGGTCAATCATCAGGTCTTCCACCAGCAGGGTGTCGTATTGCGACTGATCGAAGATGGTGGGCCGGTGGTCATCCATCACCAACAATCCCTCGAAATGATTGGAGTCGTCGGTGACGACAAACAGATTGCGCTTGCTGCGGGCGATGAGGTCGGTGTAGGCGCGCAGGGTGCTGTGGATGGGGATGGTGAGGATGTTGGTGTCGATAATCTTGCCCCACTGCAATTTGCGCAGCGCGTATTTGTTCTTGTTGTGGGTTTTCAGGTTGTCCTTTTCCGCGAGATGATAGGTGTAGATGGAATATTTCTCAAAAGGATAAACGCTGATATAGGAGCAGGTGGCAGTGATCATCAGGGGGATGAGCAGGGTGTAGCCGCCGGAGAGTTCCGCGATGAGGAAGATGGCCGTCAGGGGTGCCTGCATGATGCCCGTCATGACGCCGGCCATGCCCGCCAGCACGAAATTGGCGGTGGGCACGTCCCAAGGGAGGAACTGCTGGGCCATGAGGGCGACAAAGAGTCCGACGAAGGCGCCGATGAACAGGGAGGGAGCGAACACACCGCCCACACCGCCGGAGGAGGTCGTCAGCGTGGTGGCGAAGACCTTCAGCATGAAGATGCCGAGGACTCCCAGCAGCAAAGCATGCGGACGCTGGAAAAACTCCGAGAGCGGCGAGTTGGCAAAGAGATGGGTGAAGTCCCCGTTGATGATGGCGTTGACGCTGTCGTATCCCTCGCCGAAGAAGGTGGGGAAGAGGCAGATGAAACCGCAGAGCATCAGGCTGCCGATGACGGCCCGCGCGTAGATGTTGTTGACGCGCTTCATCTGACGGTCTATCCAGCGCGAGGTGCGCAGGAAGAAGACAGACACCAAACCGGTGAGCAAACCCAAAATGATGTACAGCGGGATGTTGCCCATCAGAAAAGTCTGTGTGGGATCGAAGGTGAACATCACCGTCTTGCCCCAGAAGAGCAGCGACATGACCGTTCCCGTGATAGCGGAGATGAGCAGCGGCAGGATCGCGCTGCCCGTCAGGTCGAGCATCAGCACCTCGAAGGTGAAGACGAGTGCCGCGATGGGAGCCTTGAAAATGGCCGCCATGGCCGCACAGGAGCCGCACGCCAGTAAGAGGGTGGTGTGCTTGCTGTTCATCCTGAAGAATCGCCCGACGTTGGAACCGATGGCCGAGCCCGTCAGCACGATGGGCGCCTCCAGTCCCACCGAACCGCCGAAACCCACCGTGATGGAACTGGCCACCATGGAGGAATAGACATTGTGGAAACGCAGCTTGCCGTCACTCTTGCAGATGGACTTCAGGACGATGCTGACGCCGTGGCTCAAGTCGTCCTTCACAATCTTCTTGACAAAGAGGAGCGTGAGCAGGATGCCGATCGGAGGGAAAATCAGGTACAGGTACTTGATGGACGAGTAGGCGAAGATCTTGCTGACGGCGATGGAGGTGAGATGCAGCAGGTTCTTGATGACCACCGCTGCAGTTGCGCCCAAAATGCCTATCAAACCACTCAATATCAAGATGATACCTCTTGAGTTGAAGTGCTTTTCCAGAAATTTCCTGAAACGGACAAACCGATATAACAGCTTATGATAGCGCATGATTTCAATGAAGGCGCAAATGTACATAAAAATTGATATGTCCCAAGGATGTGCGTGATTTTTGTATTTTTGCCTTTTTTAAGACCTTAACCAAGTTGTGAAGATATGGAAGAGTTGATCATCTCAGGCCAGACCAAAAAAGAGCAATACGAGACCCTGCTGCCGCAGATAGCCTCCGTAATAGAGGATGAAAGCGATATGATAGCGAACATGGCCAATGTGGCGGCTATGTTGCACGAGACGTTCCACTTCTGGTGGACGGGCTTCTACCGTGTGCAGGGTGATCAGCTGGTGCTGGGACCGTTCCAGGGACCGCTGGCCTGCACGCGTATTGCCAAAGGAAGAGGGGTGTGCGGCACCGCTTGGAAGAAGGCCGAGACGATTGTGGTAGAAGATGTGTTCCAGTTCCCCGGACATATCGCCTGCTCCTCCGCCTCCCGCAGCGAAATTGTGGTGCCCATGATTCACCAGGATGAGGTGATTGGGGTGCTCGACATCGACAGTGAAAAGGTGGCCACTTTTGACGAGGTGGATGTCCTTTATTTAAAGAAAGTTGTGGAAAATCTCTCAAAAAAGTTGATAAAAAATGCTTGTTAACAGCATTTTGTTGATTATTATAGCGGTAAAAAGAATATCTTTGCGTTTTCCATTTAACCGCGTGGTAAGAATCTATAAAATATTAACTTTCAGCATCTTGATGATGTTATGCCAAGTAACTCTTGCGCAGAAGTCCTATGTGGTTGACACATTGTTGGCTTCGGGGCTGCCGTGCAAGGGGCATTTTGTCATCACGGACCATCAGGGGAACGCCTATCGAACGGTGCAGATTGGTTCGCAATGCTGGATGGCGGAGAACATGCGCTGCACCACCTCCCCATCAGGTCGCTATTGGTACCACAACCCTTCTTTCACCAGCCACTCCCCGATGTTCGTCCCTTATGTGAAGGAGCATCGTGTGACGCAATATGGCAACCTGTACAACTGGGCGGCGGCCATGGACCTGGACGAGCGCACCTCGAAGAAAATCAATCCCTACCATCATCAGGGAATATGCCCTGACGGGTGGCACTTGCCGACTGCCGAGGAGTGGACTGTCTTGTTCAACACGCTGCAGGGCACCCGGATGGCTGGCAGCATGATGAAATGTCCGTCCTCCCTGTGGGAGTCGCAGGCGGTTACCATCGACAAAGAATGCGGTTTCAGCGCGATGCCCGCAGGCACCTACACAGAAGAGGGTCTGGTCAACTTGGGCTTCAACGCTCAGTTCTGGAGCGCCACCTCCTTCGACCGTAACATGGCGTGGTACTGCGGTGTCTATAGCTACAACCACAACAGCGAAAACAACCTCGATTACAAATGCTATGGCTGCTCCGTGCGTTGCGTTTGTGATGAGTAAGCTAGACTAAGCATACAATAAAACAGCCGGATAGCGTTTCTGCTTATCCGGCTGTTTTATTATGACTCTATGGAGTCTGCGGGAAGCTCAAAGGCTGCCCGGATGTGTCTTTGTTTATTGGATGGGAGTTGTTTCGGGAACTTCTTCGGCCTTGATAACTTTGATGTCGAAAACCAGCGGGGAGTAAGCGGGAATCAAGGCGTTGGCGCGATCGCCGTATGCCATGGAAGAAGGAATCAGCACGGTGGCCTCGTCACCGACGTGCATCTGGAGCAATGCAAATTCCCATCCAGGGATCACTTGGTGTGCACCCAAGACGAAGGCGAAGGGCTCTTTACGACCAATAGAGCTGTCAAATTCGCTGCCGTCCAACAGTTTGCCGACATAGTCCACGGTCACCAGTTGCATATCTTTCAACAATGGACCTTTGCCCTTCTTGGTGGTTTTAATATAGATGCCTTCCGGGGTGGCTTTGCCCATGTTGTTCTCTTTCACATAGCTGAGGATGTTGTCAACCTCTTCTTCTTTACGTTTGTTCATCTCCATCTCATATTCAGTTCTGGCCTTTTCGAACTCGGCTTTCGGCATGTGACCATACAGCTTCACATCCAGATAGAGCGGCTCATCGCCAAAGGGATATTCTTGGCCTTCCATCATCTGGTCGAAGAATTCCTGGCCATTGAAGATGAAGGTGGCGCTGTCGTCCAAATGCATCATGCGGATGGCGGCGAATAAATCGTTCTTGCCCACAGAATCCATCAGCATTTCGTTGGCGATCCACGGAATAAGGGTAGAGTCTTGGGTTCTCATATCAAAGAAAATACCTACCAAGTCGCCGGTTTTGGGCATGGCGGCATCCTCATGGATCTCATCATGGAATTTGTAGTAAATACCAGTGGCTTTGTCTTTCTTGAAACCTTTGAACTTGCTCGTTCCCCTGATGATGAAATAGCAGCCTAAGCCTAACAGGGCAGCCACCAAAACACCCAAAACGACATACAACCATGTTTTGGATTTCGGGGCGGGTTCAGTGGTGATAGGATCAGTCTCGGGATTGTTGGGCTCATCGTCTTTGAGGGCGACCTCTTCCACCTTCTCGTGAACCTCTTCCACAGCTTCTTCAGCGGCTTCGACAACCTCCTCGGCGGCTTCTTCTACGGTTTCAGCGGTGTTTTCCACTGCTTCTTCCATATTTTCCTTTAAGGATTCTTTTTCTTCTTGTGTGTTTTCCACATCTAAAATATCTTCTGACATATTCTTTAAGTTTGTGATTGATAATAAAATTCGTTATTCAAAACTTGGCGGCAAAAATAGTAAAATTTTTCCTATGGTGCCATGTTGTAATACTCTTCCAGCATGTTGTTGTCCAGCAGCTCCAGTTGTTTGTTGAGATAGTGTTTCACCAAGGCCTTGTCCTTGCGGCTTTCCAGGATGCGTTTCAGGGCTTCGTTCACCTCTTTGACGGTGCCCACGCAGTCGAAGGGCTTCACGTATGCCATACCGGCCAGCTGGTCCAGGATGGGGGCCAGCTCTTGGTTGTTGAGGAGGTCGTCACCGAAGATCTCGATCATGGTCTGGTCATCGATGAAGGGCGACAGGATGATATAGGCGAAGAGGCACTTGGCGCAGCGGCCGCACCATTTGTCCTCCTTGCTGCCTGCATTGCAACTCTTGAAGACATGGAAATACTGGGGATATTTAGCAAAGCGTTCGGCGATCTGCAGCTCTGTAAGCGGCCGCAGATAACTGTAGTAGTGGTTGCAACTGTTCATGTACTGGTCCACATAGTAGCGGAAGTCCTCTTCAAACTCCAGCGATTTAGAGTATTGGTGGTTGATAGAGGTGCCCGGGACGGTAGGCTCGTTGGCTGACGACTCGTTGGAGAGGGCCACATCGCGGATGCCGGTGACGGCGGAGATGAGTACCGAGTAGAAGGCGAGCATGGCGGAGAAGGGCGTGTGCCCGTTGAGGAACCCTTCCTTGTTGAGCTCCAGCAGTCTGGGAGGGATCTCCCGTTTCAGGATGAGGATGTCCTCCAGGTTGGGGAAGCCGGCCTTCTCGGCGCAGGCCAGCGTGGCGCCGCGCGGGTTGATGATGAAGGGCACCACCTCTTTTTTCACTCGCAGCTCTTCCAAGGTGACCACCGAGTCCTTGCCCCCGCCAATGGGCACGATGGTGCGGTCGCTCTCGGCCACATGCGGGTAGGGGAGCGCGTCCGCCATCGGTGCCTCCTCGTCAAAGGCAAAGGTGAGGAACTTCTCGTGGTTGGTGTCGATATGGTTTTGGTAGAAAAACTCGCCGAGTCCGTACCAATACAGCTTGCGCCACCACAGCTGCTCCTCCTCGTTGAGCCGATACGGGCGTATCAGCAGGGTGGGGCTGCAGGTGCACTTCCAGTAGCTGATCAGCTCGATCATGCCGATATGGAAGATGATGCCTTCCAGCTCTTTCAGGTCGGAAGGATATTGCGCATAACGTCCCGCCCGCAACTCCATGGTCGGTGTGAAGCGGATGCTGTCGCCGATGCTGAAGTCAAATTGGATGGTCAAGTTATGCTGGTCAAGGCTATAAGAATACCCATTGTAGGAAAAAACAGGATACTCTTTTCTCAAATCTTCAAAACTCATAAAAAATTATACTAGGCTGCAAAAGTACAAAAAAATCGTATTTTTGCCATCCTTTAACGTTGACAATATGAGTACCCCCAGGGATTTTCTACAGGTAAAACAGACCGAGTTTCCCCTTTCGCCGGGAAGGATTCTGATCTCGGTGCCGCTGAACCAGGATCTGCTGTTCAGCCGCTCGGTGGTGTTGCTTACCGACTATGACGAGGAGGCGGTGGCCGGGGTGATCGTCAACAAGCCTACGCCGTTCATGCTGGACCGGCTCGTGGACGGCATGACGCTCAATGCGCCGCTGCATATCGGCGGGCCTGTGAGTCCCGACAGACTCTTTTTGGTGCACAACTATGCCCATTGCGAGGCGGCTTCGCCCGTTAAGCCCGGCATCTTCTTCGGCTATGATGAGCGGATGCTGAAACTGATTGAGCAGCAGGCGGATCCCACGATGCGCTACAAGTTCCTTCTGGGCTATTCGGGATGGGCACCCGGACAGCTGGAGGACGAGATTGCCCACAACTACTGGGTGGTGGCCAACCCCACCCCGGAGCTGCTCTTCCAGACCGAGACTCACCAGATATGGCGCAAAGCCATTGCCAATCTGGGTGAAGAATATGCCCATTGGCTAAAAATTCCTGAAAGTCCACATTTAAATTAGCATAAAGATGAAACAATCCATACTCTTTCTTTTACTGCTGACCGTGAGTGTCGGCATGTTGCAGGCCCAGAAAGGACAGTTCAAGGGAGGCATTCGCGCAGGCCTCACCACCTCTCAGATCTCCGGCGATGATCTGTACGGTTTCCACAAGGCGGGTGCCACGGCTGGTCTTTTCGCCAACGTGGAACTCAATGACAAGGATAATCTGAAACTGCAGATGGGACTGGACTTTACCATGAAAGGGAGTCACTCACATTCCACCAAAAACCAGCCCAGCTATGATATTTATGCGTTGAATCTGGGATATCTGGAGGTTCCGATTTTGCTGCAATGGCGTTTTGCCCATATCACCATCCGTAGCAGTCACGATTTTTGGTTTGAGTTAGGGCCTATGTTCGGGGTCAACCTCTACGCCAAGGAGCGCAACTCCAGCGGCCCCATCCTGTATCGTCCGCTATTTCGCCGCATGGAGTTCTCGGCTTGTGCGGGTTTCTCCTATATGTTCAACGAGCACCATGGGTTCAACTTTCGCTTCTCGAACTCCTTCATTCCGGTGCGCATCCCCACATGGGCAGTCAACCGCCGGATTTACAAACAGTTCAACACGGTGTTGGCGTTTTGTTATGTGTACCAGTTTTAGCCATTAGCCGTTAGCTGTTTGGTGAAAAGAGTGAGGAATGTTTTTTATTATCTTTGCAGTTCTTAAAATGAATGGATATGAAAAAACTTATAGTTCTGCTATGCTTTCTGCTCATAGGCGGTCTCCTGTATGCCCAAAGCCTTGGGGATTCAGCTCATGCAAGGATAGCAGGTGTTTCGGGCAGCCGTTACTGCGCTCCGGTTACCAACCTGAAGTTAGTCTCCCTGGGTTCTGATCATGCCTCTATGGTATGGTCCTGCGCGGAGAACATGTCCTCTTGGGATATAGTGTTGGCCACCACCTCCACGGCCCCTAATCTCAATACAACCCCGGACTTTATTACGACAGATACCTTGTATTCATTTCAAGGATTAACTCCCAACACCCAGTATTATGTGTGGGTCCGGACTAATTGCGGGGTGGAAGTGAGCAACTGGACAAACGCTTTATCCTTCCGCACGCAGTGTCTGCCTACCAGTAATATTCCTTATACAGAGAATTTTGATAATGCCGGAGGTGGAATAGGCACCAGCGTAATTCCTGAATGTTGGAGTCGAGGCTTGTGCGGAACCTACGCTTATTTTCCGAGTGTGAATACCCAATACCATCATTCAGGAAGTGCTTCACTACGTTTTATTTCTTCTAGCACCAACACCACTTTAGCTACCTCACAGCCCCTCGACTTGACTTCCAATTCAGAATCGTTGCAACTGAGGTTTTTCTTGTTGAGCACGTCCAGTTATGACGGTAGAATGGATGTTGGATATATGACGGACCCGGCGGATTTTAACACTTTTATAGTTATAAAACATTTGTATCCATCGGATTTTCCAGGAAATTCTCAGTGGTATGAAATTTCGGCTATGTTGCCCGAGTCCGCCAACGGTCAGATTGTTTATCTGGCATTCTATTGTCCTAGAATAATAGGTGGCAGTTCCAATGATTTGTATATAGATGATGTGACCGTTGACTATCACCAGTTCTGCCATGAGATGGCAAACCTTCAGGTGTCTGACATCCAAAGTTCTTCCGCTATGCTGACGTGGAGTGGGGACCCCAATGAGCAGGTGGATTATGTTCTTGAGTATGGAATGACAGGCGGTCAGATGGTGTCGCAGCCCATCACCGGAACCAGTTTTATGTTGTCTGGTCTCGCTGAAGCCACTACCTATGAAGTCATGCTCTATGCCAATTGCGGGACTTTTTACTCAGACACCCTTTCACTGACTTTCTCCACGCCCTGTGCGGCTGGAGGGTATTATTATGTGGGAAACGGCTCCAGTGTATCCAGTGTCATACCCGTGAATACATCCTACAATCAATCGTATGTCCAAGAACTCTATCTGGCTAACGAGATAAACAACCCCGGCACGATTAGAAGTATCGGATTTCAGTATGTTAATAGTACTCCCTACGATTGTGATGTGACCATTTTCTTGGGAGAGACAAGTGGAAGTACGCTTGCCGAATTTCTTCCTGTTGCCAATATGCAGCAAGTCTTTTCGGGTCCCATCACCTTTACTGATGCCGGTACAGACAATTGGGTGGAGATTTTTCTGGACACTAACTATTTCTATGGTGGGGTGCATAATTTGGTGGTGGGGATTGTAAGTAGCGCATCCAATTCATTGTTTGGTTTGTCCAATACCTTTCGAGTGCATGCCGCCTCAGGCAAAACCCTTCATTATTATGCGAGTGGATATAACCCCATTTCTCCATCAGATTATCTTGTAGGAATGGTGGAAAGTAACCGGAACAATGTCATGTTTGGCATGGATTGCGATCAATCGGTGGTATGCATCCCGCCTAACATGTATGTAGAGTCCTTCGGTATGGATACTATGTGGTTGGCTTGGGCACCTGGTGGTTCAGAGACGTTGTGGGAGCTGGAATACCGGGAGTCGGGGGACACGGCCTGGTCTTCTCTCGGGACGGTGTCCTCCAACCCTTATCCTGTCGTTAATCTAACCCATGGGGCCACCTATGAGTTCAGACTGCGTTCCATCTGTGGTGGCGATTTTTCCGACTGTGATGTCTTGTCAGTGACGGTGCCATGCTATATCTTGACGCTTCCATACGAGGATGGTTTTGAGAATGTGGTGGGAACAGGCACCGATGCTTTTGTCACCTGTTGGACCCGCGGCAGCAATAATTATTCGGGACCGCTCTATCCGTATGCCAGCACCGCTTACCATCACACAGGCAATTATTCGTTGTATTATACGGGAAGCACAAGCGTCTATTCCTATGCGGCCATGTCGCGCATGGCTGATGATATAGATTTGCACAACCTCTCTATACAATTCAGTATGTATGGCACGAATGCCAACTATGGTATTGAGGTTGGAGTTATGACAGACCCATACGACATCTATACTTTTGAACCTTTGACCGCAGTGTTCCAAGGCGTGGCAAACCAATGGGTAGAAAAGGAAGTGCTTACAAATTCCTATGTGGGTAATGGGCGATACTTGGCCTTTCGAATCCCGCAAGGTTCCAGCAGCCAGGTATATGTGGATGATCTTCGGGTGGATGATGCTTCCGCTTGTCATGCGGTTAGCGACATGACCACGCTGGATGTTACCACCACCACTGCGACCATATCCTGGACTCCCAATGGCAATGAGGTGTCTTGGGAGTATGTGTATGGCTTGTCCGGCACTGTGGATCCAAACAATGCTACGCCAGGGCAGACTTTGGCCATCCCATTGACGTTGACAGGTCTGGCTCCAGAGACGGAATATGAAATCTATGTGCGTTCTATCTGTCCCGAAGGCTTCTCCAGCAATTGGGTCTCCCTGTCTTTCATGACTGCTTGTCTGCCTATTTCCACCATACCGGTCACTTGGGATTTTGAAGAATATACTACGGGCAACATCACCAACGGCACCAGTAACGTGCCATTTTGCTGGGATGTCTATAACTCGGGAACCTTCTATACGGCTTATCCTTACGTGTATAACAACGGCACAAGCCAAAACAGCATTCACTCAGGAACCCATTCTCTGGCTTTTTACACCGGCACACCCTCCAGTTTCGGGGAGCAAGTTGCTTTTCTACCAGAAATTGACACCAGTATGCTGAATATCAGTAATCTGGCATTGGAGTTTTGGTATAGAGCTTATTCCACGAGCACTTCCTTCATGTTTGTGATCGGTGTCACGGCGGGCACGGATCTTAACACGTTTGTTCCTATGGACACCATTACCGCCACCTCCACTACCTATAACCTGTCCACCGTTCCGCTGAATGGATATCAGGGGACGGGCAACCGGATTGTGATAAGATGTCCCAAGAAGTCCTCTGGCTATAACTATGGGTATCTGGATGAAATATCCATTGTGTCAGGAACCTGCCTGCGTCCGAACAACTTTCAGATGGTTGATAATGACACTAGTTCCGTAACCCTGCAGTGGACCGAATACGGGAACGCCGTCAACTGGATTATCGAGTATGGACCCGTGGGCTTCGAACACGGCCAGGGCATGGTGGTGAATGCCGCCACTGTCCCGTTTACCGTGACCGGACTGGCTCCCGGAACCGTCTATGAGTTTTATGTGTGCTCCAATTGCGGGAATGGCAATGTCAGCAACTGGTGCCCGAACAGTGTCGTCACCTCCACAGTTGCCCCGCCTGTGTGTTTGCCCTATCAGACAGACTTTGAGAGCGGTTCCGATGTGGCGTGGATGCTGGTGGACAACGGGGCTTTGAACAAATGGCATATCGGTCCCGTGACTGGTGCCGGCAACCAGCTATTCCTTTCCCAAAATGCTGAAACAGTGACCTATAGCCTTTCCCAAGAATCCTCGACTTATGCCCAAAAAATATTCTCTCTAGGCATTGAGGATTCTGTCAGTATCAGCTTTGATGTGACCTGTGGAGGACACCCCGAGAGGGATTACATCAAGGTGATGTTGGTCCCGGAGAATGTCACGATCCCTGCAGGTGTGTTTAACGACCAAGCCAATACTTCAAGTTTGGGAAGCAGACAGTCTTCCCAATATGCTTTGAATTTCGCTCCATACGCATCCCAGTCATCTGGTTATATCCAAAACTATCCTTATATATACAATCTGACTAACGGGTCGGTACATGTGACTGGCAAATTGCCCAATCCTGCCCCCAACCATGTGGGGCGGCTGGTGTTTTACTGGACTAACAGCCATTATGGCAACGGTGTCGGGGCGACCATCGACAATGTGTCGCTATGGGTTGACTCCGCCGATGTGCATGCTTGTAGCCGTCCTAACATGCTGAGTGGCACGGCCGTATCTTCCACTTCCGTCACCTTGTCATGGGTTTCCACAGGGGATTATTTTAACGTGTATTACAGACCTGTAGGTGACAGCACATACGCATCTCTTACCCATGTCAATTTGCTGGCTGACGGCACTTTTCCGCTCTCCGGACTGCTTCCCGGCACACAATATGAATGGTATGTCGTGGGTTATTGCGAGGATGGCGACTCTTTGGCCAGCAATTCTTCGTCCTTTGCGACTGATTGTGGCAACCTCCAACTGCCCTACCATGCAAATTTTGATAATATGGGTACCAATCAATTGGTATTCCCTCTATGCTGGACACGTCCTAATCTTTATTCTGCTAACAATCCACCTCCCTATATTTTTGGATATTATCATACTAGCGGGAATGCCTCTCTTTATTTTAACACCACCAATCAAGTGCCATCCTGCATGGCTGTCCTTCCCCCGGTGGATGGTCAGGTAAATCCTGTCAACACGTTGATGCTCTCGTTGAATATGTTGACGACCAATAGTCTGAATGACTTTCTTGAAGTGGGGGTGATGAGCGATCCAAACGATGTCAGCACATTTGTGGTGGTGGACACGGTTCGCAATATGTTGATAAATACTTTTCAGGCCAAAGAAGTGTATCTAAATCATTATCAAGGAAATGGAACCTATGTGGCGTTGAGGTATGCTCCCACTGGATCGGCCCACGTCATCTCTGTGGATGACTTGACTTTATCGGTGATTCCCTCCTGCACGAGGCCCCATAATGTGAACATCACAACAATTGCAGAGGATAGTATGGTGGTGGACTGGACCGACATGTCGGTGCCTTCCGGTTGGGTGCTGGAGTATGGCCTGTCAGGATTTGCCCACGGAACAGGGAATACAATGGTGGTTCAAAGTCATCCGGTCGTCATCACAGGATTGTCGCCAGGCAACGACTATGATGTATATGTAAAGACTAACTGTGGTTCCGAAAGCAGTGAATGGAGCCTTTTAACTGTCGCATCCACGCCTTGTCTTGAGCCCACCGCCATGATCTTCTCGAATGTCACCACAACCTCCGCCACAATCAGCTGGACAGCGGGAGGTTTGGAAACGTCGTGGGAGTTCCAATACTGGAGTGTCTTTAACGGCGCATGGCAGTCCATCATAGTGGACACAACCAGTTACGAGATGACGGGACTGTACTCTAACATGTCCTATCTGGTACGCGTGAGGAGTATTTGCAATGCTGCCGTAAGCAGCGGATGGTTGGAAGGTGATTTTTTCACGTTGGAGGACATTACAGTAGAATGCCCCGCCCCGACCAATCTGACTGCCAGTGTGAATTATACTTCGGTGACGTTGACTTGGCAGCAGGCGCCTAATACCGCTGACGAATGGCATGTAAATTATCGACAGAGCCCGAATGGCGCATGGAGTATGGCTGTGACGGATCAAGTTCCCTATTCGTTAGAGGACCTGTTGCCGGATGTTTGGTATGAAATCAACGTGATGGCACATTGCGGTGAAGATATTCAAAGTCCTGAGTCGAACACGGTCGTCGTTCAGACCCATGGCACGGGGGTCTGGAATTATCTGGAGCAATCGGTGCAACTATATCCCAACCCAGCCACGGAACATGTTGATGTGGTGGCGAATGACGCCGGCTTTCGGATCACGGGTGTGGAGGTCTATAATGTCTATGGTCAGGTCATAGAGACGTTCCATGGAACGTCTCTACAGGATCGTATCACCATCAACGTCAGCGGTTTGTCTGGCGGCATGTACTATGTGCGTGTCACGACTGAAGATGGCGTGGTGACGAAGAACTTCGTAAAGAAATAAGAGGGTCGCTTCTAACAGCTAACAGCCAACGGCTAATAGCCATCTCACTGCTTCACCACCTTGAAATATTGTGTTTCGCCGTTCTGTAGGCGGACCTGCCCGAGGTACAGTCCGGCGGGGAGGTCGTTCATAGGGATGGAGACCTGCCAGGAGTTGGTCTTTGACAATTGTTTGACGAGATTTCCGTTGGTGGCGAACAGTTGCACCGATACGATGTCTTGTTTACTATTGTTGATGAAGAGCTGGTTGGTGCAGGGGTTGGGATAGACCTCTATGGAGAGCGGTCTGTATGTAGGGTTGGCTACATGGCTGTTGTAGGCCGCGTAGAAGTCGGGGATGCCGTAGCCGATCTCGTTATTGGGGTTGTTGGCGCAGGAGCCGTTCTCGCGCACAAACTGCATGATCTGTTGCGAAGAGGCGGCGGGCAGTGCTTGCCACAGACAAGCGCACATGCCGGCGAGGACAGGACCGGCCAAGCTGGTGCCGCTGGCAGTGCCCAGCCATCCAAAATAATAATCAGGCAATTCAGGACCAGCCCATTCAGGATAGAAGCAGTAAGTGTTGACACCTACCGAAGCCACATCGGGTTTGATACGACCATCATAGGAAGGGCCACGGGAAGAGAAACCGGCGACGACGCTGTCAATACCGACGGCGGCCACAGCCAGGATGTCGAAAGCGTCAGCAGGATGTCCGATGTGGTACCACTCGTTGTCGCCTTCGTTGCCGGCGCTGACACAGACCACCACACCCTTCTGTCCCAAGATGGTGGCAGCCCGGGAGGCGATGCTCCATACGCCGTCCACCTGCTCATAGGTCATTTCTGCCTGAGGGAAATCAGGGAAACCGCAATAGCCCAAGGAAGAGTTGATGACATCGGCACCGATGCTGTCGGCGATCTCGGCGGCGTAAGCCCAGAAGTCCTCTTCGATGAGTTGCTCACTGGCGGGTTCTTCGGAGCGGATGAAGAAGTAGGAGGCTTCGGGTGCGGTGCCCACTAATGTACCTTCTTGCAACATGCTCATGGTGGAGGTGACCAGCGTGCCGTGACTGTGTCCCACAAAGACATTGTTGCGGAACGGAATCAGGTCGCGGGTGCCCAACATCTGGCCATTGGTGAAGAGCGGACTGAATTCGGAGATCTGATCCAGTCCGTACCACCCTGCATCGAAGACGGCGATGAGCATGCCCTCGCCACGGAAACCTTCATTATGCAAAAGGTGGCCGTTGTGGACAGCTATCTGGGCGTAGCCAGAGCCGTAGTCGTATGGTATGATGGTGTCATGATTGATTACGATGGGTTCTTGGTAGGGAATCTCTGCCTCGGGGGCCAGCTGTGCCGACATCAACGTTTCATCGTAGGAGGCAACGGGCAGGATGCTGTCCACAAACGACAAGGCGAGGATCTGCGGGAGCCGGGTGCTGTCCGGACAGTAGATAGTGACCGTGTTCATCCATTTCGACTCAGCCAGCAGTCGGATGTTGGCATCCACACTCCGAATCTGCTGCTTGTACTGCGGCGTGATCGGCAGATCCTGCTCGGTGATGGCGATGTTGAAGCGGGCCCTTTTGGCCAGCGCACGCTCCGACAGGAAGGCGGAAGGATTGTCGATGGAATAGGAGTTGTTGTTTTTGTCAGCCAGATAGAGGCGGTAGCAGTTGGGAGACGGTTGGGCCGCCAGCAGCACGGTGATGCTGACCAATACCAAAGCGAGGATATGTTTTTTCATATCGGTATATTTTGTTTAGTGACCCCGGCGGGATTCAAACCCACGACTTTCAGAACCGGAATCTGACGTTCTATTCAGCTGAACTACGGGGCCAAAAATGAGGCTGCAAAAATACAAAAAAAACGATAGGGACGGTGTGTAAATCATCAAGGAGGAGGAAGGGAACCCAAAGGGTTACGGATATCCCTTCAAAAGCCTGGTGCAAATCAGTTTCTTGGCATCCTTAACCCAGCAGGATATGCAGGCCGATGCAGATGAGGACGATGCCGCCGACAATCTCCGCGATATTGGCCTTGAAGCGCTGTCCCACTTGGCGCGTGAGTGTGTAGCCGACAACGGAGGCCAGGAAGGAGACCAGTCCGATGACCAGCACCGCCAGTCCGATGGAGATGCCTTCCAGCAGTGAGAAAGAGAAGCCGACCGCCAAGGCATCGATGCTGGTGGCCACGGAGAGCAGCAGCACGCTCTTGACGGAAGTCATATCGACCATCTTCTCCTCGTTCTCTTTGAGGGCATCGATGATCATCTTCACCCCGATGAAGGCGAGGATGGCAAAGGCTATCCAAGGCGCATAGTGCTCCACAAAATGTGAGATGGAAATGCCCATCAGCCAGCCGATCAGCGGCATCATCGCCTGGAAAAAGCCAAAGGAGAAGGCAAATAACAGGATGTTCTTCCATCGGAGGTTGGGCTGGGTGAGCCCCGCGGTGCAGCTGACCGCGAAACAGTCCATCGCCAAGCTGAGTGCCAATAACAGTAAGGTGAGTATGTTCATTGTCTGTGTGTTCTATGCTGGGAGTGCCCTTTCGGCGGTCTTGCGAGAGGGAAATTCAACGTCCCAAAAGCTAAAAAATATTTATTCATGCTCATTATCAAAAAAAAGTGTATTTTTGCCGCCTCAAAACAAGCCACTTTAGCTCAGTTGGTAGAGCGACGCATTCGTAATGCGTAGGTCGCGAGTTCAAGTCTCACAAGTGGCTCATAATCAAGAGGTCTGACAAACAGGCCTCTTTTTTTATTGCTTGACAGGCACCTGTTTCCACTCCTCGTCTGGCAGTTTGGCGCCCACATATCCGATCACGCGGGCGGCGAGCCACGAGGCCAGTTTGCCCGTTTCTTCGGCGCTCAGCCCGTTCAGATAGCCATAAAGGAACCCTGCGGCGTAGATGTCGCCGGCGCCGGTGGTGTCGCGACAGTCGGCCTTGATGGGCTCCACCTTCGTGATTTCACCGTCGATCTGGATGAAGGATCCCTCCTTGCCCACCTTGACGATGGATACAGGGCAGTATTTGGACAGCTCCTGCAGGGCCTCCACGCCCTCCTTGTGGGTGAAAGCCTTGGCCTCCTCCTCGTTGGCGAAGATGATATCGACATAGTCGCGAAGGAGCATCTCTACGAAGTCGTAGTGCTCCTCGATGAGGTTGTAGCTGGCCATATCCATGGAGATGAGCAGACCTTTAGCCTTGGCGGCCTGGCACACGCGCAGGATCAGGTCGTGGTTGAAGATGAGGTAGCCCTCCACATGGATGAGGTCGTACTGCGACAGGATGTCAGGGTCGAGCTCGTTGGCGGTCATCTCGGCGGCGGCGCCCAGGTAGGTGGTGAAGGTGCGCTCCCCGTCTGCGGAGATGTAGGTGGTGGCGATGCCCGTGTCGGTGTCGGAGAGGATCAGGTGCGGGGTGACGCCGAAGCGCTCCATCTCACTGCGGAAGAAGTCGCCCATCTCGTCGTTGCCCACCTTGCCGATATAGCCGGCCGGCATGCCCAGACGAGCCAAAGCGTGGATGGTGTTGGAGGTGGAACCGCCGGTGGCACACACCTGGGGCACATCCTGCAGTTGTGCATGCAACGCCCGCTTGCGCTCCGCATCGATCATGCTCATGCCGCCCTTCTGCAAGCCGCATCCGGCAATCATCGCATCATCTACATTCACTAAAATATCTACTAACGCATTCCCAATGCCTAATACTTTTTTCATCATATAGCTTTTTATGTTTCAATAACTAGTATAAATCAAACGAGGTGGCAAAGATACGATTTTTTAGTGATCAGTTGTCAGTTATCAGTTATCAGTTAGAAGTTCTCCTCCCTTCTCCTCTTTCTCCTCTAATCGCCTCATCGGCAAACGGTAATCCGTAAACTGTAAACTTTTAACCCTCTAACCTCTTAACCCACCATAATATACATATCCGGATATTGGTGTTGCGACTCTTTCTTCTGTTTGGTGAGGGCGAAGGCGAGGGTCAGCGTGCCGATACGGCCGATGTACATGTCGAAGATCAAGATTAGCTTGGCCGCCCAGTTCCAGGTCGCTGGAGCGCCGGTGGAGAGACCGCAGGTGGTGAAGCCGGAGGTGGTCTCGAACAGCACATCCATGAGCGGCACATCAGGTTCCACCACCGCTATCAGGAAGCAGGAGGTGAAGATGAAGATCAGCGACATGGTCACGATGGTGCTGGCGCGGTCCACCATGGAGAAGGGGATGGTGCGATGGTTGTGCTCCAAACGCTTCTTGCCCAAGACGGTGGCCTGTATGCTCTTGACCAGCACAAAGAGTGTGGTGGTCTTGATGCCACCGCCCGTGGAGCCCGGCGCCCCGCCAATGAACATCAACAAGATGATGATCATCACGGATGACAGATGCATGGTGCTGATGTCCAACACCGTGAAACCGGATGTGCGGCAGGTGACAATCTGGAAAAGCGCCACAAACATCCTGTCGAAAAGTCCGCCCTGGTTGCTCAGCGCATGTTTGTTCTCGATGAAGAAGAAGAGGATGGTGCCTCCGATGATCAGCGCGAAAGTGGTGATGAGCACCACCTGAGTCTGTGGCATCAGCTTTTTCCATTGGTATTTGTTGCGCTGACGGATGTTTCGCGGACTGAAGAAATCGCGAATGGTCAAGAACCCTATGCCGCCCAGGAATACCAGTAGCATCATCACAATCTGCGGGAAATAGGATCCGATGACGCCCATCTCCAACAGACTCTTGTCCACCAGCACAAAGCCGCCGTTGTTGAAGGCATTGATGGCATAGAAGAACGAATAGAACATATTCAGGCTGTCAGACTGGAAAAAGCCGGTGGTTTTCCAATAGGTGAACAGCAGCGCCACCCCCACCAGCTCGATGATGAAGGTGGTTATCACGATACTGCGGAGCAGGGAAACGGTATCTGACAGCTGGTCGGTGTTGGCGATGTCGCGCATCATGTACTGATAGCGAAGACCCACATACGATCGAGAGAGGAATGTGGAAAAAAAAGTTGCGAATGATAAGATACTCATACCACCCAACTGTACCAGACACATGATCACAAACTGACCTTTGATGGTGAACGCGGTGCCCGTGCTGACGGTGGTCAAACCCGTGATGCAACTTGCGCTGGTGGCAGTGAACAGAGCATCGATGAAAGAGATGCCGTTGGTGGTCATTCTCGGCATCGACAGCAAGACCGTACCCACTAAAATCAACAGGAAAAAGGAGAGCAACATCATTACAGGCGGACTGATCATGTGCTTGCCCATCAGTCCACTGACCTTCGTAAACTCTATCAGCACAATGATGAGAAAATAGAACTGGATGAACAGAAGGTAGTAGTTCTCAAAGTTGATGGAGCTGATCATCCTCAGGTCGAAGTTGAAGATGAAATAGGATAAAAACTGTAGTATCAGTATGGCGATGATGAGGCCTTCGAACCAGGATCGTTTCAGATACTTCACTCGGTGGAGCGAGTAGAAGAGCATCGTGAAATACTTGATGATATAAAAGAGAAGGCTTCCGAAGATGATCCATCGGATCACGTTTTTAGCATGGATAGAGATGTAGAGGCCGTGATAGCAGATAATGCAGACGATGGTCACCAAAGAGATGACGAGACTGAGAATCTGCAAGATGCGGTTCACCTTGTCTTTGTGAGTCGCAATGTGGATTTTCAGTTTGCTGTGCGCGTACTCTTTATGTGATTTTTTGAACCACATTACAAGTTGATTTTGATGAAGTTGTCCAAGTCGCCGTCTTTGCCGAAGAGCACGAACACGTCATCTTTGTTGATGACGGTGGAGGTGTCGGGCACACCGATGATGTGTTGCTGCACCTCTTCTTCGTTGTCCTTGCTGGTTTCTTTAAAGCTGCGGCGGATGGTGATGAGACTCAGCTTGTGGTTGTCGCGGAAGTCGATGTCGCCCAGGGTGAGACCTTCGAGGCTGTTTGGGGCGACCACCTCTGCCACCTTGTAGCCGTCAGGGAGTTGCAGATAGGAGATCATGTTGGGGTTGGTGAGGCGTTCCGCGAGCAGGGCGCCGACCTCATCCTCGGGCGACAGGAACTCGCTGATGCCCATCTTGGAGAGGATGGTGCGTTGGTTTTCGCCCATGACGCGGCAGATGATGCGCTTCACGCCCAGGTCGAGCAGATTGGCGGTACAGAGCAGCCGGCCCACGAAGTCGTTGCCGATGGCCACAATCGCCACGTCGAAGTTCTGGATGTTCTCGTTGATCAGCGCTCTTTTGTTGGTGGCGTCTGTGCATACGGCGTATGCCACATCCTCGGAGATGTCTTGCACCACCTTGATGTCGTTGTCTATCACCAACACCTCGTGTCCCTTCTCGGAGAGCGCTCTGCTGATAGCCTGGCCGAAATGCCCGGCCCCAATCACCACAAATTTATCCTGTGCCATAATCGTGATTTTATAAAGAAGTGGCAAAAATAGCAAAAAGAAGATAGCGTTGACATTTTCTATCGTCAAAGAGTTATTTTTTTTACTTTTGCACTCCACAAAATTGCAAGTTATGATACCACGTTATTCGCGTCCGGAGATGAGCGCCGTCTGGACAGAAGAGAACAAATTCGGTGCCTATCTGAAAGTAGAAATCGAGGCTGCTGCCGCCTGGAGCCAATTAGGCGTCATCCCCGCCGAGGATGTGCAGAAGCTGCGCGACAAGGCCACCTTCCGGGTGGAGCGCATCTACGAGATCGAGCAAGAGACGCGTCATGACATCGTAGCCTTCACCCGGGCTGTCAGCGAGTCGCTGGGAGACGAGCGCAAGTGGGTCCACTATGGGCTCACCTCCACCGATGTGGTCGATACCGCCAACGGCTATCTGCTGCTGCAGGCCAACAACATCCTGCGGAAAGACCTCCAGCGTTTCATGGAGATCTTGAAGAAGCGCGCCTACGAGTTCAAGGAGACGCCCTGCATCGGACGCACGCACGGGGTACATGCCGACATCACCGCCTTGGGTCTGAAATGGGCCCTCTGGTACGAGGAGATGAAACGCAACATGGCTCGTTTCGAGGCCGCCGCCGCCGATGTGGAGTGCGGCAAGATCAGCGGGGCCGTGGGCAACTTCGCCAACACGCCGCCCTTCGTGCAGGACTATGTGTGCCAGCAGCTGGGCATCCACTCCGCCAACATCTCCACGCAGGTGCTGCAGCGCGACCGCCATGCCCACTACATGGCCACGTTGGCCCTCATCGGCGCCACGATGGAGCAGATGGCCATCGAGGTGCGTCACTGGCAACGCACCGAGCTGCGCGAGGCTGAAGAGGCCTTCGGCAAGGGCCAGAAGGGCTCCTCCGCCATGCCCCACAAACGCAACCCCATCGGCAGCGAGAACATGTGCGGCTGCGCCAGAATCCTCCGCGGCTACATGGTCAGCGCCTACGAGAACATACCCCTCTGGCACGAGCGCGACATCTCCCACTCCTCCGCTGAGCGCATCATGCTCCCCGACGCCACCATCCTCCTCGACTATATGCTCAACCGCTTCGGCAAGATCCTCGAGAACCTTGTCGTCTTCCCGGAGAACATGCTCAAGCATATCTACATGACCAACAAGGTGATCTTCGCGCAGCGTGTCATGACGGCCCTCATCAACAAGGGTTTCGCCCGCGAGAAGGCCTACGATCTCGTGCAGCCTATCGCCATGAAGGCCTGGTTCGACGGTCACGACTATCAAGAGCTGCTGCTCCAGAACGAGACCATCCAACAGTACTTCACCCCCGAAGAGCTGGCCCAGTGCTTCACGCTGGAATACTATATGAAGGAGGTGCCCGCCATCTTTGAGCGGGTGTTTGGAGAATGAAAAATGAGTTCCCGGCGCTGATATTGATATTTTACTTATCTTTGCCCCGACAAAACGTATGAAAATACCACTACGATGAAACAACAAGTGAACATCTTAGGAAACAACAACTCTCTTTTCAATGAGTTTATCGCGGAGATCCGCAGTGTGGATGTGCAAGTTGACAGCATGCGCTTCCGCCGCAATCTGGAACGTATCGGCGAGATCTTCGCCTATGAGATCAGCCGTACCATGCGCTATGAGCATCAGGAGGTGACCACCCCGCTGGGCATTGCCGAGATCCCGCGTCTGGTGGACAAGCCCGTGCTGGCTACCATCCTGCGCGCCGGACTGCCCCTGCACCAGGGCATTCTCAACTACTTCGACCATGCCGAGAACGCCTTCATCTCCGCCTTCCGCAAATATGAAAAGGACGGCAGTTTCGAGATCCAGATCGACTATATCTCGTCTCCCGAGATTGACGAGAAGACCTTGATTCTGGCTGACCCGATGCTGGCCACCGGCCAATCCATGGTGCTGGCATACGAGGAGTTGCTGACCAAGGGCGATCCCGTCCACACGCATTTGGTGAGCATCATCGCCAGCCGACAGGGTATCGAATACTTGCAAGAGCACTGCTCGCCCTCCAACTGCACCTTGTGGATCGGTGCCATTGACGAGGAGCTGACCGCCCACTCCTACATCGTGCCCGGACTCGGCGATGCCGGCGACCTGGCCTACGGCAAAAAAGACTGATACTATAATGTTTATATGACAAAAAGAAGAGGCGGTGCGCAAGCATCGCCTCTTCTTGGTTTAGGTGTCAAACAACCAGGTTGTTTATTTGTTCACCTGGAATTTCTTGTCGCCGTTGACGAAGAAGTTCACGATCTGGTTGGCGGCGGCCAAGCCAGCGTTGATGTTGGCTTCGGCGGTCTCGGCACCCTGTTTCTTCGGGGTGGCGAAGAAGCGTTTCTCAAACTGGCCGAACTCTTCCATGGCGTCTGGAGCGATGTCGGTGCAGTATTTGAGATCTTCACGCTCGGCCATCAGGGCGATGAGCTCTTCCTCGTTGATGACCTCCTTGCGGGCGGTGTTGATGACACAGCCGCCTTTCGGCATCAGGCCGACCAAAGCCTTGTTGATAGACTTCTTGGTCTGGTCGTTGGCGGGGATGTGCAGGGAGATGTAGTTACAGCTCTTGTAGAGGTCTTCCAGCGTGTCGGGCACGATGACGCCTTCGGCTTCCATCTTCTCTTTCGGGATGAAGGGGTCGAAAGCCCAGACTTCCATGCCGAGGGCGCGGGCCTTCTCAGCCACGAGGCGACCCACGTTGCCGTAAGCCTGGATACCGATCTTCTTGCCTTTCAGCTCGGAGCCGGTGCCGGGTTTGAAGGTGTTGCGGGCCATGTAGATCATCATGCCGAGGGCCAGTTCAGCCACGGCGTTGGAGTTCTGGCCGGGGGTGTTCATCGCCACGATGTTGTTGGCGGTGCAAGCGGCCAAGTCGAGGTTGTCGAAGCCGGCGCCGGCGCGCACCACGATCTTCAGATTCTTGGCGGCGTCGATGACCTGTGCCGTCACCTTGTCGGAGCGGACGATCATGGCGTCCACATCGGCGACTGCAGCATAGAGCTCCTCAGGAGTCTCATATTTCTCCAGCAATACTAACTCATATCCTGCTTTTTCCACGATAGCGCGAATGCCATCCACTGCGGCCTTCGCGAAAGGTTTTTGGGTAGCTACTAAAACTTTCATAAATCTTTCGTTTTTGATGTTTAATTCTAAAGTTAAGAAGTTAAGAAACTAAGAAGTTAAGCGTTTTTTGATTTTATTGTTTTCAAACTTCGAGTAAGCAATGTGATAATTTCATCTAAATCATTTAACATGCTCTCCGCTTGTTCAATTGTTATGTATTCGGTATCTCTCAAAAGTCTTAACCAGTAGTGAGTTTCTTTGGATTCCTTTAAAGAAATGTGCAACTTTGCGATAAAATCCTTGTCGGATTGTGCTCCGGCAGCTTCTTCTATGTTAGCTCCAATAGATGTTCCACATCGGATAACTTGTTTGGAAAGAACGATCTCTTTTTTTTCTTCCTTCAGAAATCTTGCCAAGTTGATGATTCGAATAGCAAAAGCATAACTCTTCTCACGCAACACACTCTTATTTGCCATTCTCAACAAACTTAGTTTCTTAACTTCTTAGTTCCTTAAATTGATTGCTATTTGTTCGCCTTCTCAAACTCCTGCATACAGGCGACGAGGGCTTCGACGTCTTCGATGGTGCAGGCGTTGTAGAGGGAAGCGCGGAAGCCGCCGACAGAGCGGTGACCCTTGATGCCGACCATGCCGCACTCTTTGGCGAAGGCCATGAAAGCATCCTGCTTGTCCTCGTAACCAGGAGCCATCACCCAGCAGTGGTTCATGATGGAGCGGTCTTCCTTGTCGGCCACGGTGCCCACGAACATGCTGTTGCGGTCGATTTCTTCGTACAACAGGTTGGATTTCTTCACGTTGATCTTGTTCATCTCCTCAACGCCGCCGATGGTATTCTTCAGCCAGGTGAGGGTCTCGTGCATCACGAAGATAGGCAGCACGGGAGGTGTGTTGAACATGGAGATGTTCTTGGCTTCCTCAGCAGCGTGCGTGCGGTAGTCGATCATCGTGGGCAGCGGGTTCATGTAAGGACGGTCGCCAATGTTGCCGAGGATGTCCTTGCGTACGATGACGAAGGTGACGCCGGCAGGACCAACGTTCTTCTGCGCACCACCGTAGATGAGGCCGTATTTGGTCACGTCAACAGGACGGCTCATGATGTCGGAGCTCATATCGGCGACGAGCATCACGTTGTTGCACTCCTCAGCGGTGAAGTCCTTGCGGATCTCCGTACCGTAGATGGTGTTGTTGGTCGTGATGTGGAAGTAGTCTGCGTCAGCGGGTACGGTCCAGCCTTTGGGGATGTAGTTGTAGGTCTTGTCCTCAGAGGAGGCCACGATCTCAACCTTACCGAAGTTCTTAGCTTCTTTGTTGGCCTTCTTGGCCCATACGCCCGTCTGCAGATAGGCGGCTTTGGTCTTCATCAGGTTGGCGGGCACCATGAAGAACTGGGTGCTGGCACCACCACCGAGGAAGAGCACTTCGTAGTTGTCGGGGATGTTGAGGAGGTCGCGCCACAGTTGGCGGGTCTCAGCCATGAGACGCTCCCAACCCGGAGTACGGTGGGAAATCTCCATCAAACCGATGCCAGTGTTGTCAAAATTGCGAATAGCGTTGATTGTGGATTCAACGGCTTCTTTCGGAAGGACACAAGGTCCTGCATTAAAATTATGCACTTGTTTCATAATTAATGGATTAAGTATGTTTTTTAAAATTTGTGACTGTTTTTGAAAAACGGGGCAAAGATACTTAATTCTTTTGATATAAACAAAATAAGAAAACCGATAAAAGATTCTATATTTTGATGTTAAAAATCTCTTATCGGTGTGTGTGTTGTGGGAAGAAGTCGTCAGTGTCAGGAATTCAGGACACGATGGATTACTTCCGGATAGTGTGCGTGTTCCAGCTGGTGGATGTGGGTCTCGATCTCGTCCAGGGACTCGCTGCCGTCTGTGTGGAAGGAGAACTGGTCGATGATGGGGCCGGTGTCCACGCCCTCGTCCACGAAGTGGATGGTGATGCCGAAGACCTTCACGCCGTAGCGGTAAGCGTCTTCAATGCCGTGCGCGCCTGGGAAGGAGGGCAGCAGGGCAGGGTGCAGGTTGATGATGCGGTTGGGATAGTGCGACAGGAGCACCTTGCCGATGAATCGCATGTAGCCGGCCAGCACGATGTAGTCCACCGCTCTTTTCTGCAGCTCATGCAGGATGGCTGTCTCGTAGGCCTCCTTGTTTTCGTAGTCCTTGGAGCAAAAGACGAACGCGTCAATGCCGTGGGCACTGGCGCGTTCGACAGCCTTGCAGTTGGGTTTGTCGGACACCAGCAACGCAATGTTGGCTTGCAGCTTGCCGGTTTCCACCGCATCAATGATGGCCTGGAAGTTGGACCCAAAGCCAGATGCGAAGACTGCAATGTTCTTCATAGGAAGCAGCTATTAGTGTTTAGGACAACCTTTGGGATCTTTGGGGCAGGGACCGCCTTGAGGACCGTGGTGACCTTTGTCGCCCTTGCAGCAGGGTTTGGGGCCTTCGCCCTTTTCACAACCTTCGGGGCCTCCGCCTTTGCAGCATTTGCCGCAGCAAGGCATCAGGTCGAAAGCGGCTTTCTTCTCATCCAGAGTGAGCTTGTCCCAGTTGGCCATAGCCTTCTCGAACTCAGCTTTCTTAGCTTCCATTTCAGCCTTTTTGGCTTCCATTTCTTCCTGCATAGCTTTCTGCTTGTCATATTGAGCCTTGCGCTCGTTCAGCAGCTCAGCTTTGCGGGTCTCGTCCAGGTTCTCCCAGTTTTTCCAGTCTTCCATAGCTTGTTTTTGCTCTTCAGACATTTCACATTTGGGACCCTTGGGGGCATCGCATTGTTCTTGATTCGGTTCGGCCGGTTGTTCGGCTTCCTTGGCTTTGTTGTTGCAGGATGCGAAGATCAAGCTGCAAACAACCATCAGTGTGAAGATTTTTTTCATTGTTGTGATTTTTTAAAAAATATGACGTTAAACGGAAATGAGTCGGTTTTATTGTGTGTTATAAAAAAGATGCAGGAGTAAAAAAGATTAACCCCTGCATCTTTTGGGAGATTACCGCTTCACGAAGCTCTTTGTCACCACGCCATTGTCGGTCGTGACACGCAAGTAATACATGCCATCGGCGAGGCCGGAGACGTTGATGTGCAGAGGATTCTCCGTGGAGACGATCGTGTTGACCAACTGGCCATACACATTGTACACCTCCACGCCCGTGATCAGGATGTTGGCATCGCTGACCTCCACTGAGATCATTTCCGTGGCTGGGTTGGGATAGAGGTTCACAGCCTTTTCCAGGTAGCTCTGGATACCCACATTGTCGGTATGGATGGTCGTGGTGTTGGATGGATCACTCGTGAGTCCGTTGTTGCAATGTGCCACCACGTTGATTTCGTAATCCACATTGGGTACAAGCGCTGAGAGCGTATGGGTGGTAGCATTTGCCGTCACGGAGATCCAATCGTTCTCCGTAGTCTGGCGGTAGTTGACCTGCCACTCATTGGCGGTACCTGTCTCCTGCTGCCAAGTCAAAATGACCGTGGTATGACTGGAAGGATCCAATGTGGCCGTCAGGTTTGTCGGGGCGGGACAAGTAGGTTCGGAGGCAACCGTGAAGGTGATCACATTGGACGGGTCGCTGTTGACACCGTTGGTGCAGTGTGCCACCACATACGCCTCGTAAGTGACATCATACGTCAGATTGTTGACGGTGTAGCTGTTGGTTGTCACCGTGACGGTCTGGTATGTGCCGCCGACAGGACGGAAGAAGAGCTCCCACTCGTTGGCTGTGTTGGGCTCTTGCGACCAGGAGAAGGTGGCTGTCGTGCCGTTCACTGCCACTTGCAGGTTGGTCGGGGTGGGACAGTTGGGCGCGGCGGCGGTCATGAAGGTGTCGATGGCGGTCCACTCGCTCTGGCCGTTGCCGCAGTCAGCCTGCACTCGTACCGAGTAGTTGGTCTCTGGTGTCAGGTTGGAGAGCGTGACGGACGGCGAGGAGGCCGTGGTCGTGATCCACGAAGCGCCAGTGGTTTCCCGATAGGCTACAGTCCAGCTGGTCTCGCTGCCGCCAGGCGTCCAGGACACTTGGGCAGAGGTGGAGGTGATGTCGCTGATCTGGATGTTGGTCGGCATATCGCAGGGTATCAGGTCGAGGGAGAAGTCGTCGAGATAAGCCACGTTGTAGTCGGCGTTGGAGAACTTCGGAGCCCAGATAGCGATGTGGGAGCCCGTGCCGGAGTAGTTTTCAAACTTCACTGTGTAGGTCTCGAAGGTGGTGCCGATGACATGTACCGTATCTACCGGAACGAAGGAGTTAAAGTTGGTCACATTGTTCAGCACACCCACATAGAGCAGGCCATTGTAGTTGGTGGAGGTGGAGTAACCCCGTGCTTCAAACTCCAACTGAACACTATTCATGGGATAGGTGGTGGTGTTCAATGCCGGCAAGATCAGCATCTGGTCACCATAGCTGGTGGTCGTGTAGGCATAGAACCGGACGGAGTTGGTGCCGGAAGCCGCATAGGTGGAGTTGCTGTACAGGGCAGGGTATCCGCTATATGAGGTGATGGTTCCGTTGTTGAAGTGGCCCCAACAGTCAGGCAGGTTGTTGACGGATATCGTGGTGGAGGTGGAACCAGCATAAGTATCGAAATTCTCGGTGAACGGCAGCACATCAATCGGATTGCACAAGGTGCTGAAGGAGAACATTTCGGCATAGATGCTCTCTTCTCCCGGACCACAGATCTGCTTCACATAGACATCATAGGTGGTGTTGGCCGTCAGGCCGGTGATGGTGGCGGAAGGCGTGGTGCTGGTCACCGTGGAGCCCGTGCCCGGCGTGAAGCCCGCAGGTCCGTAGTTAACCTCCCAGGAGGTGCCCAAAGAGTCGGCCACATCCCAAGAGACCGTGGCGGTGGTCACATCGAGGCCAGTCAAGTGAACGTTGGTGGGCTGCTCACAGGTGGGGATGAACTGGATCATCACATCATCCATATACATGTAGTTGGCGGCACCGTTGGAGACAAAGGCAATATAACGTCCGTTGCCGGTGTAGCTGTCCAGATCCACGGAGAAGCTCTCCCATACAGAAGTGGTGGACGGGGAGAGGGAGTCGATGGCTACGAAGGTGCTGATGTCGGTGGGGTCTTCCATCACACCTACCTTCAGGTTGTAAGCCGCAGAATTCTTGTTCAACTTGACATTGACACGCAATGTGCTGATGTCGATGGACGGGTCGAACTCCGGCATGGTGGCGATGGTGTGGGTAGTGGAGGTGGAATAGAAGTAGAGGGCGCCGACACCGCTGTAGTGAGTGGTGTTGATGTACGGATAACGGGTGGAAGAAAGATACGATGTGTAACGGCCCCAACAGGTCGGGAAGGCGAGGGTGCCGGTGCCGTAGTCGTCAAAGTTCTCCGTATAGGGCAGGGAGTCGATATAGAGACAGTTGGTCTGGAAGGTGCAGTTGTTGGACCAGTCGCTGGTCTCTGTGGGTGAACATACCGACTTGACGTAGAAGTCGTAGGTGGTGGCGGGGTCCAGTCCCGTGATGGTGTAGTTGGGCTGGCTGACGGTTACCTGCGTGCCGGTCACATTGGGGAAGTAGCCGACAGGTCCGTAGGAGAGGGTCCACTCGGCCTCGCCGTGGCCGGGAGTCCAGGAGACGCTGGCGGTGGTGGTGGTCAGGGAGTCAACAGTCAGGTTGTGGGGCATGACACAGCCAGGAGCGTAATCCACCACCAGATGGTCGAGATAGCAGGTGGTGAGACCCAAGGTGCGGAAGGCGATGAAGCGGCCCGTTCCCGTGTAGGAGGAGAACGGCACGGTAAAGCCGTTCCACACCGCCGTATGCGGCTCTATGGTCTCGATGAGCTCAAAGGTGGCGGTGTCGTGGGCATCCGTCATCACACCCACATCGATATGGTGTACGTTGCCCATGGCGGCCTTGAAAGCCAGCGAGATCTGCATATCCGACATGTTGACATCCATCTCCGGCATCACCGCATACTGATAATAAGAGGCAGATGCGGAATAGAAATAGAGGGCGCCCGGCAGGGTCAGGCCCGTGGAGGCGGTTGTGGAGGTGATGTAGGGAGCCGTGGTGGTATTAGAGATCTTGGTCCAGCAGGCCGGGAACGCGTTGGAACCCGTGCCGTAGGTGTCAAAGTCTTCGGTGAACGGGAACTCCGTGATGGGCGAACAAGAGGTGGTGAAGGTGAGCTTTTTCCATTCCGTAGGACCATCCTGGCACGTTGACCGCACATACACGTCGTAGGTGGTGTTCGAAGTCAGGTTGGTGAGCGTGTAATGGTCGTCACCCAACGTGATGGGCGTGGCCGTGGCAACGTTGAAGCCGGTCACTCCGTAGCACAAATCCCAAGAGGGGATTCCAGCGGGAGCATCCCAGCTGACCGTGGCCGAGGAGGACATGATGTTGGAGGCTGCCAAGTGCTGCGGCGCGATGCAGTCGGGTGCCACCGACAACACGATGTCGTCCATGTACATGGTGGCTGCCACACCTTCCTCACTGCGGATGGCGATGAAATGGCCCGGACCGGTATAGCCTATGAAGTACACCTCCGAGGGCTCAAAGACAGTCGTGGTGTCCGGCGTGATTCGCTCAATCAGCTGGAAGGTGCTCCGGTCGAAAGGATTGGTCATCACGCCCACTTCCAGATAGTTGGCGGCAGAGCTCTTCCGGATATAGCTCGACAGGACCAGATGGCTGATGTCGATGGAGGCATCCAACTCAGGCAATACAGCATAGCAGTAGGTGCCTGTGGTGGTGTAGAAATAGAGGGAGCGCGTGGAGTTGTGGGCGGTGGAGGTGACATAAGGATAATCCGAGGTGGCGTTGGTCATTCTGCTCCAACAGGCTGGATAGTTGGCTGCACCCGTGGGGTAACTCTCAAAATCTTCTGTGTAGGGCAAGGTGACAACAGGGTCGCACATCGTGTGGAAGGTGATAATGTTAGTCCATTCGCTGAACTCCGTGCCGTTGCAGTCTGCTTGTACCCGCACCTCGTATGATGTGTTGCTGGTCAAGCCCGTGAGGACGTAGAAAGTGTCCACAAGACTCTGGATGGTTGTCCATACCGTGTCATCCGCCGGCTTGTAAGAGAGATTCCAGGTGGTCTCGGAGGCGCCGGGGGTCCAGAAGATGGTGGCCTCGTTCTGCGTATAGTTCTCAACGCTCACATCCGTAGGCCTGAAACAGGTGGGGATGTAATCCACCACCACATTGTCGATGTAAATGGTGTTGAGGGCAGAACCAGACCCGCTGCGGAAAGCGATATAGTGGTTAGTGCCTGTGTATGCAGAAAGTGGCACATCGAAGGATTCCCAGCTGTTGACAGCATCAGGGGCGACAGTGTCCAACGGCACAAAAGAGGTATAGTCGGCGGGATTGCTCATGGTGCCCACAACCAGTTGGTAGGCCGCAGCGCCCTTGCGGGCCATGAAGGAGATCTGCAGCTGATTCAGGTTGATACTGTTGTCGATCTCTGGCAGGGCGGCTATCACATAATAACTGCTGGAAGCATACATGTACAAGGCTCCCGGCGCTGTATAGTAGGTGGTATAGATGTAGGGATAGGCGCTGGTGGAGCCGCTGTAGCTCTTGGTCCAGCAGGCCGGGAAGGTGCCGGAACCTGTGCCATAACAGTCAAAATTGTTATGATAGGGGAACGTGGAGATGGGCGCACAGCCCGTGTTGGCTTTTTGGATGTCGGTCCATGCACTTTGGGATCCATCTGCGCAAAGAGCACTCACCCGTACCTGATACATCATGTTCGGGATCAGATTGTTGATGACCGCGAAAGTGTCGGAGACAATCATCTCGCTCCAAGTGGCGGCATCAAATTCTTTGTATTGTACCATGGCACTACTGTTGGCATTGTAGTTCTTCCAGCTGGCCGTCAGACTGGTCGGCTGCGGGTTGGAGAGGACAAGGTCATAAGGCTTCTGACATGAAGGTATATAATCCACTTCCACCTCATCGATGTACATGGCATTGGTGGCTGAGAAGCCAGTGTGGAAGGTGATGTAGCGTCCATTGCCGGTGTAGGTGTTGAAAGGCACTTCAAAGGACTGCCAGGTGGAGTTGGCGGTGGGGGCTACGGTGTCAATGGCCACAAAGGAGGTGGGGTCGGTGAGGTCGCTCATGATGCCGACAACAATCTTGTAGTTGGCAGAGGTCTTGTAAGCCTTGAAGGAGACCTGCAAATTCTGGACGTTGATGCTGGGGTCAAGGGCGGGGAGAGACGCTCTGTCGAAATAGGCAGCCGTGCTGTATAAATAGAGGGAGCCGACACCGCTGGCGTGGGTGGAATGGACGTAGGGATAGGTGGTGACGTTGCCACTGTAGTATTTCGTGAAACAGGTCGGGAAGATGCCGGAGCCCGTTCCGTAAGTGTCAAAGCCTTCGAAGTAAGGCAGGGTGGTGATGGGCAGACACTGGGTCTGGACGGTGACAGGCTCGCTCCAATGACTGTGGGAGCCATCCCCGCAGTTGCTGTTCAGCCGCACCTGGTAAAGAGAACCGTCCACAAGGTTTGTCAACAGGTAAGTCGTGTCGCTGATGTTTTCCACCAAGGTCCAGGCGGTGTCGCTGGCCAGCATATACTCCAGGTTGTAGGAGTTGACATTGTCCATGGAAGACCAGACAAGGCTGATGGTGTGGGGAGTGCTGTCCTGGGCGCTGATGGTGGTCGGGGCCAGACAGGTCTGGGCTACATCCACCAACAGATTGTCCATGTACATGTAGTTAGCACTGCCGGCGGGCGTCATGAAGGCCACAAATTGTCCGTTGCCGGTGTAGGAGGTCAACGGCACCGAGAAGCTTTCCCAGGTGGAGGTGGCGGACGGCGACAGCGTGTCAATAGGCACAAAGGTGCTGTTGTCGAGCGGGTTGGTCATCACACCCACCATCAATTTGTAGTTGGCAGAGCTCTTCCTCAGTTTAAAGCTGACCTCCAAGGTGTTGACAGCACCGTTGATCTTGGGCGTGGTGGCCCAGGTCTGCGTGGCGGAGGTGCCGTAGAAGTAGAGAGAGCCCGGCGCCGAATAGTTGGTGGTGTTGATGTAAGGATAGGTGGTAGAACTATTGGAGAAACCACCTCTGTTCCAGCAGGGGACAAAGGTGGTGGTGCCGGTCCCATAGCTGTCGAAGGTCTCCTCGTACGGCACATTGACGGAGACACAGAACGTGGAAAAGCTCAGCGTCTCGGTGGTCCAGTAACTCTCGTCACCACCACCGCAGTCAGCTTGCACCTTGATGTAGAGCTGGTAGTCCGTCTGAGGCGTCAGTCCGTTGATGGTGAAGGAAGGAGAGGTCAACCCATTGACCGAGGTCCAGTCGGTCTCGTCAGCGAACATGTACGACAGGTTCCAGAGCGTCTCGTTAGCCCCGGGAGTCCAGGAGAGGGTGACCTGCTGTTCGTCTGGGACAAAGGTGATGTCCGTGGGCTGTTCGCAGGTGGGGATGTAGTTGAGGTTGAAGTTGTCCACGTTCATATTCGAGAGCGCATCCGGGTCGCCGCAGCGCAGCGCAATATAGTGGTCGTGGCCGGTGTAGTTGTTGAAGTCCACATGGAAAGGCACCCAGGTAGAGGTGACAAAGGGCCTTAGCGTGTCGTAAGGATGGAAGGTGGTGCCGTCTGTGGGATCGGTGATGGTGCCGATGACGATATAGTAATGGTTGTTGGTGGTGCGCAGCATCATGGATGCTCTCAGTGTGTTGATGGCGATGCTGGAGTCTATCCTCGGGGTGCTGGCGATATCGTAGTAGGCCGTGTTGGAGTAGAAATACAAGCTGCCTGGGGCGGAGTAGTTGGTGGTGGTGATGTAGGGATAAACGGTGGAGGAGCCGTTGAAGAATCTGGTCCAACAGGTCGGGAAGATGTCGTCACCCGTACCGTAAGTGTCGAAGTTTTCATCGTAAGGCATCGAGAAGATAGAGCAAGGGTCGGGCAGCGTGGTGGCGCACACCAGCTGGGAACTCGCGTTGCCGCCGGTGGAATAGACCGCCTCCACCGAGTAGCAGTAAGGCGTCTCCATCGTCAGCCCCTCGTCTGTGTAGCTAAAGTCCTCGATCAAGGAGGTGTTCACCTGGACGTTGTCGCGATAGACGTTGAAGCCCAGCAGGTTCTCGTTGGCAAAGTAGCCCTTCACGATGAAAGGAACGCCCAGCTGTTCCAACGAGACGTCGTCAGACCAAGCTTGCCAACCTGTTGAGGTGAGCTGGATGCCATTGCCGGTGCTCACCTGGCCCAGGATGCAGACGGGAGGACACCAAGGGCCACTGCTGATGGAGCCCGTCATGGAGACGGTCACCCAGTAGGTGCCCGCCGGAAGGACGGTGTCGATGGTGGTTGTCACCCGCATGATGGGACGGGTGGTGTCCATCAGGGCGGTGGCGCTGGTACGGTATATGCCGGTCCAGCTGGAAGAGGTCATGCAGCTGGTCGTTCCGGAGGTCCACACGGGCGTGGAGGTGCTGTCCACCGGCTCCGTGTCGTAGATGGAGACGAAGGCCGCCGTGATGGACGAGGTGGTGGTGGAGCCCGTCTGGTAGGCGAAGAAGTCGATGGTGGAGATGTGCGCCGCCACCGGCAGCGTGAAGTCGTCACCCACCTTGAAGTGGGAGTTGTCGTTGATGTTCCGGCCTAGGATCGTCTGGCCGCCGTAGGAGCAGCTCACATCGTTGCCGTCATAGCCGCCGCCGGGGTAGATGACCATTTGCGACTGGTCCCATAGGTTGAGACGGAGCGGCTGGGTGGTCCCGGAGGGAATGCCCCAGGTGAGGTGGACGGCGTCATACGACAAGGCCGTGGCCGTTACATTGGTCGGGGGATTCTGCTGCGCCATCAGCGAAGTGCCGAGACCGGCCAGCAACAGCAGCAGCATGAAAGAGTACAGGTTTTTCATAATACAAGTAGTTTTATTGTGAATATATTTCAATTATCACCAGTAGAAAATAGAGACGGCAAATATAAACATTTTGGAAGAAAAGAAGCCATCCCCATGATGAAATAATAAATGTCAACTGTACACATGAAAACAGTCTCCCTTGCACGCCTCGTCACCAGGGCAGACGCGCTATTGAAAAAAACACTATCTTTGCCGAAAAATAATATATGAGAAAAATAGCGTGTATCATACTCCTTCTCACCATGACCTTTTCAGCTTTTCCACAAGACGACTGGTTCGGCTTCAACCGCTTCCAAATCGACAACGAGCGCATTGCCCAAAATGGTGAATTCCCCGAGGTGGTCTTCATGGGCAATTCCATCACCGAATACTGGGCCTACTACCATCCCGAGTTCTTCGCCGAACACCACTACTGCGGCAGAGGCATCGGCGGCCAGACCTCTGCCCAGATGCTGCTCCGCTTCACGGCCGACGTCGTCAATCTCCATCCCAAAGCGGTGGTCATCATGGCGGGCACCAACGATGTGGCGCACAACACCTACTGGGTGGAGCCCGACAAGGTAGTCGATAACGTCGTGGCCATGTGCCTCTTAGCCCGCGCCCACGACATCGTGCCAATCATCAGCTCCATCCCGCCCTGCGCATCCTTCGTGTGGAATCCCGATATCCAAAACGCCGCCCAGACGATAGTCGAGATCAATAAGAAACTGAAAGCCTATGCTGCAGCCAACGACTTGGTGTATGTGGATTATCACGCCGCCCTCGCCGATAACCAAAACGGCTTTCGGAAAAATCTCAGCGAAGACGGATGCCACCCCAACCCCGACACCTACTTCATCATGGAGGAACTGGTGCTGAAGGCCATCGACAAGGCGTTGAAATAGTTTCCTTGCTATGACCGCCAGATAATCCCTGTTCTTCTTTTTTGGCAAAATTTTTGCAAGGGAAAACAAGCGCATATCCAAAAATACGGGTGTGCCGATATGTTGTTTTTAGTAAGTAATTGTAAATTATAATAATATGAACGAGGAAGAAGTAAAAGATCCTGCATTGGACAATGAAATGCGGGAAACGGAATTGTCTGAAAAGGAGGAACAAACTGACAATACGACTGTCACAGAACCCGAAAATGAGGAAAAAAAGAAGGAAGGCAAGTCTTTCTTCTCCAAAAAAAATAATAAAGAAAAACAGAAAATTGAGGAGCTGGAGGCACAAGTGGAGAAGCTGCAAGCTGAAAAGGCGGAACTCAACGACCGCTTCCTGCGTCTCTATTCCGAATTCGACAACTACAAGAAACGTGTCAACAAGGAGAAACTGGACTTGATTGCCACTGCCTCCGAGAAGGTGATCGTGAGCCTGCTGCCCATCATGGACGACTTTGAACGAGCCATTGCCGCCAACGAGAAGGTGGAGGACGTGGCCGCCATCAAGGAAGGTTTTAATCTGATATACAACAAGATGCAACAGATGCTGACCCGTCACAATGTGAAGGAGATAGAGGCTATCGGCCAAGAGTTCGACACCGACCTGCACGAGGCCGTGACCCACTTCCCAGTCGAGAAGGAGGAGGACAAGGGCAAGGTGATTGACGTGACGGAGAAGGGCTACAAACTGTCAGACAAGGTGATCCGCTACGCCAAGGTGGTGGTGGGCCAGTAACAGAAAGGAGACATTATGGCAGAGAAAAGAGACTATTACGAGGTGCTGGGCATCACCAAAGAGGCCTCGGCAGACGAGATAAAGAAGGCCTACCGCAAGAAGGCCATGCAGTACCACCCCGACCGTAACCCCGGCGACAAGGAAGCCGAGGAGAAGTTCAAGGAGGCGGCGGAGGCGTATGATGTGCTGAGCAACCCTGACAAGAAAGCCCGCTACGACCAGTTCGGCCATGCCGGCATGGGCAGTGCGGCCAGCGACTTCTCCGGTGCCAACATCAACGACATCTTCAGCCACTTCGCCGACATCTTCGGTGGCGGCTTCGGCGGGGGATTCAACATCGGCGACCTCTTCGGCGGCGGGGGCGGCGGCGCAGCCCAGCGCGTGCGTCGTGGCACCAACATCCGCATCAAGGTTAAGATGACCTTGGAAGAGGCGGCCAACGTGACCGAGAAGAAGCTGAAAATCAACAAATATGTGCCCTGTACCCATTGCAACGGCACCGGCGCCAAAGACGAGCACAGCAAGGAGACCTGTCCTACCTGCCACGGACGCGGTCAGGTGATGCAGCAGCAACGCTCTATGTTCGGCGTCATCCAGCAGGTGTCGGAGTGCCCCACCTGTCACGGTTCCGGCGAGGTGATCAAAGACAAGTGCCCCCACTGTCACGGCAATGGCATCGTGAAGGGCGAGGAGGTGGTGCAAGTCTCCATCCCGGCGGGCGTCGATAACGGCATGCAGCTCACCCTGCGGGGCAAAGGCAACGCCGCACCCAACGGCGGCATCAACGGCGATCTGCTCGTCGCCATCGAGGTGGCCGACCACGACATCTTCGAGCGTGATGGCAACAACCTGTACCTTAACTATCACATCAGCATCCCGCAGGCGGCCCTCGGCGCTCAGGTGGAGATCCCCACGCTGACCGGCAAGGCCCGTATCAAGATACCCGCCGGCACCCAGAGCGGTCAGGTGCTGCGTCTGCAAGGCAAAGGACTCCCCGAGATCAACCGCGGCAACACGGGCGACCTCATCGTCAATATCAACGTGTGGACTCCCAAGTCACTGACCAAGGAAGAAAAGGAGATCCTGGAGAAACTCAGCACCCACGACAACTTCGTGCCCAAGCCCGGCAAGAGCGACCGCAGCGTCTTCAACCGCGTGCGGCAGTTCTTCAACGACTAAGCTATAAAGTGGTGGAACGGCCTTCCTTCCCTATTGTTTCAACCACTCCAATGCCTTCTCCAACAGCTCGTCCCGACCTTCGCGGACGCCCTTTACTGTGGGCCAAACATAGATGTCGGGGATGATGCCGACACGCTGCGTTTCCGTGCCGTCCGGATAATAGATGCCGATTCCAGAGAAATAGGAGCAGACCCCGCCCGGAAGCCGGATGCCCACCACATCGCCGTCCGCGCCCGCCGTCGTGTTCCCGATGACGATGCTGTTTGGGAGTGTGCGGTACATCATGGTGCAAAACTCTGCATGACTCTGCGAACGCTCATTGATGAGAATGGCGATTTTGCCCGTATAGGCTTGCTTGCCTTTGCCGGTATAATTAGGATTGGTCCAAACAAAAGATCCGGGATTGGTCAAGTCTGGACAAGTGGCCTTGAAAAAGGGTCTTGATTTGTCAGACAAAACACCATATAACATATAGTTGATGCTCTCGTTCGGATATTCTCTCAAATCCAAGATCAGCGCTTTGGTGGTGTGCAAGGTGTCCGCGATACGTTCCACCCATTCTTTGGTGATATCGTCCATGGAGACATATCCGATGCTGTCACCTAACACTTTATAGCAAACGCTGTCGGTTTGGAATTTTGGTTCCATCTCTTCAATATTATATCGGGTGATGGTGGTCTCTTTCGGAACGCCATTCGAAACAAATGAGATGCGTGCAGTGGGCTTGTCGCCGCTACAAATATCCCACAACAGTTGCCGGAGCTTTGCACGGTGGTTGGATGCGGCATAATAGGGTGCCAGACTGTCAATCCTGTACGAGACAGGTTGGCCATCGATGTGGGTGATGACATCCCCGATATGCGGACCTGCACTATCGACTTTTTCCAGATCCCAGTAATCGGAAACCACCAAGGTGTCATTCTGCAAGAAGCTCACCTTGAACGGAGGTCGGTAATAATCCAACGACTGTGTGGATTTCATTGACCAAACGGCACCGTGGGTGTCGTCAATTTTGGCGATCAGGCGCCTGACAGCTCTCCAATAGGTCTTTTTGTCCTCGGCGGAGATGAAAGAGGCTAAATGTTTCTTCATGACCGTGTTCCAGTCGGCATCCATAAGATATTTGTCCGGGAAGAAATAATACACCATGTTCCAATACCGGTAGAGGGCTAAGAGTCGGAAGCCGGCGTCAGGGCACTCCATCTCGGCATAGTCGTTTTCGTGGGTGAAGTTCGCCGTTTTTACCCATATAGAAGAATAGCTCACATAATAAAGTCCATTATGGCGGTTTTGATATATATTCATCAGCGTCTTGTAGAGCTTTGGAGACAGATCCTCCGGGTTGATCCACGCCAAATCGGGCTTCAGAAAAGCGTTGGGATTCACGGGCTTGACCTCTTTGTTGACAGGAATCTTCCCGTAATGAAGAATCCATTTGGCCAAGTAGGCGTCACGCTGTTTGTTGTCTGTCACTTTCAGGTAACCGGGCAGCATCCGGAAAAGCTCGTAATCCCAGTTATACGCACCTTTGGAAATGGTCGGGTGGTGATATTTCAGGAATCCCCAAACACGACCTAACAGCTCGAGGTTGTCCTCTAATTGCGGGGTCATTTCGGGAAAAACCACGTTGGAGCCGTGATCATACGCCGTGTCTTGGACTGCGCCAGACTTGTTAGATGGTGTTTGTGCATCAGAGAGGGTTGCACAGAAAAAGAGCAGGATGATGAAGAGGATATGTTTTTTCATAAACTGTTATTTCGCTGGCAAAAGTAGAAATTTTTCAGAACTGGCTTTGGTATAGCCGAAAAAAATGTATTTTTGCAAATTGAAAAATTTGTAATATGAAAGCTAAAAACTATAAAAAACCAAAACAAAAAACACTAGTTGCTAAGGAGCCTTCTGTTGCATATAACTCAAGAGGTTTGGACAGTTCTACTTCGGTGATGACTCCTGACGGCGTAGCTTCTGCTGACACTGATACCATGACAGTGGATGAGTACATAGGTAGAATCAGAAAAGCGCTTGACCGACGCTATGAAAACATACAATGTTAGAGTAAAGAAAACTGCTGAAAAAGATATTGATTCCATCGCAGATTTCCTATTTGACAAACTCTCTTTAGAAGGTGCATATCGGTATCTGGATGTAATAGGACAAGAGATAAAGTCTCTTTCAATTTATGCGGATTGTTATACGACAAGTCGTTCTCGCACAATTCGATCTGTTCATCCGAAGGCCCGTCGCATGGTGTCTCACAATCACAAGTTCGTATATGTTTTTCATATTGAAGACGATACAGCTATGCTAGACCGTGTGTTGATTGGTAAGATGATAGTGGATTAGCAATGGTATTATTTCCGTTTCCTCTCATACTTCCCCTTCACAATCTCAAACGAATTCTTTGTCAGCTCCTTGAGTAGTTCCGTGTCAATGGTTTGCAGGTTGATGCCGATCCAGTACTTGGGGTTGAAATGGTTGTCGGGGGTCTCCACGCCGGGGGTGGTGCCGAGCAGCTCGGCGATGCGTTCGGGCTGGCATTTCACCACCACGGTGAACTCGTGGAGGTCGCAGTAGCAGAAGGTGTGGCCGCAGACGTAGAACACCAACAAGGTGTCGCCGCCGGGCATCTTCGCAAAGGGGAACTTTTCCTCCACCTCGCCCAACGACAGGCAAAACTCTCGGAATTCTTCGAGATTCATCATTCTTGTACTATTTTGCCGTGTATCTCACGTATTCACGAGGATAATATACGTGCAGATCCGCGCGATACGCGGAGAATAAAGATACGCGGAGATTAAAACATCCCGAAATAATACTGCCCCTTTCCGACACTCGCCTTGCCGTACTGAATGGCGTTCTTCGGGCAGTGGTGGAAGCAGGCGTCGCAGTTGGTGCAGTTGCCGTGCCACTTCGGGCGGCCGTCCTCCAATGTGATGTTTTGCAACGGGCAGACACTCACGCACTTGCCGCACGAGATACAGGCATCCGTGCTGCGGAACGGCTCATCGGAGACCCACTTGTAGAATCCCTTTCCGATGACGTTGGTCTTGAAACGCGGGAAGATGCCCCGCCGCAACTCCGTCACGGATTTCCGTTCGGTAATGTTGGCGATGACCTCCGGCAGATGCGCCTTAGCTTTCTCGATCTTGCGCTTTGCCACCTCAGGCTTGTCGATGCCAAAACCCGCCATGTTGATGTAGGTGTTGGGCATCTGGAAGCAGTAGTCGGCATTCAGTGTCAAACCGATTTCCGCCAATTGCTGACCGAAAACCTTTTCCGCCACCCCGCCGTTGTCGCCGCAGGTGACCGCCATCCACACGTAGGCGGGCGGTTGTGCAAACTTCAACTGCTTCACAAACTCCAATACGAGGTGCGGCGGTTGCCAAGAGTAAATCGGGAAGACGAAACCAACCCGCTCGCCCTCCGCAAGCGTGTGTTCGAAACGGTTTTCGCGCTCGGCTTCGGGAATGAATACGAGCTGCTCGTTAATCGCTTGTGCGATGCTTTCGGCAATAAAACGGCTGTTGCCGCAACCAGAGAAGTAGAATATCATAACGATATGGTTTTGTGTCGGCAAAGATAAGTTATTCTTTCTTTTTGAGAAAGATGACGGTTCCATCTTGGTCTTCTTTCCAGCGGCCGTTCTCATCAAGAATCCAATCGAGTCCGATGTCAATGGCATATACCTTGAACATCGTGGTGTTGTGCGTGACGGAATCTGTGACGCAAAAGACAAATCCCATCTTGTCTGTGTCTTTCACGTTCGCTGGCCAGGTGTATTCCACGCCATTTGCTATAAAACCTGATGTGTTCTCAGGAACAATTTGTGTTTCGATGCCATGTTCATAAAGATACTCCCCCGCCGTGTTGACATAAAAGGCAAAATCGTCATAATATACAAACCGATCATCGTCTGGCGAGAGCGTATCTGGGTCAAAGTCGAAATTAACGTTGACAAAGGCCGCCTGTATGCAGTACTCCGCGGAGCAATCTGGGAAGTGGTAAACCTCTTGGCTTGTCGCGTGGAATGTGGCAGCAATCAGTATGATTGTTGCAAGGAATAACTTTTTCATAAGAATGCCTTTTCGAAGCGCAAAAATAGAAAATTTTCTAATGACACTAAAACCATGTCAGTAGATAAGTTCATTGGTAAAATCAGAAAAGCGCTTCACCGACGCCTTTTGATTGCGTATCGATTGGTAAGATGATCGTGGATTAGTACCTTATTTTAAAATACTCCAACAGTGTCTTGTATTGATCTTGCGCCGTCAGGCATGTATCGCGAAGGTAATCGTTGAGGTGGCCCCAATGCTGTAAGCCACGGTAATAGAACAGACGCAGTTCTTCGGTGACGATGAACGGGATGTGGCCGCTTTGCAGGCACTGCCAGAACATCAGCAATCGTCCCACACGACCGTTGCCGTCTTGGAAAGGGTGGATGCGCTCAAACTGCACGTGAAAATTCAGAATGTCGTCAAATTGCACCTCTTTGATAGCATTATATTCTGAGAGCAAGGTCTTTATATGCTTGCGCACCTCCTCGGGTTGCACTGTCTCTTCGCCACCCACCTCATTAGGCAACCGCTTGTATTCCCCAACCGCAAACCACGACTTTTGACTGTCTGAAGTGTTGGTTTTCAATATCAAGTGCAATTGCTTTAAGTGGCTCTCCGTGATTTTGTCGGTAGCATGCTCAATGATGTAGTCAATGCAGCGGAAGTGATTGACCGTTTCCATAATGTCGTCGATGCGAGTGTTTTCGGTAGTGATGCCAATAGTGTTGGTCTCGAAAATATAGCGTGTCTGCTCCTTGGTCAGTCGAGAACCTTCGATATGGTTGGAGTTGTATGTCAAATCGATTTGGGTGCGATGGTAAATTCCGCCTTTCAGTTTCATTTCCTTTTCGTCGCGCAGGCGTTGAAGCAGCGGCGAAATGCGCTCTTTGCCTTTGCGCGGCAGAACAGCATCGGCGGGAATGTTCCAGGTTTTACCCGTCAGAAACACACCGTCGATTTTCCCCGTGGCGCAATAATGACGGACGGTCCGCTCGCTGACGCCATATTTTTCGGCAAACTGGGTAACGGAGATGTATTCCATACTATCGGCAAGATTCTAATGAAAACCGCGGCAAAGATACTATTTTTTGCCGATATCGGCAAAAAGTGATTATTTCCGTTTCTTCGAATATTTCCCCTTCACAATCTCAAACGAATTCCGTGTCAGCTCTTTAAGCAGCTCCGTATCAATGGTTTGCAGGTTGATGCCGAGCCAGTATTTGGGGTTGAAGTGATTGTCAGGGGACTCCACGCCGTCGGCAGTGCCGAGCAGTTCGGCAATGCGTTCGGTCTGGCACTTCACCACCGCGGTGAACTCATGGAGGTCGCAGTAGCAGAAGGTGTGGCCGCAGACGTAGAACACCAACAAGGTGTCGCCGCCGGGCATCTTTGCGAAGGGCAGTTTCTCCTCCACCTCGCCTAACGACAGGCAAAACTCACGATATTCTTCGATGTTCATGATAAAGTGCTTTTTTGCAGGCAAAGATAGTATTTTCCACACATCTTCGCATGACTCACGGAAATTTCCAGAATTCTTTTATCTTTGCACGCTTAAAAACGTTGCGTTATGAAACATTGGATCACGCTCTGTTGCTGTATGCTCACCCTTTTTGCCCTGTCGGCGCAGACTCCCGACTCTTCCACCACGATCAAAGGATGTCCGAGGAGCGACGGTGAGAGAATCATTGTGGAGTTGAGGCTTCCCGACACCTCTTTCCGCGACCTCTCCCTGCCCATGGAGCAGCGGGTGGAGATTCTCCTGCGCCAGCTGACCCTCAAGGAGAAGCTGGCCATGATGGAGCATCAGAACCCTGCCATTGAACGACTCGGCATCCCCGCCTACAGCTGGTGGAACGAGGCGCTGCACGGGGTGGCCCGCAACGGCTATGCCACCGTCTATCCCCAACCCATCGGTCTGGCCGCCACCTTCGATGTGCCCGCCGTGAAGAAGATGTTCTCCTGGATCGCCGTAGAGGGGCGCTGGAAGTTCGAGGAGGCCCAGCGCGACAAGGAGTATGGCGACTACAAAGGCATCTCTTTCTTCACCCCCAACATCAATATCTTCCGAGACCCTCGCTGGGGGCGCGGCATGGAGACCTACGGTGAGGACCCCTACCTGACCGCCCAGATGGGCAAGGCCTGCGTACAGGGCCTGCAGGGTGATGACCCCACCTATTTCCTCACGCTAGCCTGCGCCAAGCACTTCGCCGTCCACAGCGGTCCTGAGTCCATCCGCCACTCCTTTGACGTGTCGGTGACGCCCCGCGACCTCTGGACCACCTACCTGCCCGCCTTTGAGACACTCGTCAAGGAGGCCAACGTGCAGCAGGTGATGTGCGGCTACAACCGCCTCGATGGCGAGCCCTGCTGTACCAACCAGCATCTTCTGGTCAAAATCCTCAAAGAGCAGTGGGGGTACGAGGGCTTGTTCGTCACCGACTGCTGGGCACTGAACGACGCCTGGGAGCGCGACACCGTGATCCCGCGTCACGAGACCTACCCCACGGCCGCTGACGCCGCCACGGCCGCCTTCGGCTCCGTCATCGACCTTGAATGCGGCAGCGGCCTGCCCGCCCTGAAGGAGGCGGTGGAACGCGGCTACCTCGACAAGGGCATCATAGACGAGCACGTCCGCAAGATCCTGATGACCCGCATGCGCCTGGGACTCTTCTCCGAGGGGGAGATGTACCGCTGGAAAGGCGGCAAGGACGTGGAGGTGGAACCCTTAGACTATGATTATTTGTCTTATCGCATGGCCTGCGAAAGCATGGTGCTGTTGCAGAACAAAAACAACATCCTGCCGCTCGATCCGGCCAAATACAAGCGCATCGCCGTGGTGGGTCCCAACGCCGCCAACGACACGATGATGTGGGGCAACTATAACGGTACCCCCTACCATACCGTCACCATCTTGAAAGGCATTCGAGACTATGCCAAGAAACATCACGGGCCATCTGTCTATTACGACATGGCCTGTCACCACGTGGATGGCCTCTACAAGCTGCCCGCCAACTTCGACAGGCAGATTGCCAAGTGCGACCTCATCATCTTTGTAGGCGGCCTCTCGCCCATGCTGGAGGGAGAGCAGCTGGATGTGGAGGTGGACGGCTTTCATGGCGGCGACCGCACCTCGATAGAGCTACCCCGTATCCAGAACGGCATGTTGCGCAAGCTGAAAAAGACCGGCAAGCCCGTCATCTTGGTCTTGAACACCGGCAGTGCCGTCGCCTTGGACTGGGAAGACGAGAACCTGGACGGCATCCTCTGCGCCTGGTATCCCGGACAGGAGGGCGGCACCGCCGTGGCCGATGTGCTCTTCGGAAAATACAACCCCTCCGGCCGCCTGCCCGTGACCTTCTACAGCGCCCACAACGAGCTCCCGCCCTTCGACAGCTACGACATGCACGGACGTACCTACCGCTTCATGACGGAAAAACCGCTCTATCCCTTCGGTCACGGACTCAGCTATACCACCTTCAGCTACTCCGACTGCGACTTCAAGGTGGATGACCGGACGGTCTCCTGCATCGTCACCAACACGGGCCAACGCCTTGGCTCTGAAGTGGTGCAGGTCTATCTGCGGAATCCCCAGGATCCTGAAGGACCGGTCAAGACGCTGGTGGGCTTTAAGCGTGTCACACTGCAGCCCAGCCAGTCCATACAGCTTTCCTTCCCCATTGAAGAGCGCTTTTTCCAGTCTTTCAACGACAAAGACCAGACCTTCGAGTTCCGCCCCGGCACCTTCTACATCATGGTCGGCGACCAGATGCTGGAGGTACACATATAGGAGTTAAGAGTTAAAAGTTAAGAGTTAAGAGTTGGGTTATGGCAAAGTACCTCCCGTATTTTCTTAGTTTCTTAGTTTTTCATCGGATTCATGGCTCCATAGGGCACGGCGAGAACGAATCCCCAGCATTTCAACATTTTTATTATCTTTGCCCCGAAATTCTAAAAACGACACGGTTATGAAAAAAATCTTGGCGCTTTTCCTTTTATTGATTGCCTCGACTGCTGCCATGGTCGCCAGTTGGTGAAAAAGATTGTGATAAACTAAATAACAATCTTATGAGAAAAAAAAGTAAGATATTGTGGCTGGTGGTATGGATGCTAAGCTTGAGTTCTCAGGCTCAGGCCATAGGAGATGTGATTTCCGGAAGGGATTTCTTCTATGGTGGAACAAGCGCAAAATGGTATCTTGCTTATGATTCTTGTTGTTCCGACACAGCGGTCTTTTACATTATGGGTGATACTGCTTGTTCTGGATATGTTGAAAATACTTTGCTTGGTTATCACCTCGATTTTTCTGTAATACCAGGGGTCCCAACCATACTGAAAATCCCCCATAATATAATTAGGCACAACTATTCTCCCAATCTCATTCACTCCGAAGGGGTTTTTATTCACACAGACCACGATGTTTTTGTCTATGTTCAGTTTTTAGCCAATATTTTTAAAGATGCTGGTCCTATTGAATGGGTTCATTGTTCCTATCTGATATCACCCTTGATTCTGCAATCACCAAACTATAAAATTCCTATCTGGCCAATTTCATACAATGCCATCACCCGCTTTAATATGCAAGCAGATATGGCTTACAACCCTAACATGATATATCAAGGCGACCCTGGTATAATCTATCATATTACTGCATTGGAAGATAGTGTTCATGTTTTCTACTTTCTTCAAAGATATATGTATGGAGAAAACAATGATACCATATTGCTGTCCCACAAAGGTGAAAGCGTAGATATTCTGCTAACAGAAGCCATACAGTTTTATTTTCATACAGACTGTAAAAGAGTGGTTGGGCAGTTTAATTATTTTGATGCCAATGTTGTGTGTACAACAAATAATACTTATGGTCTTATTGGTGATCATGAAATAAGCAATAATAATGTTGTTGGAGATTTTCCGAGCGCAAAAACAAAAAAATACCTGTCAGGTCAAAATTACCTTTGCAAGAAGCTACATAACAATCGTTTCGACAAGGGTATTGCTTTATGTGACTATTACATGAACTGTGTGAATAATGGGAACGTTGTTTTTACCCCTTGGCAGTTCAGCGGAGCATCTGCGTATATCTACAACGAATTTCACAACGATTACCTTGGTCAACTAAACTACCTGTTTATACAGTCAAATTCTGAAATTTTCTGGTCTCCTTGCTATGATTTTTTCAACCCATCCAAATGTTTGTATACAGGTAATCATCTTCGCTATTGGGGCGACACAACCGTATATGTGGATGTCCCGTTTACACTTCTCAGGTTCGCTGAGCCTACCATGTTTGACTTCAATGATGGACCAATTTACAAAGTGAATAAGACCAGTAGGCCTGGATATTTACATTATGGATACATGACGGACCCCTATGGGATTTCACAGCACGCAAGTCAATCCCTTGCCTCTTTACAACCTGCCGAGCGAATGGTGCAGAAATGGGTCTATTCCACTACACGAGACAATCTAAAGCAAGGTGTTGTCGCTGTAACTGGGGAGATTTCTTTCCATCCTTGCGACTCCCTTTATGTGGACGTGCAAATCTACACCCATGAGGACGGCATCGGCAGCACCTACTTCAACGGGCAGCTTATCCCCGCCACCGCCTTCGACACCTTCCCCATGACCCATGGCGAATAGGTTGCCCAGTTCTACTTCTATAACGATGACATTCCCGAGATTATCCGCATCGAGAACGAGCATGGATTCTCGGCCTACGTGGACGAGTTCGGCTATGATGTAGAACCTGCACCCACAGGTCATCCCGAGGTTGACGACATCACCTACCTCTATTACTATCACAATGGTGCCTCCGGCAGTCTTAGTTCTGATGCATACCAAGACAGTTACTCCAACCTCAGCCCGCACAACAACGACACCGTCTATCGCTGCGTCAACGACACCCTTCATCTGCGCGTGGAGCACAACCCCGACTCCGTGCCCGTGGAGTGGATATTCAACGGCGACTCCTATCCATTTTCCGAGCTATCCTTCCTCCTGCCTTCCGTCGATACCCTCACCGCACAGCTGGTGCTGCACTACGACAACTGCCCCGACACATCAACCACCTTCATCGTCGTGGTGCCACCGCCCATGTTCGAGGTGTGCCACGACACCACCCTCTGCCACGGGGCGCAACTCTCCGTGCAGCAGCCCAATGTGATCTCCTACCTCTGGAACGACGGCTCCTCCGGACCCGCCCTCACCGTCGATAGCGCGGGCACCTACTCCGTCACCGTCACCAACCTCGGATGCAGGGCCGAGAGCGACCTCTTCACCGTGGGCGTCTATCCCCAGTCGTCCGTGGAGTTCGGCAACGACAGCATCCTCTGCGAACTGGCCACCCTGCTGCTGGACGCCACCCAGCCGCACCCCGCCCAGTACGTGTGGCAGGACCAGAGCACCAACACCACCTACACCGTCTTTGAGGACGGCCAGTACTGGGTCGTCATTACCGACCACTGCCTCGGCGCCTCCGACACCATCGCCATAGGATACCTCATGGACTTCACCGTCGATCTCGGTCCCGACACGACCCTCTGCGAGGGCAGGACCTTGGTGCTGTCGGCAGGTGCGCCCTTCTGCGACTACGAGTGGCAGGACGGCAGCACGCAGTCCACCTACACGGTAAGATACCCGGGAACCTACAGCGTCACCGCCAGCAACCAGTGCTTCGAGCACGGCGACGACATCACGGTGGAGTACGAGCCCTGCGACCAGGAGCTCTGGATGCCCAACAGCTTCACCCCCAACGGCGACGGTCTCAACGACCTCTTCCTGCCGGTGTTTGCCTACCCCGACGAGGTGGAGAGCTTCGAGATGACCATCTACGACCGCTGGGGCATGGTGCAGTTCATGACGCGCGACAAGGACCAGGGCTGGGACGCCGCGGGCGTGCCCGACGGGGTCTATGTCGTGCTCGTCCGCTACAAGAGCCGCGGACACGAGCCGAGGGACGTGACGGGGAGCGTGGCGGTGGTGAGATGAGAGTTAAGAATTAAAAGTTAAGAGTTAAGAGTTGTGTTATGGCAAAGCACCTCCCGTAATTTCTTAGTTTCTTAACTTCTTAGTTTCTTAGTTTTTCATCGGGTTCATGGCTCCATAGGGTACGGCGAGAACGAGTCCCCAACAGCCATTCATCATTTCAACAATTTTACTATATTTGCCGTTTCAAATTCCAAATTGGCTTTTTAGGTCATTTTGGCTTTTGTGTTTATTATTAACTATTTGAAAAATAGATGATTATGAGAAAAATCACGCTTATCTTAGGATTTGCCATTTTGCTTTGCGGATGCTCCTCCCAGAAGAAAGTAGAGGGAGAGAAGACGCAGGAACCTGTGGAGCAGAAAACCAAAGAGAATAAATCTGACAATATGACAAAGATACTCATCAAGACATCCTTAGGGGATATTACCATTGGTCTTTCCAACGAGACGCCCCAGCATCGCGACAACTTCATCAAGTTGGTAAAGGAGCATTACTATGACGGTGTGTTGTTCCATCGCATCATCCAAGGTTTTATGATTCAGACGGGCGATCCGGATTCCAAGACTGCGAAGCCGGGTCAGCGTTTGGGCATGGGAGGTCCGGATTATCGCATTCCGGCCGAGTTCGTGCCGTCGTTGTACCACAAGCGTGGCGCCGTGGCCGCTGCCCGCGACAACAACCCGCAGAAAGCCTCTTCCGGCTCCCAGTTCTATATCGTGGATGGCAAGACTTTCGACAACGACTATCTGACGATGATAGAGCAGCGTATGGGAAAGACCTTCACCCCGCAGCAGCGCACCGACTACACGACCGTTGGTGGTGCGCCGTTCCTGGATGGCGACTACACCGTTTTCGGCATGGTTCTTTCTGGCATGGAGGTGGTGGACAAGATTGCCGCCCAGGCCAAGGATGCCAATGACAGACCTTTGGAGGATATCAAGATTATCAGTGCTACCATTCTTGAATAAAGCTATATGAAGAGTTTTGAAGAATTAAGAAAAGAGATTGAAAAATTCCAAATCGAGAATGCGGAGGCGTTGGAAGCCTTCCGTCTTCAATTTTTGAGCAAAAAGAGTGACATTCAGTCCATGTTCAACGAGATCCGCAACATCCCGGCGGAAGAGCGCAAGCAATTCGGTCAGATGATCAATGAGATCAAGGATTTCGCCAACAAGCGTTATGCAGAGTTTAAGTCTTCATACGATGATAAGGCTGGTTCTCAGTCTGCTGTGGCGGACATCACCCGTCCCGATACCAACGTGAGTGTAGGAGCCATGCACCCTATTTCCATCATGATGGACCAGGTGCGCCGCATCTTCGAAGACATTGGCTTCTCCACCGTCACGGGTCCCGACATCGAGGACGACTGGCATGTGTTTACCGCTTTGAACTTTGCGGAGGAGCATCCGGCGCGCGACATGCAGGACACCTTCTTCATAGAGCTGCATCCTGACATCTTGTTGCGCACGCACACCTCTTCGTTGCAGGTCCGCACCATGGAGGCCCAGAAGCCCCCTATCCGTGTCATCTGTCCGGGTCGTGTGTTCCGTAACGAGGCCATCACCTCCCGCGCCCACTGTATCTTCCACCAGGTGGAGGGTCTTTACATCGCGGAGAATGTCTCTTTTGCCGATATGAAACAGACGCTGCTCTATTTCTCCCAGCGTATGTTCGGTCCAGACGTGCAGATACGTCTTCGTCCCTCCTATTTCCCCTTCACCGAACCGTCTGCCGAGATGGACATCTCCTGCTACATCTGTGGCGGCGAGGGCTGCAACCTCTGCAAACACACAGGCTGGGTGGAAATCCTCGGCTGCGGCATGGTAGATCCCAACGTCCTCGAAAACTGCGGCATCGACAGCAAGAAATATTCCGGCTTCGCCTTCGGTCTTGGCATCGAGCGTATGACCATGCTGAAATACAAGACCAACGACATCCGTCTCTATTTTGAAAACGATGTCAGATTCTTGGAGCAGTTCAAGGCCGCTACACGGTAGGACCTTGGCGTTAACATCGAAAAAATAATCTTTAAAACAACAATAATGACAAAAACACAAAAAAGAATCAACACCATTATCGGTTTGGTTATCGGTATAGTGGCTTCTGCCGTTTACATCATGACGGCCGAACCCACTGTCTCTTGGTGGGATTGTGGTGAGTATATTGCCACCACCTCCAAACTCTTAGTAGGTCACCCCCCTGGAGCGCCTACCTTCCAGATTTTTGGCCGCATCGCCACGCTGTTTGCGGGTGGTGATGTCACCAAGATGGCGTACTGTGTCAACTGCATGTCTGCAGTGTGCAGCGGTCTGACCATCATGTTCCTCTACTTCACGATTGTGCGTTTGGCGCGCAAGTTGTTTGCCAAGAACGGGGAGCTCACCACGCCGCGCTATGTCGCCATCATCGGTGCCGCCATCGTGGGTGCCTTTGCCTACACCTTCTCCGATACTTTCTGGTTTTCCGCAGTCGAAGGTGAGGTCTATGCCATGTCGTCCTTCTTCACGGCGCTCGTGTTCTGGTGCATCCTGAAATGGGACGAGGAATACGACAACCCCAAGTCCGATGTCAACCCCAACCGCTGGATTGTGTTGATAGCCTATTTGGTAGGTCTTTCCATCGGTGTGCACTTGCTCAACTTGCTGACGTTGCCGGCCATCGTGCTCATCGTTTACTACAAACTCTCCAAAGAGGCTACCGGCATGGGCGCAGTGTTGTCCATGGCCATTATCTCCGTGGCGTTCTCTTTCTTCTGCTCGCCCATGTGGATGCTTCTCATCTGGTTGTTTGTCTCCGTTCCGTTGTTTGTGTTATGCGCCAAGAAAGGCACTCTGAAGAGCAAGGCAGAGTGGGGTGTTTTCGGATCCCTCTGCTTGTCTGTGGTCCTGCTGGGACTCATTCTCTACGGCGTTATCCCGCAGATTGTCAACCTGGCCGGTAAATTTGACTTGCTCTTTGTCAACGGCCTGCACCTGCCCTTCAACTCGGGAACCATCTTCTTCTTCCTGTTGCTCATAGCCCTCATTGGTTGGGGTATCTATGCAGGTTATAAGAAGAAAAAACCCATCTTGTTGACCGGCACCTTCTGTTTTCTGATGCTGTTGATTGGTTACTCCACCTTCTTCACCTTGGTGATCCGTTCCAATGCCAACCCGACCATTGACGAAAACAATCCGGAAGACGCGGTGGCGTTGCTGGCTTATCTCAACCGTGAGCAGTATGGCTCCAACCCGGTATTATATGGCCAAAGCTATAATACCCGTGTTGTCGGCTCCAAAGACGGCAAGCCTTTCTATGTGAAGGATAAAGAGAAAAAACAATATGTTGTCTCCAATGACCGGAAAGAAGAGCTGCCCAAATACGATCCGGCAGGATGTATGTTGTTCCCCAGAATGTGGGCTGCCGACAAGAGCGCCAATTATATGGATTGGCTCAATTCGCATTATAATAGCAACAATGCTTCCGACAAGGAGAACCGCCGGGCCATGGCGCGTGGCGACCTGCCCACTTGGCAACGCAACATCAAGTTCATGCAGACCTATCAGTTCGGCTATATGTATTGGCGCTACTTTATGTGGAACTTTGCCGGCCGTCAAAATGATATCCAAGGTCGTGGCGACTATATGAACGGCAACTGGATCTCTGGCATCCCTGCCATTGACAACTCGATGGTGGGCAGTCAGAAAGACCTGCCCAAGGCCATGCAGCGCCCGGGACACAACACCTACTACCTGTTGCCTTTGCTGTTGGGTATCATCGGCATCATCTATCAGGTGCGCAGAGATACGCCCAACGCTTTCGTGGTGTTCATGCTCTTCATCATGACGGGTCTGGCCATTGCTTTCTATCTGAACATGTACAACTTCCAGCCTCGTGAGCGTGACTATGCCTTTGCCGCCTCCTTCTATGCCTTCGCTATCTGGATTGGCTTTGGTGTGCTGGGCATCTATTCCCTCTTTGAGAAGATCAAGAACAAAGGTGTGCAGGTGGGTGGTGCCGTGCTGGCTACCGTGCTCTGTTTCGCGCTGGTGCCGTGCGTCATGGCTAAGCAGAACTGGAACGATCATGACCGTTCCGACCGCTATACAGCCCTGGCCATCGCCAAGAACTACCTCGACTCGTGCGCACCCAACGCCATATTGTTCACCCTCGGCGATAACGACACCTTCCCCTTGTGGTATGCCCAGGAAGTAGAGGGTTATCGTACAGATGTGCGCGTCTGCAACCTCTCCCTGCTCAGCACCAGCTGGTATGTGGACCAGATGAAACGCAAAGCCTACCAGTCTGATCCGCTTCCTATCTCCATGACTTGGGATCAGTATAAAGACGGAACCCGCGACATCATGTACCTGGAGCCTGCCAATAACCAATATCTTGATTTGAAGACGTTGGTGGACTATATCAAATCACCAGAGTTTGACCATCAGAAGGCGCTCTTGCTGCTCTCTGCCAATAAGGGTTATCGTTCCAATGGTAAACCCGTGCCCGCCAGCTTCTCCTTGAAGGTTGATAAGGAGAAAGTCCTTGCTAACGGCACTGTGGCCAAGGAGGATGCAGACAGAATCGTGGATCGTTTGGAATGGAATATGAAGACTACGGGCGTGAACACATACGCCAAGGCCTACATCATCATGATGGACATCTTGGCTAACAACAACTGGGAGCGTCCTATCTACTATGCTTCCACCACTGGCAGCGAAGCTTATCTGGGCTTGGAGGATTATTTCCAGCTGGAGGGCTTTGCCTATCGTCTGGTGCCGTACAAGAACGACTCCCCGAACCGCTCTCGATATGAAGTCGGCAGCATCAAATCCGACATTCTCTACAAAAACTTGATGGAGAACTTCAACAATCACGCCAGAGTGGATGTGGTGAACAATCCGGCCCCGTCTGTCATCTTGCCATCTACCTATCTGTGGGGTGGCCTGAACGATCCTGCCGTGTATCAAAGCGAGGACAACACCCGTCTTGTGCCGCTCATCCGCTCCCTCTACAGCCGGCTGGCCCAAAAGTTGGCCTCCGAGGGTGATGAAGATCGGGCATTGGCCGTTTTGGACAAAGGCAACGAGCTGCTTCCCAACGACATCTATCCTTATGTCTCCGTTATGTCCTACCAGTATGGTTACACCCAGCGTTGCATTTTCTATCTTGAAGATTATTTCAACCTGAATACGCCCAAGGCAACGAAACAAGGTGTGAAGATGGCCAACTCTATGCTTGATGGCTTTGTGGAGCTGTTCAACTGGTATAACAATGCTGATGAGAAAACGCTGAATTTCCATGCGGATGACATCACCTACGATTGGATTTTCTGCGGTGCTTTCCTGAACACGGTCAATGGAAAGGATCAGGCGTTGAATGCCCGTTTCAAGGAGCTGAAGATCGACAATGTGGTTGATTTTACCTGCAAACAATACCAAGCCAAGATCAGAAATGTGATGGCCAACAATTTGGAGGATCAGCGTACCATCGGTGATGTCTTCCAAGGTCTCCAGCAGATGCTGACCATTGCCCAGCTGACAGGTAATAGCAACGCTATTGCTAAGATCACGCAGTTTGCGGATGGTCAGATCAACTTGATCAATCAGTTATCCCCGCAGTTTGGCACCTACCTGAAGGAGTTCTTGTATGGCAAAACGGTCTCCGATTCTGGTGAGGAAGAATCTGCCGACGCTGCCTAGTTTATCATGTTAAAAAAGTAAATCTATGAAAAAATTTGCTGTAATATTATGTGGCTGCGGCACGTTGGATGGCAGTGAGATTCACGAATCGGTGATGACGCTGTTGGCTATCGACCGCAACGGGGGCAGTTATGACATCTTTGCTCCGAATGACAACCAGTATCATGTCATCAACCACGTCACCAAGGCTCCCATGGAGGAGACGCGCAACATGTTGGTGGAGGCGGCGCGCATCGCGCGTGGCAACATCCGCCCGTTGGAAGCCTGTCGCGTGGAGGACTATGACGCGCTGGTGTTCCCCGGTGGCAATGGCTCTGCCAAGAATCTTTTCACCTACGCCCTGCAAGGCCCTGCCTGCTCGGTGCGCGAGGATGTGGCGGACTTGATCCGCGCTTTCCACGCTGCTGGCAAGCCTGTGGGCGCGCTCTGCATTGCCCCGGTGATGCTGGCCAAGGTGCTGGAAGACATCACCGTCACCATCGGCCAGGACCCGACCACCAGCGAGCATGTGGCACTGATGGGCGCACGTCACGAGAAGACAGAACAGGGTGGCGTGACTGTCGATGAGCAGAACCTCATCTTCACCACCCCGTGCTATATGCTGCCTGCCCGTATCTCTGACATTGCCGACTGCGCCGACAACCTCGTGAAGGCGATGATGCGCTATCTGTAATGGAAACCAATATCGTGCTTGTCGGCTTCTCCGGGGCCGGCAAGTCCACATTAGGTAAACTTACAGCTCCTCTGCTCGGGCTCCGCTTCGTGGACCTGGACTATTACATTGAGCAGAAACTGCAATATAAAGTTCCCCAGCTCTTTTCGCAGTTCGGGGAACTTGTTTTTCGGAAAAGCGAATATGAGGCACTGCAGGAGCTGCTCGATGACGAGGGCCAGCTGATTGCGGTGGGCGGCGGCGCCCCCTGCTATGCCCAAGCCATGGAGCTCATCCTGGAGCAGAGTTTTTCCGTCTATGTCAAATTGTCCGAAGCGGCACTGGTGGAACGATTGGCCAACAGCCGGAAACCTCGTCCGCTGACCAAGGATCTTACCCACGAAGAGCTGGAAGCCTATGTGCGGGAAACGTTGAAAAAGCGCGCTCCCTTTTATGAACGAGCGCACCTGGTCGTGTCGGGAGAAGGGATAACCCCTGAAATCCTGGCAGAGACCATCAGGTCGGAATGGCAGAAATGATCGACATTCATGGATAAAAAAAGGGACGTTCAACCGAACGTCCCATACATTTATATATATGTAGCATTATCGTAATGCTTCAACGGCAGCTTTGATACGACGGCATGCCTCTTTCAGTTTGTCTTCGGAAGTGGCGTAGGAGAGACGGATGCACTCATCGTCGCCGAAGGCGCTGCCTTGCACGGTGGAGACGCCGGCATCCAGCAGGATGTAGAAGCTCAAGTCCTTGGAGTTCTCGATGACCGTCTTTCCATAGTTCTTGGCAAACTCAGAATCTTCGGGCACGTTTTTGCCATACAGAGAGTTCACTTTCGGGAAGAAGTAGAAGGCGCCTTGCGGTAGACGAACTTCAAAGCCCGGAATCTCTTTCAGAAGGCCGAAGACCAGGTCGCGGCGCTGTTGGAAGATCTTGCGCATCCCGATGATGTCCTCGGAAGTGGCGGGATCCATCTCCATGGCGCGCAGAGCGGCACGTTGAGAGATAGAGCCGGTGGCGGAAGTGATCTGTCCTTGCATCTTGTTGCAGGCCTTGGCCACATCCACCGGAGCACCGATGAAACCGATACGCCAGCCTGTCATGGCAAAGCCTTTGGCCACACCGTTGACCGTCACCACCTGATCTTTGATGAAGTCGAACTGGGCGATGCTCTCATGATGACCCACATAGTTGATGTGCTCATAGATCTCATCCGACATCACCATCATCTGCGGGTGTTCCTTCACGACTTCCGCGATGGCCTGCAGTTCCTCTTTCGTATAGACCATGCCCGTAGGGTTGGAAGGACTGCTGAACATCATCAGCTTGGTCTTCGGGGTGATGGCCTGGCGAAGCTGCTCGGGCGTGATTTTGAAATCGTTCTCCAACTTGGCGGGGATATAGACGCACTTGCCTTCTGCCATCTCCACGATAGCACGGTAGGAGACCCAGTACGGAGTGGGGATGATGACCTCGTCTCCGGGGTTCACCAACGACATGACCACTTGGTAGATGGATTGTTTTCCACCTGTGGACACGACAATCTGATTGGTTGCATAGTCCAAGTTGTTGTCTCTCTTGAACTTGTTGCTGACAGCCTTCAACAGGTCAGCATAGCCGGGTACGGGAGGATAGTGGGTGTAGTTGTCGTCGATAGCCTTTTTGGCATACTCTTTCACCACGTCTGGGGTGTTGAAATCGGGTTCGCCAATGCTGAGGCTGATCACATCTTTGCCCTGATCTTTCAGTTCGCGGGCCAGGGCGGTCATGGCCAGGGTTTCAGAAGCGGCCATGCTTGTAACGCGTTTAGATAATCTTTCCATATATTGTGAATGACTTGTTCTACAAAAAGGGCTGCAAAAGTAAGAATTTCCGAAGGAGAAACAAAATATTATTTTTTAACCAGTTGACCGCAGGCGGCGGCGATGTCCTGACCCTTGCTGGCGCGCACCCGGACTACCATATTGCAGCTGTCGAGGTACTCGATGAAGGCTTCGCGATGGTTGGGATAAGAACGGTGGAACTTGCCATCAGGGGTCTCGTTATATTCTATGATATTGATCTTGACGGGGAACGGGCGGCAGAAACGGGCCAGCTGTTCGGCGGCGGGCACCGAGTCATTGACAAAGGAGAGCAGCAGGTACTCCAACGTGATACGGTCGCCCGTCTTTTGATGGTAATAGCGCAAGGCGGCCTGCAGGTCGTGGAGCGTGTTGGTCTTGGACACCGGCATGATGCGCTCGCGCACCTCCTGGTCGGCGCTGTGCAGGGAGATGGCGAGTCCGCACGGGAAGTTGCGGTCGGCCAGCGCCTTGATGCCCTTGATGATGCCGGCGGTGGAGAGGGTGATGCGCGTGGGAGAGAGTCCCCATCCGTCAGGGTCGGTGAGCTTGTCGATGGCCGTCATCACATTGTCGAAGTTGAGGAGCGGCTCGCCCATGCCCATGAAGACGATGTTGGAGATCTCGTGCCCATAGACCTCCAGCGCGCGGCGATTCATCAGCACATACTCATCGACAATCTCGCTGTAGTGCAGATTGCGGATGAAGCCCATGGTGCCCGTGGCGCAGAAGGCACAGCCCAGCGGACAGCCCACCTGCGAGGAGACGCACGCCGTGACGCGGTCCTTGGAGGGGATCAGCACGCCCTCCACCTCTTTGCCGTCATGCAGACGAAGGGCGAACTTCATAGTCGTGTCTTTGCTGCGCAGCTCCTGCGCGATGACCATCCTGTGGAAGGTGAAGCCTCGCTCCAAGCGTTCGCGCAGCGGCTTCGAGAGGTTGCTCATCTCTTCAAAACTGCCGGCACCCTTCTGCCATAGCCAGGTCCAGACCTGCTTGGCACGGAACTTCTTCTCCCCAAGAGAAACCAGATATTCTTCCAATCTTTCGTACGATATGTTTCTAATGTCTTCCATGATAATGATTATTTGCTGGGATGTACGGTATGATGCAAGTCAACAATGATGTCGGGGAACCGCTCACGAAGATGCTGGGCGGCCTGTTCAGCGAAATAGACGGAGCGATGCTGCCCGCCTGTGCACCCGAAGCTGACCATCAGGTGGTTGAAGCGGCGCTCCAGGTAGTTGGTGACGGCGGCGTCCACGAGGGCGTTGACATGTTGCTTGAAGTCGGCCACCTCGGGGTATCTCTCCAGATATTGGATGACGCACTTGTCTCGGCCGGTGTTGTGGGCGAACTCCTTCTCCCGTCCTGGGTTGGGCAGGGCGCGGCAGTCGAAGACAAAGCCACCCCCGTTGCCAGAAGGATCTTCCGGCAACCCTTTCTTGAAGGAGAAACTCTGCACTACCACGGTCAGGGTTTGAGAGGGATGATAGGGCTTTACCAGGTCCGAGGCTATCAGCGAGCGCAAGGCGGAGGTCAGTTCTGGAATCTCAATGGGCAGTTGCATCTTGTCCAAAAGCTGTTCTAGATTGCGGACGGCGAAAGGCACACTCTGCAAGAAATGGGTCTTCCGCTCGAAATAACCACGGTAGCCGTATGCCCCCATGGCCTGCAGAATCCGGATCAGCACAAAGCCATGGAAATAGGAGACAAAGGCCTCTCTGTCCAAGGATATCTTCTCGGAAAGAGCTTCCATATAGATGTCTAACAGTTGCATGCGGAACTCCTCCGGTAAGTCTGCCTTGGCATCATAGAGCAGTGAGGCGATGTCGTATTGCAGCGCCCCTTTTCTGCCACCTTGGTAGTCGATGAAGAAGACCTTCCCGTCCTGCACCATGATGTTGCGCGACTGGAAATCGCGGTAGAGGAAATAGTCGGAATCAGCGGTGAGGAGGTAGTCCATCAGGGCTTGGTAGTCGTCCTCCAGCTTCTGTTCATTGAAAGGGATGTTGGCTAGTTTGAGGAAGTAGTATTTGAAGTAGTTGAGGTCCCACTGCATAGACTGGCGGTCGAAGGCATGGCGCGGGTAGGCGACGGAGAAATCGAAATGGTCTTTGCCGCAGAGCTGGAAGGCGGGCAATGCGCGCACCACCTGCTCGTAGTAGTCTTTCACTTCCGGAGACAGCGTGTAGCCCTCGCGGTTTTTGCCCAGAAAATCGTAGAGTGTGGTGTTGCCGAGGTCGGACTGCAGATAGTGCTGGTTGTCGTCGTGTATGGCGACAAGGTGCGGCACGGGCAACCCTTTCTGTTCAAAAAAGCGGGTATAGGTGAAGAAGGCGATGTTTTCGGCCACGTCGTCGTTGAAGGCGCCGATCAGGGTGGAGCCGTCTTGCATTGTCAGCCGGTAGTAGCGGCGGTGGGAGCCGGAGGCCGCGAGGGGCTGGCACTCCGCCACAGGCTGGCCGGTTGCGGTGGTGGCCATCTGTTGTAGTATAAGGGTCTCAGAATCTGGTTGTGTCATATTCAGTATCGTTACAATAGGTTCAATAAATCCAGGGGTTGTTGGATGAAGAGGGTGGCGCCGGCGGCCTCCATCTCGGAGCGGGGACGGTAGCCCCACAGCACGCCCACGGGTTGTACGCCGGCGGCGAGGGCCGTCTGGATGTCCACGCCGGTGTCGCCAAGGTAGAGAGTCTCCGCGGCGGTGCAGCCTGTGGTCTCGAGGATGTCATAGACCATCTGCGGGTCGGGCTTCACGGGAATGCCGGGACGTTGGCCCAGACAGACGTCAAAAGCGATATCCGGGAAGAAGGTGGCAAAGAGCTCCGGCAGGACCTCATGTGCCTTGTTGGTGGCCACCGCGATCCTAATGCCTCTTTCTTTCAAGTGTTTAAGAAGTTCTGTCATGCCTGGATAGGGTTGTGTCTTGTCGGACATGTGGATGGTATAGTGGTCCAAAAACATCTTCAGACACTCGTTGAAGAGATCTTTAGGGGCGTGCACCTCGGGCATGATGCGCTCTATCAGTTTGGGCATGCCATTACCCACGAAATATTTGTAGGCATCTGCCGAATAGGTGGGGAAGTGGTGCTTCTCCAGCATATAGTTGGCCGAGTCCGCCAGATCTTGCAGCGTGTTCAGCAGCGTGCCGTCGAGGTCGAAGATTACCAGTTTGATCATTTTTGGTAGAGGTTATAATCGAAAGGGGAGTCGAAAGTGGCGAAGTCGGCGCCGAGGAGGTCTTTTTCCGAGATGATGGGGTTGGACACTTGCCAGTCGATATGCAGGTCGGGGTCGTCGAAGCGGATGCTGCCTTCGGATGCTTTGTTGTAGAAGTTGGAGCATTTGTAGGCGAAGACGGTGTTGTCTTCCAGGGCGGCGAAGCCGTGGGCGAAGCCGGCGGGGATGAAGAACTGCACGAAGTTGTCGGCGGTGAGCAGCACGGATTGATATTGTCCATAGGTGGGGCTGCCCTTGCGGATATCAACGGCGAAGTCGAGGGCGGCGCCTTGGATCACGCGCACCAGTTTGGCTTGTTCATAGGGTGGGCGTTGGAAGTGGAGTCCGCGGATCACGTTTTTCTGGGAGCACGACTGGTTGTCTTGGACGAAGGATTCGGTGATGCCGGCCTCTTGGCAGACCTGTTGGTTGAAGCTTTCGAAGAAATAGCCGCGGGGGTCTTGGAAGACGGTAGGGTGTAGGATCAGCAGCCCGTTTATAGGTGATTTTTCGATTTCCATAATATGATAACTTGGAGGGTGCAAAGGTAAAAAAAATGTGGGAGAAAACCCGCACTCATCACGTTTATTCCCCGCACACCTCCGGCGTGCGGAATGATGGTCCCTGTGCCTCATTTCCTACGCACCCCGGCAGGCCGCGGGCCTGCCATCATGGCAGGAGGAGAAATCCTTTTAGCACAATTCCATAGGATCCAATTATTATACAGGGTTTATCGTGGTTAGTGGTTCGTTTCTAACGACATTGCTACGCTGGTCCGCTAATCGCCGGACCGGCCTGTCTTCCAATGGTTTCCCTGTCGGACTGATTTTCACAATATGGCAGGCCAGCGGCCTGCATGGGTGTGTAGAGTATTCGCGGGCCGTGTGCTACAATTGCATTTTTTAACAATTAATCATTAAAATTAATTGATTGTCAATGTGTTATAAAAAAATCAGTATTTTTGCAGTCCTAAAAATATCGCAAAAATGAAAAAACATAAGATTTCAAATACTAACAAATCAGACACAAATACCTATACGCAGATCCATATTCAAGCGGTATTTGCGGTTCGGTATCGGGAAGCATTAATTGAACCTTCATGGCGTGAACGGTTATACCAGTATTTAACAGCCATTGTTCAAGAGCAAGGTCATCAGATTCTGGCTGTTGGCGGAACGGTGAACCACATTCATATTCTATTCGGGATGCGCCCGACGCAATCCTTGTCTTCCTTGATGTTACGGGTGAAGAGGGAAACATCGGAATGGATTAATCAAAAAGGTTTCTGCCAGGGTGAATTTGCCTGGCAATCGGGTTATGGTGCTTTTTCTTATTCTAAAAGCCAGGTGCCCAAGGTTGTTTCGTATATTCAAAATCAGGAGCGTCATCATGCCAAACGAACATTTAGAGAGGAATATCTGGATATATTGAAAAAGGCGGCGGTGAAATTTGATGAACGATACATTTTTGAAGATGTGTAATGGTTGATCGCGAATGGCGTATATTCCCCGCACACCTCCGGCGTGCGGAATGATGGTCCCTGTGCCTCATTCCCTACGCACCCCGGCAGGCCGCTGGCCTGCCATCGCGGCAGGAGGAGAAATCCTTTTAGCACCATTTTCATAGGATCCGATTGTTATGCAGGGTTTACCGTGGTTAGTGGTTCGTTTCTAACGCTATTGCTACGCTGGCCCGCTAATCGCCGGACCGGCCTGTCTTCCAATGGTTTCCCTGTCGGACTGATTTTCACAATATGGCAGGCCAGCGGCCTGCATGGGTGTGTAGCTAAAGGATGCCCCGAGCCCTATATTCGCAGGCCAGCGGCCTGCGGGGATGTGGATGGATGGCGCGGATCGGCCCGTTGCCATTGAAAAATACAGATAGGTAGAATAAAAATCGGCCACCTCCCCTCCGTCTTCATATTTTCCGTAATTTTGCACCCCGAAAATTTATCTCCAATGACAGACCGAATCATCCTCTCTATCGAAGATAGTATAGAAGTCAAAAGCCTGATATTGCGCGATGAGTCCATGATACTTCGCGTTCAGGATGTTGCAAATATGTTGTGCCACTCTTTGCGCGCCGGCGGCAAGATTCACTTCTGCGGCAACGGCGGTAGCGCGGCCGACGCACAGCACCTGGCCGCCGAGCTCTCGGGTCGCTTCTACTTCGACCGCCCCCCGCTCAACGCCGAAGCACTGCACTGCAACACCTCCTATCTCACCGCCGTGGGCAACGACTATGGCTATGAGCTCATCTTCTCCCGTCTGCTCGCTGGCACCGGCCACGCCGGAGACGTGCTCGTGGGAATCTCCACCTCCGGCAACTCCCAAAACGTGGTCAAGGCTTTCGAGAAAGCCAAGGAGATGGGTGTCCAGACGGTCGCGATGACTGGCGCTGGCGGCGGCAAGATGAAGGAACTCGCCGACATCTGCCTCAACGTGCCCTCCACGGACACCCCCCGCATCCAGGAGGCCCATATCATGGTGGGACATATCATCTGCGAGCTGGTGGAGACGGAGCTGTTCGGACATCTGAAAAAATAATAGCGGCAATCCGCAAAATAGGTGATTATCATCTCAATAAAATCACTATTTTTGCCGCCCAAACTTCCGCGAACCGTTTATGTGAGCGGAGGTATGTATAAGTACAATTTTAATAAACAACGATATGCCTAAAATTTCCCAAAAAGGTCAGATGATGCCCTCTTCCCCCATCCGGAAGCTGGTCCCTTACTCCGACGCTGCCAAGGCTCGCGGAGTCCATGTCTATCATTTAAACATCGGTCAGCCCGACATTGAAACGCCGAAAGGCGCCCGCGAGGCAGTCCGCACCGCGGATATCCCCGTGATAGCCTATACCCACTCGGCCGGTAACATCAGCTACCGCAAGAAACTTGTCGAGTATTACCACAGTGTCGGTATCGACATCACGCCGGACGAGATCCTCATCACCACCGGCGGCAGCGAAGGCCTCCTGTTCGCCTTCAACAGCTGCATGGACCCGGGCGACGAGATCATCATCCCTGAACCGTTCTACGCTAACTACAACGGCTTCGCAGTCACCTGCGGCGTGGTGGTGAAACCCATCGTGTCCACGATCGAAAACGGCTTCGCACTCCCCTCTATCGAGGAGTTCGAGAAGATCATCACCCCGAAGACCAAAGCCATCATGATCTGCAACCCGAACAATCCGACCGGCTATCTCTACTACAAAGAGGAGATCCTGAAGCTGGGCGAGATTGCCAAGAAACACGACCTCTTCCTCTTTGCCGACGAGGTCTATCGCGAGTTCTGCTACGATGGCGTGGAGCATTTCTCCGTCATGCAGCTGACCGACATCGCGCAGAATGTGGTGCTGCTCGATTCCGTCTCCAAACGCTATAGCGCTTGTGGCGTGAGAACCGGCGCGCTCATCACCCACAACAAGGATGTCTATAACACGGCTATGAAGTTTGCCCAGGCTCGTCTGAGTCCTCCTACCTACGGCCAGATCTTGGGCGAGGCTGCCGTCTCCACCCCCAAGGAGTACTTCGATGCCGTCATCACCGACTATGTGGCTCGCCGCAACACGATCGTGAATGGCGTGAACAGCATCCCCGGATGCTTCGTGCCGATGCCGAAAGGCGCCTTCTATTGCGTGGCCCGTCTGCCTATCGATGACTCCGACCGCTTCTGCCGTTGGCTCCTCGAAGACTTCAACTACAATGGCGAAACCGTCATGATGGCCCCTGCCACTGGATTCTATTCTACTCCTGGAAAGGGCAAAAACGAGGTCCGTATCAGCTACTGCTTGAATGTCAACGACCTTGCCAAGGCTGTCAAATGTCTTGAAGAGGCCTTGAAAGTGTATCCTGGAAGAACCAACTAATCCTTTTTCCGGATATCACGACTATAGGGGTGCGTCAGATTCCATTCTGGCGCACTTTTTTTGTTAGTGATTAGTGAACAGTGAACGGTGAAGAGTGATCAGTGAAGGGGAACTTTGACTTTGACCTGACTCTCCTCTTAATTTCTTAGTTTCTTAATTTCTCTTTGTGTCCTTTGTGCCTTTGTGGTTTTCCTTGACCCTTGCCCACATCATAATTTCATAACTTCATAGTTTCCTTTTGCGTTCCTTTTTTCAAAAATCTCCGAAAAATCATCCAAAATCTCTTTAGTACGGGATTGGTTTGCGGGGAGTAAATGAAAACTTGATGGTTTTGTGTGTGATGATAAATAAAAGATAATCAGAAAGATAGTGGTTTGTACAATACTTTTGAAGACATTTTTTCGGTCTTTGTTGGATTAATTTGAAAAAAATGTATTTTTGCGCACCTTTACGGAGGTAACCTGCTGGGTTCTTCTAACGGTTAGGAATCAAGATTCTCAATCTTGCAATACGAGTTCGATTCTCGTACCCAGTACCAAAAAAATCAAGACGTCAGTCTTTCCCGAAGAAACTTACCTGGTAAGTTTTTTTTTGTTTTAGGAGGTCGCTAAAAATCGTGTTCTGATGACGGTTTCTTAAAATGCTATATACATTAAAGAGGTATTCAAAAAAAATGTATATTTGCGCCCCTAAAATTTCACACAAAAAATAATTATAAATCACCTTATTAACAATACAAAATGAAAGTTTATCAGACAAACGAAATCAGAAATGTTGCCCTCATCGGCGGTAACCGTGTGGGTAAGACGACAGTGGCTGAAGCCCTCGCCTTCCATGGCGGCGTTGTGAGCAGAAGAGGTACTGTTGAAGATAAAAACACAATTTCCGACTACAGAGAGGTAGAGCTCGAGCGGCAGCAATCTATCCAGAGTACGGTCATGTATGCCGAGTTCGAAGGCAAGAAGATTAACATTATAGACTGTCCCGGATTTGATGATTTCGTGGGCGAGACTATCGGCGCTTTGCGTGTTATGGACACCGCCCTTATGGTGATCAACTCTCAAAACGGCGTGGATGTGGGTGCCGAGATCCAATGGCGTCACACCAAAGCTATGCATGTTCCCGTGATGTTCGTCGTGAACCAGCTGGATCATGAGAAAGCCAACTTCGACGAGACTTTGCACCAGCTGAAAGAGTATTTCGGCGGTAGCGTTATGCCGTTCCAATATCCGGTGAACGCCGGTGTCGGCTTCGACTCTGTCATCGACCTGCTTCAAATGAAGCTCTTGAAATTCCCGGCCAACGGTGGTAAGATGGTGGTGGAAGATATCCCCGCCGACCAGATGGACAAGGCTGAGGAGATGCACAACGCCTTGATCGAGGCTGCTGCCGAGAATGACGAGGCTTTGATGGACAAATTCTTCGAAGAGGGCACTCTTACAGAAGATGAGATGATCAGAGGTCTGAAACTGGGTATCGCCAACCGCGGCACCTTCCCGGTGATCTGCGTGGCTGCCAAGACGGACCAAGGCATGGATCGTCTTATGGACCTGATCGTGAAGAACTGTCCGGCTCCTAACGAGGCTCCTGCTGCTAAAGCTACCAACGGCAATGAGCACGGCTGCAACGCCGCTGAACCGTTCGTGGGCTTCGTCTTCAAGACCGCCATCGAGCAACACCTCGGCGAGGTTGCCTTCATCAAGATCTATGACGGTGAAGTGACCAAGGCCGCTGACCTGCTGAATACCAACACCAACACCAAGGAGAGAATCTCCCAGCTGTTAGTCTTCGCCGGTAAGAACCGCGTGGAAGTCGAGAAGGCTGTGGCCGGTGATGTGGTGGCTACCATCAAACTGAAAAACACCCCGACAGGCACCACGCTCGTGGCCAAGGGTGAGGATCAGATCGTTCCGACCGTCTATCCGGATCCTAAGTTCCGTACCGCCGTCAGAGCTATCAACAGCTCCGATGACGAGAAGCTGGGCGCCGCTCTGAATGAGATCCGCAAGACGGACCCGACCTTCCTGATGGAGCAATCCAAAGAGTTGAAACAGCTCATTATCTCCGGTCAGGGCGAGCAACACCTCAACATCGTGAAATGGATGATCGAGAAGCTCAACAAGATCGATATCGAATACTATGCTCCGAAGATCCCGTATCGTGAGACCATCACCAGATCTGCCGAGGCTATGTATCGTCACAAAAAACAATCCGGTGGTTCCGGCCAATTCGGAGAGGTTCACATGCTCATCGAGTCCTACTACGATGGTATGCCTACCCAGAGCAAATACCCGATCCGTGCCACGGAGACCTACGATCTGCCTTGGGGTGGTAAGTTGATCTATAACAACTGTATCGTGGGTGGTGCCATCGACGCACGCTTCATGCCCGCCATCTTGAAGGGTATCATGGAGAAGATGGAAGAGGGTCCGCTGACCGGTTCCTACGCTCGTGATATCGTGGTCAATATTTACGATGGTAAAATGCACCCGGTTGACTCTAACGAGTTGGCATTCAAATTGGCTGGCCGTAACGCTTTCAAAGAGGCCTTCAAGAATGCCGGTCCGAAGATTCTGGAACCCATCTACGACGTGGACATCTTCGTTCCCGCTGAGCGTATGGGTGATGTGATGACCGACCTGCAAGGCCGTCGTGGTATCATGATGGGTATGGACAGCGAAGGCGCTTTCCAGAACATCCACGCCAAGATTCCGTTGGCAGAGATGAACAAATACTCCACCACGTTGAGCTCTATCACCTCCGGTCGTGCTTCCTACAGTATGAAGTTTGCCGAATATCAGCAAGTTCCTACCGATGTTCAAAACGAGATCATCAAGAAGTACGAAGAGGAAAACAAAGACGAAGAATAAATCGTACCATATTAATATCTACACAACGCCCGGCATTATGTCGGGCGTTTTTATTGTAGGTTTGTCAATAAAAAAAATTAGTTGAGACTTACCCGCGGGTCCAACCATCCGTAGATGATGTCGCAGACGATGTTGATGATGATGAGGACGATGGAGACGTAGAGCAGAGATCCCATCACCACCGGGAAGTCGTACTTGTCCAAGGCATCCACGATGACGACACCCATGCCCTTCCAGTCGAAGATGTACTCCACGAAGACGGCGCCCGCCAGCAAGCCCGCCAGCCAGCCCGAGATGGCCGTGATGACCGGGTTGAGGGCGTTCTTGAGCGAGTGCTTGATGATGATGGTCTTCTGGGACAATCCCTTGGCTTTGGCGGTGCGGATATAGTCTTGCGACAAGACATCCAGCAGAGAGTTTTTGGTCAGCTCCACCACCACGGCTAACGGGCGGATGCCCAGGGTGATGGCTGGCAGGATGAGGTTCTTGAGGTCCAGGAACTGTCCTGTGCCGTAGTCATCGACCGTGTAAAGACTGCCGAACATGCTCAGTCCCGTGAGGTCGGCGAGCAGGTAGGCGAAGATCCAGGCGAAGAGGATGGCGGCGAAGAAGGAGGGCACCGACATACCCAGCACGGAGAAGACCAGCGCCACATGGTCGAACCAGGTGTCTTTGAACAGCGCACATAGGATGCCGATGACGATGCCCACCACCATGGCGAAGAAGATAGAGACCAGCGCCAGGAGCACTGTCTTGGGGAAGGCCTCTCCGATGATGGCAGCTACGGGCCGCTTGCTCTGATAGGACCTCCGCAGGAAGGGGGCCTTCAGCACCACTGCCGATTTGCCCAACGGCAGGATCTTGACATAGTGGTAATCGTTGTCATCCAGATAGAAGAAGGATTCTTTGTCTTGGGTTTTATACCACGAGATAGGCGACACATCGTTCAGGTAGGCGAGATATTGCACCCCGATAGGCAGGTCAAGGCCCATCTCCTTGCGGATGGCCTCTTCCGTCTGGAGGTCGCTGCGCTGGCCCATCATCATGCGGGCGGGGTCGGAGGGCAACACGGTGAACAGAAAGAACACCAGCGTCACCACACCCAACATCAGCAGCAGGCCGTATAATATCTTCTTGACAATGTATCTCAGCATAAGGGTTTACAATTCTACCACGATAGCGTGTTTTGCCTTTTTACACAAACTCTTGGGCAGTATGATTTTATAGGTGTTGTCTCCCGTTTTGGAGATGGTTGCTTTTTCGGAGAATCCTTTCACGATGGCCTTGCCTGTCCGAGCTGTAAAGGGCTTGTCGCTGGTGAGGGTGTACGTGGAAGGCATCAATCCCGTTTCCGGACAGAGGATGATGGCGAACTTCTTGCCCTGTTTGGTCTGGGTCAGCCGGATGTCCTGACAGGTGTAGGGATAGAGAGGACGGGTGGCATAGATGGCATCGCCGTTGACGCGCATCCAGTCGCCGATCTCTCTCATGCGAACCAGCGCGGTGTCGGGCAGTGTGCCGTCAGGGCCGGGGCCCACGTTGAGCAGGAAGTTGCCGCCCTTGGCCACGATGTCCACCAGCAAATGGATCAGCTTGTTGGTGCTCTTGTACTTGTCGGTGGCCACATACGACCAGGAGTCGCCCATCGACATGCAGGTCTCCCACGGGTAGGGGAGCAGCGTGTCGGGCACGGTCTGTTCGGGTGTCCGGTAGTTCTCGTATCTGCCGTGAACGGTACGGTCCACCACGATGAGGTCGGGGTTGTGGCTTCGGGCCTTGCTGATGATCTTGTCCATGTTGATGTCCTGGATCCAGCCTTGGCAGCCGAGCCAGTCGCGCACCTCCTCGTCCACGCTCCAGGCGGGGCGCACCCAGCCGCCGTCGAGCCACAGCAGGTCGATGTCGCCGTAGTTGTGCATCAGCTCCTGGATCTGGCGGTCGGTGAAGTCGCAGAACTTCTGCCACCGCTCGGGATAGGTCGCCGGGTTGTAGTTGACATTCCGGTCGGGGGTGGCCCATTCCGGTGCCCAGTAGTCCTCATGGTGCCAGTCGGCCTTGGAGAAATAGAGCCCTGTCCACAGCCCCTTGGCGCGGAAGGCATCCACCACCGCCTTGGTGATGTCGGCTTTGGCATTGCGGGAGAAGGGACATGAGGGGTCGGTGGTCGAATAGGTGGTCTCCTTGGTGTCGAAGAGACAGAATCCGTCGTGGTGTTTGGTGGTGAAGACGAAGTATTCCATGCCGGCGTCTTGTGCCGCCTGCGCCCACGCGTCAGGGTTGAAGTTCACCGGGTTGAAGGTCTTGTTCAGCGCCTGATAACGGGCTTTGTAGTCGGTGTAGGGCTCGCCATTCCGGTCAATCCAGGGCTCGTTGCAGATAGACCATGACTCCACGATACCCCACTGGGCGTAGATGCCCCAGTGCATCATGAAGCCAAACTTGAGGTCCTGCCACTCGCTGATGCGGTTCAGGATGACAGGGTCGGTCTCAAACTGCTGCTCTTTGGTTTGCGCGTGGCCAGTCTGAAGGACCAGCAGGCACAACAAGGTGAATAGGAGGGTGATAGGTCTGTTCATGAGCATGTGGGTTAACGGATGGATAATCGTCTTTTCATATCTTCAGGGGCAGGATAGTATTCAAAGGCTCCGATGTCGGGGGCATCGTTGCGCAGCCTGCCGAGGAGGTCGGTGGTGATGCCCAGCCCTTCCATGCCGGCATCGATGGCGGGGGAGTCCTCTTTCAGGTTGTAGTCCTGCTCGTAGTTGCTGACAAATTTCGGGTCTTTGTTCAGGCAGTTGATGAAGTGGTTGTCGAACTCCGTCTTCCTGACGATGCAGTTCTGGAAGGTGTAGTTGACATTGGCGCCATCTAAGGTGGAGGTGCCGAACTCGCCGTCGGAGCGGTTGCCGTAGATGATGCTGTTGCGGCAGTTCAGGTTGGCATCGCCGACCATGTAGACGGTTTCGTACTCCCCATGCTCATTGAGGGTGACCACATCGAAGAAATTGCCCACCACGGCAGAAGGGTTGGTGTGCCCGGAATAGTTGGCCACCGTGACGTGGTTGAGGTCGAAATTGCCCACTTGCATCACGATGCTGTAGTTCTGGTTACTGCTGATCTGGCAGTTGTTCATCTCCAGGTTGGCGGCGCGCACCAGCACACCCACATCGGCGTTGTTGTGGATGACGGTGTTGTTGACGATGGTCTTGTTGTGGTGAGACGTATTGTAGTCGATGATGGAGGAGCATTGCAGACCGATGGCAGCATTGGTGATGATGGCGTTGTTGATGACATTGTCTTGATGGCTGCTCTCATTGATCCAGATTCTGCTCCATTGGGCATAGTCGGAGGCGTAGAAGGATTCCAGGCGGTCGCCGGCAAAACGGACGGGCTCCTCGGGGGTGCCGTTCACCTGCAGGTTGCCGTCTCGGTAGATCCAGAGGCCGCCCGCCTTGTGCACATAGATGCGCGTGCCCGGGTCGATGATGAGCTGTCCTAAGGAGTCCACCACCGCCCAGTCGTAGATGACCCATGGCTTGTCGTTGGTCCAGTGTGTGACTTCGTGCTCATGTGCCACGATGTTGTAGCGCATGCTGCCGGAGGTGTGGTCGGGAAGGATGAAGTGCGCGTCTTGCCCGAAAGCGACCAGCTGCACCTGCTGGAAGATGTCTTTGTTGGAGAACAGGATGGAGTCGTTGACCAGATAGGGCGTGTTCTGGTCGGTGGGGTTGATGAGGGCGCGCACAAAGACAAAGAGACTGTCGTGCGCGGGAATCTCCACATCGTGGAACTCATACCCGGCTTGTCCATCCACGTTGATGTCGAAATAGGAAAGGTTGCCACCGGCCAGCCGGATGTTGATGGTGATCGGCTCATCGTTGGGGTTGTGCACCCTGAAGTTGCGGGTGACCGTTGATACGGAAGTGAAGACCGTGTCGAAATAAACGGTGTCGGAGGAGAATGCCAGCTTTTCTTCTGTGATGTTGTGGCGATTACATTGGGAGAACAATGCCAGAATGCAGAAGGGGATCAACAAGAGGTATCCTATGTTTTTGAAAACACGCATCATTTTTCAATTTCAGTTCAAGAAAACAGACGGACGACAGTGGTTTTCGCCTGTTTCAATTTGCAGCGGCAAAGATAGTGATTTTTTATGTATTTCGGGGCCTCGACGGATAAGGAGAATTTTCACCGTCCTTTGTTGTGAAAATTTATGGAACGCCTCACACCTTTCCTTCCCCACCACGCGGGGGCTTCACGCAGGCTCGTCTCACGCTACACCCTTTTCGCGGCGGGCGAGGCTATATGGCGTGCCGCCGCGCACGCAACAACCGCCTTCCTCCGAAATGCCGAATGGGAATTAACAATCCTCCCTCGAATTGTTAATTTTTAACTGCGTATTTGTCTGTAAAACAAGGTGATATATCATTTTGAAGGGCCCTTGACAAATGCCGTGTGATGGTGTATCTTTGTAGTTTGAAAAATAATTATGGAAAAGAACAAAATAATGATGGAGGAGCAGGTGATAGTGTCAAAAAAAGAGAGTGACCAGTCAGCAGAAATGTTGAGGTTTGAGGTCGCAAATAGTGATTTAAAAAAACATCGACATTAAAGCTTTGATTCATATTGTCAGGGGACAACCTGTTTTAATAGACCGAGATTTGGCCATGCTTTATCAGGTAGAGGTAAAGCAGATGAATCGGCAGGTTAAGCGTAATAAGGAACGTTTTCCAGAAGATTTCATGTTCCAACTTACCAAAGAAGAGCATCGTGCTTTGAAGTGCCAATTTGGCACTTCAAACGAAAAAGGCGGTGATCGCCGTGCGTTGCCTTATGCTTTTACACAACAGGGCATAGGGATGCTGAGCGGTATTCTTCGTAGCAAAGTGGCTGTTGAAACCAAATTGCTAAAAGCCGGATCATTCTGATAGACAATTATGTGGATGATCGTGTGCTGTCGATGTTCACTAAGCGTGTAGAAGGAGTGACGGCTGTCATCTACACTCGTTATAACAAGCAGTTTCTGACAGATTTGAAAAAGCACAACACCCAGTATCCAGAAATCGAGTTTGTTCAGCTGTCACACAAAAACCACGACCGTTTCTTGATTGTTGACGACAAAGCCTATTTTATGGGTGCCAGTTTGAAAGACATGGGTGCAGGCTTGTGTGCGGTGTCTGAGATGTTGCTTTCTCCCGAGGTGATTTTGGGGTTGTTGGGATGAGGGTTGTGGTGGTGGCGTGCCGGCGGCACGCGGGGGCTTCACGCTTGGTGTGTGTACCGACAATTGGGATAGTTCTGGCAACCGTAGAATCGGCCGTATTTGCCATCGCGCAACACCAACTGCCCGCCGCAACGGGGACAACGGTTGTTGGCGAGGGCGTGTTGATTCCGTGTAATGGTAGTCTTAACATTCTTCACATGTTGTTTGCGCTTCTCTTTGGAAACTTGGTTGGAAGAAAGGAGAAGTGTATAGACTTGCTCCACCATTTCAGGTGTCAGGAGTTTGGTTTTGTAGGTGCGAATGGTGCGCCTTAGTCTGCTCCAATATACCACTGGCTCTTTGGTGGATAATTTCAGAGTTGCTCGTCTGGAGAAGGCCACTATTGGGATGAACGTGTCTGGGGAGACATCTGGAAGCAATCTTTTTAATGCTCTAACATGACCTTGATTCTGGAGGATAGGATTATGCAACTCATATTTTTTCCCGAAAATATTCTGAGTCCAGAATTCGCTATAGTTGCCACCATAAATCCAACCCTTATAGTTTTTGGTTTCTATCACAAAAATCCCATATTCCGACACAACAACGTGGTCAATTTGTGAGGTATGCCCGTGACTGCTGATAAGAAGGTCGTTAATCACCTTATATTGGTCCGAGGACAACAATTTGAGCCACATCCTCACACTCACTTCACCTTCTTTTCCTCTGAAAAATGCGATTAAAGGTCTCCTGACAAGGAGTAGAACCAGAGCAAGAACAACAATTAATATGAAAAGAGCGGTTCTCATCATTTTAACAAATCATCTATAGAGGCATTGTCCTTATCAGTTCCGTATGGTGCTCTATCTTCTGCCGCCTTGGGCAATTTCTCCTCGTGTGTCGAATACAAATGAATAACTGGAGATGGTTCATCAATCCTATTCTTCTTGAAATTCTCCGCCTGCTCGAAGATGGCTTTGAAAACCTCGTCGCGGGTGGCGGGCGGATAACCGTGCTTGGAGAGCGTGAGAATGATCTGCACCTTCAGCTGCGCCTTGATGTCGGCGCGCTTGTCCCAGTCGATAAACTGAGAACTGTCGTCAACCTTTTCCTTGACGGCTTGCGCTATCTCAATGTATTGCTCTTCGGTATATTCGTCTAAGAAACCATAACGCTCGGCCACTGATTTCAAAATATCGTAGAAGGCCTTCACCTCAATATCAGGAATGCCGTCCGGCAAAACGCTGTCTTTCTTGATTTCTTCGAAGAGATCGGCCAATTGTTTGGCGACTTCGGTCACAATCTCGTCGGCCAACACGATGTCGTCGGAACGGTCGTTGTAGATGTCGATGATTTCATTCAGACGCTCGGTGAAACTGACGGCTTTCACTTTATTCACCTTCTTCACGCTGTCAATCACACGCTTGAGAAGCTGCTCCATCAGTTTGACTTTCGTGTTCTTATATGGCAGATTCTTCAATTTCTCCATATACTGTGACGCTAACAGGTCTATCTGTTTGGCATCGTTGAGCTGCAGGTTGTTGATGGCCACCACCTCTTCCGAAATCAACGCCTCATTGACCAACTTCAGCACGTGGCGGTTCATCTGCGTGGCATCGGGTGACACACCCGTGGTGGTCTTGTAGATGATGGAACGAACAGCTGTGAAGAAATGCACATCGTCAATCTCCTCCCTCGTGATTCGCTCGTCATTGTTGCACATATTGTAGGCAGACTTCATGATAAGGGTATGCTTCATAAAGCGCTTCTCGGTCTCTTCGGTTTGCTGGATGAACTCGGCAGACATCTGCAGGGCGTTCAATTGTTCCAACGGCGTGCCCATAAAGAACTTGGTGTATTCAAAACCCGTAAACATGCGTCTGAGCAGGTCCAGCTCGTCTTTGAACAGCTTCACTGCATTGTCGATGGTTTCCACCGGCGTTTCGTTTTGTCCGCCGTTGGCATATTTCTTCATCGCCTGGTTGAACTTCTTCTTGATGCCTAAATAATCGACAATCAGACCTTTATCCTTACCCGGATAGTTTCTGTTCACGCGACTGATGGTCTGTATCAGCGTATGCATCTGCAACGGTTTGAAGCAATACATCGTATCCAAGCAAGGCACATCGAAGCCCGTGATCCACATATCCACCACGATGGCAATCTTGAAGTTCGATTTCTCCTCCTTGAACTGTAGGTCGAGTTTCTTGCGCTCTTCGTCGGTGCCCAACAGGTTGTACAATGCAGGGTCGTCATCCTTCTGGCGGATGCAGACCAACTTGATCTTCTCGATGGGCTTGATCTTTTCCGCTTCTTCCTTGGTCAGCTCTTCGCCATCGCCGCAGATTCTCACCTCTGCCCACTCAGGCCGCATGGCGACAATCTCTTTGTAGATGGCGAAACCGATCTCGCGGGTGGCGCAGACAATCATGGCCTTGCCCTTGACGGTACTGCCTTCATCCACGCGCCGTTCGTAGTGCTGCACAAAATCCACCGCCAGACGGTGAATGAGGTCGGGACTGTTGAGCAAAATGCTCATCTGCGTCATCGCCCGCTTGCTCTCCTCAATCTGGTATTCCGACGAGCCCTCTTCCGCACATTGGTCGTAGTAGGCCTCGATCTGCTTGATGAGTTCGCTGTCGGCAATAACGCGCGACGCACGGCCTTCGTAGAGGATGGATTTGGTGATACCGTCCTCCACGGCTTCTATCATGGAATATTCATCCACAACAGCGCCAAAGACCTCCATCGTAGAATCTATCGGCGTGCCGGTAAAACCCACGTAGGTGGCATTCGGTAACGAATCGCGCAGATACTTGGCAAAACCAAATGAGCGTTTCACGCCGGCCTCCGTAATGGCCAACTTTTCCTCCAAATTGGTCTGCGTACGGTGCGCTTCATCGCTGATGCAGATGATGTTGGCGCGGTTGGAAAGCAGGTTGATATCCTTTGAGAATTTCTGTATGGTGGTCAGGAAAACGCCTCCGCTGGTGCGGCCTTGCAGTTTGGCTTTCAAATCCTCGCGACTCTCCACCTGCTCTATCACGCTGTCGCCCACAAACTGCTTGGCATTGAGCAACAGACGCGAGAGCTGGTCGTCGAGGTCGGTGCGGTCGGTAATCAAAATGATGGTGGGACTGCACAGGGCCTTGCTCTTCATCAGCAGGCGTGAGAGGAAAAGCATGGTGAGCGACTTGCCACACCCCGTAGCACCGAAATAGGTGCCGCCTTTGCCGTCACCGCCAGCATTGAGTTTGCTGTGGTTCAGGATGTTCTGAAACAGCGAGCGGGCAGCGAAGTATTGCGGATAGCGGCAGATAAACTTCTTTTCGTCCTTGGAGGTGTCGGGGAAATAGACGAAGTTGTGAACCACATCGATGAGCCGGTCTTTGCGGAACATTCCGGCAATCATCGTTTTGAGCGAGTTGATGCCGTCGCAGGCCTTGTCTTTGGCATTCACTTTGCGCCAGGCATAGAAGAATTCGTATGGGGTGTAGAGGGTGCCGAATTTGCTGTTCACGCCGTCGGAGACGACAATGAAAGCCGTGTATTTGAACAAGGAAGGTATGTCCCTGCGGTAGCGGATGGTGAGCTGTTTGTAGGCATCCTCGATGGTGGTGTCCTGCTTGGTGGCGCTTTTGAGTTCAAACACCACCACGGGCAGGCCGTTGACGAAGACAATGACATCGGGTATGCGGTGCTCGATTTCGGTGATGTCGAACTGGTTCACCACCTTGAAGATGTTGTGTTTCTGGTTGGTTTCGTCGAAAGCGATGGGATAGATGTAGAGGTTCTGCTTGGCGGGATCTTCGCGTTTCAGCGAGAAGCCGTCCATCAGCAGGTTGAGGGTGTGTTTGTTCTCGGCGTAGAGCATTCCGCCCTGCTTCTGCGTGATGATGCGGATGGCATTCTCCACCTCCTGGTCGGTGATGCCGTCGTTCTTGTAGCGGTTGTGCAGATACGCCGCCAAATCATCGCGAAGCACCACCTCGTCGAGGTCGCGCGCAATCTCCTCCCCCTTGATATATTCATAACCTTGCTCTTCCAGCAGGGAGATGACGGATTGTTCCAATAGGCTTTCGTTGAATAGAAACATAGACTACTTCACATTTTTAAACACTTTATACACGTACGAATAAGATTGATTGTCTAATTCACCAGCCGTTTTCGCAGCATTGATGTTATCTTCTGCTCGTTGAATAGCCAAGTCCAATTTCCCTTCTTCGCACATCTTTTCAACCCATCCTGACTCTCTGACATATTCTTCACCTTTCAACACTTTAAGCAGCTTCTTTCCTCCTGTATTGGGAAAATATGACAACATGTAGGGAGTTAAGA
>JAFZZT010000029.1 GCA_017615595.1 Bacteroidales bacterium
CTCGATGGCGTTGTTGAGAACAGTCTTGGCGCGCTCACGGCAGATGCCGCCTTCGCGGAATTCCATCTCCTCACCGATGCTGCGCATGTCGTTGAAGATGTAGCGGGCGTTCTCGATGGAGAGGTAACGGTCGCTCATGAACGGCGTGTGGATGGCCTCGGTGGGCATACCCAGCAGCTGGATGCCTTGGTGCGTCCAGATGCCGATCATGTTAAAGAGGGCGTCTTGGATATGGCCGCGGAAGATGTTGCCGGTCATGAACTTGGTGGGCGGCATGTACTTCAGCGTAGCCTTGGGGAAGATCTCGCGGGTCATCTGGGCCTGTGCCAGCTCCAGCAGGAAGCCGTTTTCCAGCATCGGGTCCATCTCGAAGGCGTGTCCGAGACCCATCTGCTCCTCCGGCAGGGCTGCCATCAAAGCCAGCTGCTCGTTGATGAGGTCGGAGGCGAGCACCGTGTGGGCAGCCTCGACCGCATCGGCAGTGGTCAGGTAGTTGTCCTCGCCCGTGTTGATGATGACGCCGGCATAGCCGTTGATGATACGGGAGAAGTACTGGTCGATGAGGGTACGCTGCGGATTGATGTCGCGGAACAAGATGCCGTAGAGAGCATCGTTCAGCATCACATCGAGACGCTCGAGGGCGCCCATAGCGGCGATCTCCGGCATACAGAGTCCGGAGCAGTAGTTACAGAGACGGATGTAGCGACCCACCTCTTCGCCCACCTCATCGAGGGCCTTACGCATGATGCGGAAGTTCTCCTGGGTGGCGAAAGTGCCGCCGAAACCTTCGGTCGTGGCGCCGTAGGGCACATAGTCGAGCAGACTCTGGCCCGTGGTACGGATCACCGCGATGATGTCGGCACCCTGACGCGCGCCGGCCTGTGCCTGGACCACATCCTCATAGATGTTGCCGGTGGCCACGATGATGTAGAGATAGGGCTTCGGGCCCTCGCCGATGGTGCTGAGGTACTCATTACGCTTGGCCACATTGCCCTTGATACGGGTCAGGCAGGCCTCGATGAAGGGTTGCACCGCCTTCTGGATGTCCGCCAGCGGATGCAGCGGCAACGTGGTGATGTCCAACGTGCCAGCAGCGATCTTCTCCGCGATGGCCTGCGGCTCCTCACCAGTCTCCAAGATGGCATTGCCTAAGAAGTAGAGCACGCCCTGACTGAGCACACCCTTCTCCAAGAGGGAGTCCACCACCCTGTTGGGCAGCGGCACCTCGTTCTCATCAATACCATCAATGCCCATCAGACGGCACAGGGTACGTTCCACCGTGACGGTTGTGTAGGAATCCACAAACTGTTGGATCTGGTCCGCAATGTTCTTTGCCAACCGTTTGGCTTCATCCACTTGATCAAAATTTAATCCTAATTTACTCTTTCTCATATTGTTAAATTGATTCTTTATTGTTTCTCAAATATCTTGAAATGGGCCAGATGCCATTTCTGCAAACGATACTGCATGGCGGTCCAAAGCACGCCAAAGCCATACTTCATACTCCTTCTGAAGTTGATGGAAGATGCCTCCGGGAAGTATTTGGTCGGACAGGTGATCTCGGCGATCTCAGTGCCAGTGAAAAAAATCTGCGCCAGCATCTGATTGTCGAAGACAAAGTCGTCGGAATTGGCCATATAGTTGATCTTCCGCAGCACATCGGCGGAGAAAGCCCGGTAGCCCGTATGGTATTCCGACAGCTTCTGGCTCATGATCAGGTTCTGCACGAAGGTGAGACAGCGGTTGAAGAAGTACTTGTAGCGCGGCATCCCTCCTTTGAGAGCCCCTTTGCCCAGGATACGGGAACCGAGCACGACTGGATAGACCTCGTTCACGATGAGGTAGGCCATCGACTCGATGAGCTTGGGGGTGTATTGATAGTCGGGGTGCAGCATAATGACCACATCGGCATCCAGCGCTAACGCTTGATTATAGCAGCTCTTCTGATTGGCACCGTACCCTTTGTTCTCAGAATGATGTATGATATGGCGAATGCCCAACTCCCGAGCCACTTCCAAAGTGTCGTCCGAGGAGTGGTCGTCCACCAGAATGACCTCGTCCACAATATGCAACGGTATCTCTTCGTAGGTCTTACGAAGCGTCAGCGCCGCGTTATAGGCGGGAAGAACGACACATATTTTCCGATCTTTAAGCATAACTTATTAGAAGGAATAAAGCGCTAAATCACAGCCTGCAAAAATAATAAAAAAAAACGCTTCGCTTAAAAAAATAACTTTTTTTTATGGGCGATACAATAAAACAGACAATTCATCGTTTCGTTCATGGAAAAATTTTTTATGTCAAGAACTAGAATACATACCAATAGCAGTCATATCTATCTGATAGCCAGTACGCTATTGATTCTTCTTGCATCATTTTTCCTATATAGCAAAGACTTCAAATCTTTGATATTTTTCCAGGATGAGACGATTGTCTCCGCTGACAATTGCTCTTTTCCGACTGACCAAGATGATATGTATGGTATGGACTTCGGTTCATGCCATCTTTTTTATACTATTTTGACCCTAGAACACTCCTTGTATCATGAACATTATCAGCATTCTAACAGCAATCTTGATGCTCACAGCCGGCATTGGTGTCTTCTTAGTAGCATGTAAGGCCCTAAGTACCAACCTAGAGAATGCGAGCAGCCAGAAGTTGAAGGATCTTTTTGCCAAGACAGGAAAAAACAAATGGATAGGTGTAGGCATTGGCACCTTGGGCACGGCAGCCATACAGAGTTCCGGTGCCATCACGGTGATGGTGATCGGTTTTGTCAATGTGGGAATCATGTCCCTGGCACAAGCGGCGACCATCATTTACGGTGCCAACATCGGCACCACGATTACCGCACAGATTGTGGCTTTGGGTATGTTCGGCGGGAACGGCATCTCCGCCTCCATCATCTTCTCAGCCTTTGCGGGCATAGGAGTGTTCATCAGCATGGGAGCCCGCCATGAACGTTGGAAACTGATAGGCGGCATCTTGACTGGCTTCGGCTTACTATTTGTGGGTCTGCATATTATGTCCAATGCCATGGAGGATTTTGCATCCTTGGATTCTGTCAAAGACTTTCTCGCCAGCATCTCCAATCCGATATTATTAGTGTTGATAGGCACTTTGCTGACAGCCCTCATCCAATCATCCTCCGTCCTCACCTCCATCGCCATCACGATGGTCTTCAGTGGACTTATCACCCTGGATCAAGGTATCTACATGACCATGGGTTCCAACATCGGTTCTTGTGTGGTGGCACTCCTCGCCGGTATGAGTAGCGGCACCAACGCCAAGCGCACCGCCCTCATCCACCTCTTATTCAATGTGATGGGTGTTGCATTGTTCCTCTTCATTGCTTTGATGCTGCACATTTTCTCGGGTGGACATTCCAGTTTCGGCACCGTCACCGACCACCTGTTCCCTTACGCCGCGCAGATGCAGCTGGCACTCTTCCACACCATCTTCAACGTCTGCACCACCCTGGTGGCACTCCCCATGACCAACCTGTTGGTGAACACCGTCACGCGCATGATCCCCGAGGTCCCCTCGAAACAACAAGCCAGCCAGCCGCATCTGTACTACTTGGACGAGACCATGTTGCGCACCCCTGTGGTTGCCGTGCGACAAGTCAAGGCTGAAATTGAGAACATGGCGGAATTGGCCATGGCGAATTTCAGAAGATCCATCCACATCGTCACCACCTTGGAATTTGACGACATGGATAATTTCAGGGCTACCGAAGACGAGCTCAACTTCCTGAACAGCGAGGTAACCCGCTATGTGGCAAAGCTTTCCAGCAAGCCGTTGAACAAGACGGACAACAAGTATCTGAACACGGCCATCAAGAGCGTGAGCGACATGGAACGTATCGGCGACTATGCCGAGAACATTGTGGAGTACGCCGTTAGTCTGAAAGCCCAGCACAGCACCTTCTCAGCACCCGCCATCATGGAAATCAAGGAGATGAAACAGCTGATTGAGAATCTCTACGGCCACATCCGGAAAGCATATAGCGAGATCAGCATCGCTGAACTGGAGAACGCCAACAATGTAGAGGAAGAGATCGACCGCTTCACGGAAACGATGGAAGCCCGTCATATAGAGCGACTGGTCTCCGGAGAATGTACGGCACAGGTGGGTGCCGAATACATCTCGCTGGCACAGAATGCCGAGCGTATCGCCGACCACTTGATCAACTTAGGCAAGAGTATCCGAAAGTTTGCGTAGCCGCAAACAGTGATTAGATCTGTTGCACGAAAGAATTACGACCTTTTCAATTGTTCCACATATTCGTCAATGCGTTGCATCTCTGCGGGGATGTCGATGCTTTGCGGGCAGTGCGACACACACTGTCTGCAACCGATGCAATGGCTGGCCTGACGCAACTTGGGCACGCTTCGGTCATAGCCAATCAGGAAAGTCCGTCTCGCCTTCTTGTAGGTAGCGGTAGGATGATCTGGATTGGGGACATTGCCTTCTGAGACGCACTTGTTGTAATGGGCGAAGATGGTCGGGATGTCGAGGCCGTACGGACAGGGCATACAATAGCAGCAAGTGGTGCAAGGGATATGCTTCAGGTTGTAGATCTCATCAGCCACCTGCATCAGGAATTCATTCTCCTCTTCCGTGATAGGCCGTAGCGGAGAATAGGTGACCACATTCTGGACGAGATGCTCCATATAGGTCATGCCGCTCAGGACTGTCAATACGCCTTTGGGGGTGCCGGCGAAGCGGAAAGCCCAGCGGGCGGGAGGAGTCTCGGGCTCGCGCTCTTGCATACGCTTGACGATGAAGTCGGGCAAATCAGCCAAGCGCCCGCCCAGTAACGGCTCCATGATGACCGAGGGGATGCCGCGCTTGTTCAGCTCGACATAGAGGTATTCCGCGTCTGTGTTGCGCGTGTTGATCTCGTCTGCATGATGCCAATCGAGATAGTTCAGCTCTATCTGGACAAAATCCCAATGGTAGCGGCCCTCATCATGCCAACGCAGCAGGGTGTCAAAGACGGTGACATCGCCATGATAGGAGAATCCGAGATTGCGGATCCTACCCTTCTTTTTCTGCTCCACCAGCCAGTCGAGGATGCCGTTGTCCATATAGCGTTTGTTAAAGACCTCCATGCCATCCAGCTCATCTGTCGTCATGCCGATACTATGCAGCAGCAGGTAATCGACATAGTTGGTCTTCAGTTCTTTCAGCGAGTTCTCGAACATCTCCATAGAGGCCTGGCGCGTCCAGGAGGCGGGACTGAAGTTGGAGAGCTTGGTGGCGAGATAATATTTGTCGCGGGGGTGGCGCGACAGGGCAATGCCCGTGCTGCGTTCAGACTTCCCCTGACAATAGGCGGGAGATGTGTCGAAGTAGTTGACGCCGCGCTCGATAGCAAAGTCGATCTGCTGGTTGACCAGTTCCTGGTTGATGGGCGAGTCCGGGTGCTCGCGCATGGTGCCACCCGCCTCCACGGGCAGGCGCATCATGCCATAGCCCAGCAGGGAGACCCTGTCGCCAGTGTTGGGGTTGGTCCGGTAGGTCATGGATCCTTGGCCGTCCAAGGCCGTGACGCCGGGATCGGGTGTTTCGGGTTTGCGGCAGGCGGCCAGCAGGGAGGCTGCCACGGCGGCGCCGCCCAGATGTTTGATAAATTCTCTTCTATCCATAGTTTTGATGGGGTCTAAAGGTTACTGTAAATGATGCATGACGTTGCCTTCCACATAGATGGCGCTGAACGGGCGCGCGGGGCACAGGTGCTCGCAGGCGCCGCACCCGATGCACTTCTGCGTGTCGATGGAGGGTACCTTGACACCCTCGCTGTCAACCATCTGAATGGCACCGGTGGGACAATGCCGTGCGCAGTTGCCACAGCTGACACCGTCCGTCAACGGGAGGCAGTTATCTTTCAGCCATACCGCATAGCCGGCGTGCACTTCGGTCTTCTCTTCCGGCGTGATGCGGCGGATGGCACCCGTAGGACACACCTGGCTGCAGCGCGTGCATTCCGGACGGCAATAGCCACGCTCGAACGACATCTCCGGCTGCATGAAGGTCATCAGACTCTTGGAGGGGCGCAACACATTATTCGGACAGGCCGACACGCACAACTGGCAAGCTGTGCAGTGATGCCGCATGTTCTGTGCCGAGATGGAACCGGGAGGCGTGATGGGCGTCTTGCGCTCAGGCACCACCTTATCCTCAATCACGGCGAGACCGCCATCCACTTTGATCTTGGGTTGGGCAGTCGCCACCGCGGCCGTCATGAGCCCAGCGCCAATCAAGAAGGAACGGCGACCCTCGTCCACCGGCTCCTCCTTTGGCTCCGGAGCCACCGCAGGCTTAGGCATACGGCCATAATGCAACGCATCAAAGCTGCACTTCTCCAGACAGTCGCCACAGACCACACAACGCGAGTAGTCCACCTTCATGTTCTTGAAATCGATGGCTGATGCCTTGCAGTTCTTCTCGCAAAGACCGCATTGCTTGCATTTGTCGGCATCGAAATGCACCTTCAGGAAGGAGAAACGGGCGAAGAAGCTGAGGAACGTGCCCACCGGACAGATAGTGTTGCAATAGGTTCTGCCGTGGCGCCACGCCAGCACGGCCAGGGCCAGCAAGGTGACGATAGCCACCACGAAGGTCGTCACACTTCGCATCCAGATCTCCGCCTCCGAGAAATGATAGAGGTCGTGACTGGCCTCGTAATGCGCCAACCCATTGATGAGCATGTCATAAAGCGGCTTGAAGAGGCTATTGACGATTCTCCCGTAGGCGCTGTAGGGTGCCAAGAGGGTTGTCACGGGTGTCACGCCGATGATAAGCAGCACCACAAAGACGCCCAGCACGATATAGCGCAGCCATTTCTTCTCCGGAGAATAGGAAAAACGATTCTTCTTGAACCTGCCGTGAAGCCATGAAAAGCAGTCCTGCATGATACCCAGCGGACAGATGACGCTGCAATAGAGTCGTCCGAACAGCAGTGTCAGCAGCAAGAGCAGCAGCACGACTATGACATTGAAAGAGAGCACGGCCGGCAAGAACTGAATCTTGGCCACGAAGCCGAACCAAAGGTTGATGCGCCAGCACACACCCAGGAAGAGCAGCGTGACCAGCACCAGCATCACTATGGCCATTATGGTTCTGATTTTTTTCAACATATTGATAAAGTTATGGTTATTGTTATTCGTTAAGATATTTCCGTTCCTGTCGCTTCACGATCCAGACGCTCAGTTCGTAGAGAAGCCAGATGGGCACAGAGACGAGCATCAGGGTGAAGGCGTCTCCTGTCGGGGTGATCACTGCCGCCAGGATCACGATGATGATGATGGCATGACGACGATAGCGCCGAAGCATATCTGCCGTGATGACTCCCATGCGAGCCAGGAAATAGGCCAAGATGGGTATCTCGAACAGCAGTCCCATGATCAAGCTCATCGACAAGATAGCCCCGATATAGGATGGCAGTGAGATCTGGTTGACCACCCCCTCGTAAACCTGGTAGCTGCCGAGAAAACGGAAGGTGAAAGGGAAGATGATGAAGTAGTTGAGCAGAATGCCACAGAGAAAAAGCAGGATGGCACTCACCAGCACAGAGCCCAGATAGCGACGTTCGCGAGCATACAGCGCAGGCAACACAAAGCCATAGAGCTTATACACGATATAGGGTGACGCCAGCACCAGTCCTCCCCAGAAGGCCGCCTGCATGTGCACGATGAACTGCGCCGCCAGCTCCACATTGATGAACGACACATTCATAGCATCCGGGCAGAGCGATGGCCACCGCAACCATTCTGACAAACGACATATCAAGCGGTATGAAATGAAATCTGAGGATGAAGGGGCAAAGAGAACGGTGAAGAGATACTTTTTCAGGGAAAAGAGCACGACAAAACAGACCGCCCACACTATCAATGACCGGATGAGGACTGAGCGAAGCTCGTCAAGGTGGTCCCAGAAGGAAGGCGACGAGTCAGCGGCCATTTATTCGGGATTGTCGGTGGGCTTGGACATCTCGTCCTGCTTTGCGGACGTTTCTTTCACATCATCCGCTGTCTTCTCCACCTCATTCATCCCCTCTTTAAAACTGCGGACTCCCTTGCCGAGGCCTTTCATCAATTCAGGGATCTTCTTGCCGCCAAAAAGCAGCAGCACCAGAAGAACAATCACAATGATTTCCGTTGTCCCAATTCGTAATAGTGTCATCATATTGTACGATTTTTTAGATTAATGCCATACCCTCTCGTTGCCCGCAACGAGAAAAGGCAAAAATAAAAAAAATCATGTTTGTATTAACTGAAAACTAAAAATAATTGAATAGCGACAGAAGTGTAAGCCATTAGTGCTGGCTTGGTCTAATCTTACTACATGAACTATGGTAGCCTACATCATTTCACTCTGACTAGATCTTGCCACATATCGTAAAGCAGAGTACCCTTATAGGTGAAGTACTGGTAACCATTATGTTCATTCGTACTACCCTTTCTCTTGTGATATTCATTCATATATCTTGAAAGAGTCATTTGTTTCCCCTCCACCAATATTCCGTTACCCTGAACTGTAAATGTTTCTCCATTTTCGGTGTTTTCAAGCTTTGCTCCGTCAAGAATCCCTAACAAATCCAAACGACAGCTGGGAAGTTTGCATTGAACGACATGTCCACTTTTGTCTTTAAATCTTTTACCATCATAACACATTTCCGTATCTTTGAACAAAGTCAATGTTTCCTTGTAAATGGACAGCACTTCCGAGAATGGAGCTTTTATCCATTCTGTTCCACCCCCCTTCACCTTTCAGTAGATACCCCTTTTCTTGGAACTTTCCCCCAAGCCATTTTTCAATTTTCTTATATTGGGTAGAGAAAATGATGATTCTATAATAAAATGGATAAGTCGGTGGCGTTGAATTCTTTTGAATTCTTTTCCGTTCAAATGGATTGATGGTGACACCATATTTGTATGTATTCTCTCTATCTAAATAGGAATTCGTGAACAAGTAAACAATTCCTTTGTTATCTTTTGTCGTCCGTTTACTTCTGCTCATAAGACATCAACCATATAGATTATCAATCAGGTATTCAAATAGTCACTCTGACAATAAAAATCAGCAGCATTCATCATAAAACTATAATTTCCCAACTTGCTTAACCACTTCCCAGAGCACCATGCCGGCGGCGATGGTGACATTCATCGAGTGCTTGGTGCCGAATTGGGGAATCTCAATGGCCAAGTCGCAGAGCGGCAGCAGCTCGTCAGAGACGCCGAAGACTTCGTTGCCCACAATGAGGCAGAGCTTAGGATATTGCTTAAAATCGACCTGTTGCAAGAAGACAGAGGTGTCGGTCTGTTCCACGATGGCAATGGTGTACTGCTCTTCGCGCAGACGCTGGACCAACGCTGCCGCATGCTCCACATATTCCCACTCCACACTCTCGGTCGCGCCGAGGGCCGTCTTGGCAATCTCCTTCTGCGGCGGACAGGCCGTGATGCCGCAGAGGTAGAGCTTCTCCACATTCATGGCATCGCAAGTACGGAAAATCGACCCCACATTGCTCATGCTGCGGATACTGTCCAACACCATCACAACAGGAAATTTCTCCTGATTTTTGAACTCCTCAGGGGTCACACGATGCAACTCCTCCATGGACAACTTCTTCATAAGCTCAAGTATTAGGATCGCAGACTGTTAATAGGGGAACTCTTCCGTAAAATTGGAATTGGCATCCGGATTGGCGCCATCATCAGCCGGTTGGGAGGAACCGTTGATGGAAGACTCCACCACATCGAAGTTGGCATTCGGTCGGATAAGAGGCATCAGAGGCATATCGGCAGGTTTTGCTCCACCCTCTTCTCCCCCTTCAAAATATTCGGCATCGAGATCCAGGAATTTGGTGTACTGGGCCTGGAACCGCACGCGCAGAGCACCTGTGCTGCCGTGACGGTTCTTCTCGAACATGATCTCCGCCAAGCCATGTGACGGCGTGTTGTCCTCAAAAACATCCAACTTATAGTACTCTGGACGATAGATGAAGAGCACCATATCGGCATCCTGCTCGATAGCACCGGACTCACGAAGGTCTGAAAGCTGGGGACGCTTGGAGGTGGCACGGGTCTCGGGCTGACGGGACAGCTGAGACAATGCGATGACCGGCACATTCAGATCCTTGGCCAGGGCTTTCAACGAACGGGAGATGTAGCTGATCTCCTGCTCGCGGTTACCACCCTTGGAGCTGTCGGAACCGACCGTCATCAACTGCAGATAGTCAACCACAATCATCTGGATATCATACTGGTGTTTCAACCGGCGGCACTTGGCACGCAAGTCGAAAATAGAGATGGCGGGTGTATCGTCAATGATCAACTTGGAAGTTTCCAATTTACCGATGCTGTCCATGAGCTTAATCCACTCATCATCACTCAAATCACCTTTCGCAATCTTCTCTGCATTGATACCGGATTCAAGAGCGAAGAGACGCTGCGCCAGCTGGTTGGAGGACATTTCCAAGGAGAAGAAAGCGACAGGCTTGTCGTACTGGATGGCAGCATTACGGGCCACTGACAACACGAAGGAGGTCTTACCCATACCGGGACGGGCAGCCAGGATGATGAGGTCGGTCTTTTGCCATCCGCCCGTCTTCTGGTCGATGGCGCGGATACCGGAAGGAACATCGTGCATATCGGAACCTGCATTGCGCAACTCATTGAGTTCCTTCAAGGTAGATTGCACTACCTGATGTAAGGGTTTACTATCTCTTTTGAAGTTTTGTTCAATGATGCTGAAGATCTTCGTCTCAGCAACATCCAACAGATCCAACACATCATTTGACTCATCGTATGCATCCTCGATAATGGAGTTGCAATTGCGGATCAGCTCTCTCAGCACATATTTCTCCATCACGATACGGGCGTGGTATTGGATGTTGGCGGATGAGGTGATACGGTTAGTCAAAGAGGCCAAATAGGCAGCGCCCCCGACCACATCCAACAATTTATCCTTACGGAGCTGATTGGTCACCGTCAACAGATCCACGGGCTGTTCGGCACGATAGAGCTCCTCTATGGCATGGTATATATGCTGATGTGCCTCCTTGTAGAACATCTGAAAGGTAAGGGTCCCCAAAATGACGCTGACAGACTCCGAATCAATCATCAATCCACCCAGCACAGCCTCCTCAAATTCGATGGCTTGAGGGGTCAGTTTGCCGGTTGTTCCCATTACATTTTCAATTCGGTTAAAGGATGCAGGCCTCTGCATCTTGGCATTTTCAGATGTACGTTCTTTCTCCATAGATAAAAATCTGTTCTTTTGACAATTAAATAAAATACGGATGGCTTGTTTTCCGGACGGCAAATGTATATAATTTTTGAAACACGCCGCCCTTTTACCGCAATTTTATTTTCTGTCCCAACGACAAAATGCTATTCTCCTTGATATGGTTGATCTTACAGAGTTTGGCCACGGTGGTGTGATAGCGTTTCGCGATCGAATAGAGAGTGTCGCCTTTCTTGACCACATGCACGGCCGGCGTACCTTTGGAGCTGGGTTTGGTTGTGGTTTTGGCAGGCGTGGTGTTGGAAGTCGCCGACGTTGTCTTGACCGTATCGGGAGTGGTTTCCGCAACAGTCGTCACCTCGCCGCTTCGGTTATGGTTGACGACAGTAATCTTGTTGGCGGCGCGGTCGATATTCTGGTAGGCGGCATTCATATCCGTCACGGTGATGGAGATATCCTTGTTCACACTCCTGTTCTGTCTGTTGTGGCTCAGCAGCCAGCGGTAGGTGTCGGGGAGGTAGAACATCTTGGCCAGTTGAGAGTGGTTGATGCCTTTGAAGCGGTCGAAGCGCAGCATATTGGTGGGGCCGCAAGCCTTCATGGCCGCCACGATATTCTCCGACTGGCTGATGGGCACAGCGTTGTCGGCAGTGCCGTGGATGATCCAGAGGGGCAGCTTGTTAAGACCGCAGAACTCCCTGCGGGAACTGCCGCCGCACAGGGCCATCGCGGCCGAGAACTTGTCTGGATAGGTAGCCGCCACCTCGAACGTACCATAGCCACCGAGACTCATGCCCACGATGGAAATGCGGTTCGTGTCCATGCTGTAGTTGGCCTGCACATACTCCACCACCTTCAACACCTTGTGGGCATTCCAGGGACCACCGGGGTTCTGCGGGGCGATGATCAACGCGTTGATGTCGCGGCCCATGGAGATGGCGTCCAGACATCCGTACTTGCGCACGCGGCTCAGATCCGTGCCGCACAGACTATGTCCATGCAGGAACACAATCACAGGCATGGTATCCTGATTCTCCACGTATGTATCGGGCACCGACACCCAGAAGTTGTATCCATCATTGATGACACCGCGATAGGCGTGAAAGGTATAGTTCTGTTGTGAAAACAGCGCAAAAGGAACTAAAACGAGTAATATCGTCCAAATTTTTCTCATAAAAAGTCTTTTTTTCGAAGCTGGCAGATGTTTTACTCTTCCGGCATCGATGTGTTAAACAAATTCTTGATCATCTTGGCATAGACACCTTCCGTGTAAACCTCCTCATCGGGAGCAGGCTTCAGTTTGACGATGACGGCATCTTCTTGACCTTTAATGGGTTTATAACCCACGATGGCTTCATTGGAGGCTATGATGCTGGGAGCTATTCGGGTGAAGACCATAAAGTCCGCCCACGTCTCCACATCCTCCAGCGTTTCATCGATCATCATTTTCTTGCCATTATGCAGCACCACCAGAGTGCTCTGATCATTATATTTCATAAAATAGGCCACCAAGTCCTGATTGAGTTTCTGACTCGCCCCCATTCTATAAAGGTAGATATAGTTCTTGGGCTCCTTGTCCTTCTCATAGTGAATGGTGCTACGGATCTTGCCGTTAGAATCATAATAATCCCAATCTCCTATCCGGTGACCGTTCAGCAGTTCTCCCGTTGAGGAAATCTTTCCAGAGGGGTAATAGGCTGTACAGCGGCCGTTCTGTTTCCCTTCGATATAGCGTTCTTCCAGACTGACCTTTCCATCCTCGTAATAGGTTTTATGGACCCCATCCAGATGACCATTCAGATAATGGCGTTCTTCCAAAAGGATACCCGTATGGGCAGCGTAGGTCTTCCAGTCGCCATTGCGGACGCCCCTGCGATAGTTCTCCTCGGTGATCAGGACCCCCTGGTTGGAGTAATAGAGCCATTGGCCGTCCTTCAGCTGATCCACGAACATACCTTCGGAGGCTTTCTTGCCGTTGGGATGATACATGACGGTGCGCACCTTGTGGACTCCCTCCACGAATTCAGACTTGCTCTTCAACGTGCCATTGGTGTGATAGTAGGAGAAAACTCCGTAAGGCACATCATTGCGGAACTGTCCCTCGTAGGCCAGCTTGCCCTTTTCATACTTGCGCCACACGCCCTGTTTGCGGCCGGAGGCATCCCGTTTGTTGATGCCAGCGGTATCCACCTGGGCATACAAAGTAATTGAGCATAAGGATAATATGATAAGCAGCAAATTTCTCATAGATCAACAATTTCAAAAACGCAAAAATAGAAAATTATAGTATATGACTTATATTTTTTTTTAAGACGAAAAAAAGTATATCTTTGCACTTTCATTTTTAAAACAGAAAAACTATGAAGTTTATCATTTCTAGAAATGTGTTATTTCACAATCTAAGTGCCATCAGCGGCGTGCTTGGCTCCAACAATTCGCTGCCTATTCTGGACAACTTTCTCTTCACCATCAAGGATGAGAAATTGTTTTTGATGGCCTCAGACATGGACTCCACCATGACTGCCGTCATAGATCTTGACAATGTTGACGGGGAAGGCAGTGTGGCTGTTCCGTCCAAGATTCTTTTGGACACCTTGAAGCTGATACCGGAAACGCCGATCGTTTTCGCTATAGACCAGGAAAAGAGCATTTTCAAGTTCACGGCGGCCAACGGAGAATATGACGCACCCTGTTTCAACGGGGATGAGTTCCCACGTCCCAACGAGATCAAGGATCCCCACTTCTTCGACATTCCTTCGGCCGTGCTGCACCGCGCCATCAGCAAGACGCTGTTCGCCACTGGCACTGACGAGCTCCGCCCGACCATGATGGGCGTCTTCTGCGAACTGTCAGAGGAGGGCATCTCCTTCGTCTCCACGGATGCGCACAAGCTGGTACGCTATGTCAACCGCTCCGTCAACAACGACGAGTACGTTTCCTTCATCCTGCCCAAGAAACCGCTGGGACACCTGAAGAACATCCTGCCGGGCATCAACGAAGACATCCATGTGACCTACTCCCAGGAGACCAACCACATCTGCTTCAGCTTCGGCAACTTCACCCTCTACTCTTCTCTGAAGGAAGGTAAATACCCCAACTACGAGAGTGTGATCCCGAAGAACAACAAGAATGTGCTGACCATCTCCCGCGAGGAGTTCCTGAAATCCATCCGAAGAGTGGGTATCTTCTCCAACCAGTCCACCTTCCAGATCCGCATCTCCCTCTCCGAGTCCTCCACCAACATCAAGGCGGAAGACATGGACTTCTCCAACAAGGCAGAGGAGAGCATCAACGGGGAGTACGCTGGCGAGCCTATGGAGATCGGTTTCAACGCCAAGTTCTTGAGCGAAATGCTGGGCAACATCGACACCGCAGAGATCCGTCTGGAGATGTCAACCCCGAAGAGCGCCGCATTGCTCTTCCCGGCTGAGGAAGACACCGAGAAGGAGTCACTCCTGATGCTCATCATGCCTGTGATGTTGAACTAACAGACACAAAAGGGACCTCGTTGTCGCTGCCATCTTCGGATGGGAGAGGAAAGTCCGGGCAACACAGAGCACCATACTTCCTAACGGGAAGGCATCCTCCGGATGACAGACAGTGCCACAGAAAAGATACCGCCGGTGCAAACCGGTAAGGGTGAAATCGCGAGGTAAGAGCTCACGCCGATGTTCAGTGATGACATTCGAGGGTAAACCTTATGGGTTGAAAGACCAAATAAACCGAGGCTTGAGGGTTGCTCGCCCGACTCGGAGGGTAGGTTGATGGAGACGCAAGGTGACTTGCGCCCTAGATAAATGACAACATAGTACAGAACCCGGCTTATAGGTTCCTTTTTCACAACGCGGTGTCGCACGCACCGCGTTTTTTTTATCCCTCTACCACCTCGGCTTGAAGGAGTCCTGGATATGCTTCACGCTCGACACCCCTTCATCCAGAATGACGGAGACCACATCAAAGCGGACCTCCTTGCGAATGCCCATCTTCAACACATAGCCATTCGCCGCCCGGATCATGTTGCGCTGCTTCTGGAGCGTCACAAAGGTCTCGGGCTCCCCGAACATGTTGTTTTTGCGCGTCTTCACCTCTACAAAGACGATAAAGTCATCATTTTCCACCACGAGGTCTATCTCCAGATGCCCCCAATGCAGATTCCGTTCCAGCAATCGGTAGCCCTGGCTCTCCAAATATTCCCAAGCCAGATCTTCGCCTTTCTTGCCTTTTTCCAAATTTTCATTCTTCATAGTTATCCTTATTTATAAATGATTGATTGAAGACTTCACGATGCAGTCCCCGATGGCACACTCCAGGCAACGCCGGGGTCTGCAGTAGATGTTATATAGTTCTATCAACGCTTGCGAATCTGCGGCGTGTTGATGAGGAAATCCTGCACCGACAAGGCCTCGCGTGACCCGATTATCCTCGAATGGGATCTCCTCCAGCATACCCATAGTCTCCTCCAGCAGTTCATCCTCGCCACGGAACTTGCGGTAGGCGAACAACAACGGCACAATCACATTGATAAAGAGCAGCGCAATCGTCATCTCCCCTACCGCCGTGCCGTGATGGGTGGTCGGTTTGTTGAAATGATAGTGGGTGGCCCAGTAGTCGTCAGCGGAAACCGCGAAACGGCGCCACCAATAGGACATAGAAGTGTTGAGGGTCAGCTCGCCCCAAAGATCCGGGATCTCGTATAGCAGCCGTGCGAATTGAGAGAGTCGGACACAGGGGAAATTCTGCGGCCGCAGTCGTAATAGATTCCAATGATGCATCTCAATGGGCACCAGCTGGTACTTGTAGCGCAGATAGTCATACTCCGACTTCAGCGCTTTGTAGTATTCGTCTCCTTCCTGCGCTTCCAACATCCCCGCCTGGCCGAAGACCAGAGACTGCACCTGCAATGCGGAGGCGCTATGGCGTGCAATAATCTTATAGGGGAGGCTCTTGGCCATCCATTCAAAAGCATTGGCGTTGGCCTTCAGTCCAAAGCCACTTGCCAGACGCTGGTACAATGCCTCTTGCCAGTCGCCTCGGCACTGCCCTACCGTTTCACGCACTTGCGATTGCTTGCGCAACAGCCGCTCCATCAGCACCGTCTCCATCTGTCCTCGGATCATCAAGTCGGAGATGTTCGGGAGAAAGGAGTGGCACGGGACCACCTCCATGGCACTCGTCAGGCGCAAATATTGGTCATACATCCCATCCAGGATCAGCTCTTTCAGCTCCAGTGTCGGGAAGAGTTCCCCTGGTAGTCGCTCCACCTCCCGATCATGCTCATAGACCACATGCAATGCCACCATCTTATATTTCTCATCCAGCTGATGATGATGACGATACCAGTCGGAGCTCCGCACATGGATCTCCACATCCCCCGCCCAAGTGATATTATCTATACGGATCACAGCACCCTTGAAGTCAGGACCCGCATCCCTGTTCAAGATTCCTGGCGACACAATCACCAGTTCCTCGCCCAACACCGTATGGAGATTCTCAGTGTCAAACAGCTGATACTGCCAGATATAATGCAAAAACGCCTCTTTCATGTCATCATCATTTAGAGGCGCAAAAATAAACTAATTACAAATATTTTGCAAGTATTATTTTAATTAATTCAAATATTTACAATGATTTGTTAAATATAAGGCCTGATACTTCATTAAGTTGCCGCATTATTTCCGTGTTTTCAGCGTTATTCTGTGATCTTAAACAAGGAGCTTCAGCATCTCCCACAGCAGACGGGTGGGCAAGCCCATCACGTTATAGAACGAGCCGTCAATGGCCTTGATGCCCACATAGCCGATCCATTCCTGGACACCGTATGCGCCGGCTTTATCATAAGGTTTATAAACATTAATATAATGTGCAATCTCCTCTTCGGAAAGCTCGGCGAAGGTCACCTCGGTAGCACGGTAGTCGGTGAGCACCTGGGCAGGCGTAGCCACCGTAAGACCGCTATAGACAGTGTGCGTACATCCCGACAACGCCCGAATCATCTCGTGTGCCTCCTGCTCATCGGCCGGCTTGCCGATAATGTGTCCGTCCACCACCACTATCGTGTCGCAGGCAATGAAGATGGACTTTTCTGGATATTGGGAGAAATCGACTGGGGACAATTTGAGACGTGAGAGATACTTCACCACCTCTGCCGGTGGGAGCTGAGGATCGTAGGATTCATCCACATCGGTAGAAAGAATCTCAAAATCAATGCCCATATCCTTCAGCAACTCTCTGCGGCGGGGAGACTTGGAGGCGAGATATATCTTGTAGTTTTTCAGTTCTTCTAATAACATAGCCCTTGTTTTTAGCGCGGGCAAATGTACGAAAAATACTATCGTCTTCAATCTTTTTACTATTTTTGCCTTTTCTTTAGCACAAAATGATAACCCGACCTTTATACACCAAGCAGACCATCCTCTGGCACATCTTGTCCATTTGGATACTCCTCTTGCCCCTCGGATTGATGGCGCAGTCTGGCAACACCTCCGACACGCTGAGACGCACCACCCTGTATCGTCCCGGCGACTACAACTCCAAAAACTACCGCATCCCGGCCATCGTCACGGCGGGCGACGGCTCGTTGGTGGTGGCCACCGACAAGCGCAAATACAACGACGCTGACCTGCCGGAGGACATCGACATCCTTATCAACCGAAGCACCGACGGTGGACGCACGTGGAGCGCTCCCTACACCTTGGCGGAGGGCACGGGCGTGGGCCATGGCTTTGGCGACTGCGCCTTGGTACGCACCAACGAAGAGGGCGGACTGCTGGCTGTCTTTGTGGGCGGAGTCGGTTTTTGGCAGTCGCGGCCCGACAACCCACTGCGTACCTACCTCTGCCGCAGTCGCGACAACGGCCAGACATGGAGCAAGCCCCAAGACATCACCCACTTCATCCTTGGTCCCGACTGCATCATCCCCGAGCATCGCAGCTGGTGGTCGTCGTTCTTCGCTTCCGGCGCGGGCCTCCGCACCTCATCAGGCCGCATCCTATTCACGGCCGCCGTGCGCGAGGACTCTCTCTGGATGGCTTGCAACTATGTCTTCTACTCCGATGACGACGGCGAGACCTGGCAATGCTCTCAGAAAGCATCGCCCAAAGGCGACGAGGCCAAGCTGGTGGAGCTCTCAGACGGGCGCATCCTGATGAGCATCCGTGCGGATGGGCACCGGCTGTTTAACATCTCCGAAGACGGCGGCGTCACCTGGCGTGCCACCACCTCCGTATGGCCCCAGCTTGAAGCGCCCGCCTGCAACGGCGATATCCTCCGCTGCACCGCCCCTGACGGACGTCCGCTGCTGCTGCACTCGCTGCCCTACGGCCAAGAGCGCAAGGATGTCTCCATCTTCGTCAGCTTCGACGAAGGGAAGACCTGGACCCTGCGCCGCACCATCGTCCCCTACCCTTCCGCATACTCTTCCCTCTGTCAGCTCCCAGACGGCACCATCGGTCTCTATGTGGAGGAGGCCTACAACAACGGCGTCAACTACTCCATGGTCTTCTATAACTTCAGCCTCGAATGGCTGCTGCCGAAAAAACGCCCCAAGAGCTACGAGCCGACAACCCCTTACTACATCCAGGCGCGACAGAGCTTCGCCGACCACAACTATGATGCCGCTTATGACTATCTGGAGAAGGAATTGATCGAGCATCCCAAAAACGGCTATGCCTGGTTTTATAAAGGATGGCTGGACATGTACTACAAAGAAGACCTGTCAAAATCCCTACATGCTTTCGACCAAGCCGCAAAACAAATCCCTCGCAAAGATAAAGCCTTCCTGTCGACAGCCTATTCCGGTCGTGGGGTGGCCAACCGCACTATCGGAAATCTCAACGCGGCATACGCTGATTACACCAAGGCCGTCAAACTCTACCCGAACTCCCAAGACTACATCAACCGCGGGGAATTGAACTACGGGATTGGAAAATACCTGGAAGCTGGAAACGATTTTTTTGCCGCCCTGAAGTTGGATTCCACCAACAAGGATGCCTGGTACAGCGTGGGAAAGTATTATTATGCCACCAAAGACTATGAAAAATGTCTGAAGTGGCTTACAGACTGCATCGCCCGGCATCCAGACCATTCGGACTACTATCTGCTCCGGGCGTTCTGCTATCGGGACATGCACAACTACGACCAAGAGGCCAAGGATGTAGTCATGACTTTGTCTCTTGATGATAACGATAAGGCAGTCGCCATGTTGAGAGAGCTGGCGGGCGTCGCATACCATCAAACCATCACAGAACTGGAAGCACGACACCAGGCCGATCCGGGCAACACAGGCTGGATCTATTACATCGGGGCCGTCCAAGAGTTGGCAGGAGAGTACGGCAAGGCACTGCTCATGTACAAGAAGCTTTACGACATGGACGACAAGGGCAGCAGATCAAAGTCGGCCGCGGCCGAGCGGATTGCCGCCTGCTGGATGTTGTTAGGCGACAACGACAACGCCATCCGGTTCCTGGAGGAGGCCATCGCATTGGAGGAAGACAAGGCAGAGAAGGACATATTGACCTCTGGGTTGGAATACATCCAGCAGCAAGCTCGTCAGAATGACCATAAGAAATCCCAAGTGAACGATAATGAGGAGCTGGAGATCATACGCAGGGCGTTCTTCGGAGAGCCGTAGTCGCAAGTCATAAACTGGATGGAGAATCCCCTTTGCGCGGAAGATGGCGCATTATCCAGAAAGCCCTTAGAGAATTTCTTATGCTGGAGGAAGGGAATTATCACAGGAATCACAAACCTGTCCGAATCTTGCTTCTGTCCTCCCCTTCTGTCTTGCCCATTCCAGCCTTCTTGTAGGAGTTGAAGTTATAGCTGACGCCCAGCCAGAACATTCGGCTTTTTCCATGCAGCATATTGTCTAACCGATAGTACTGGTTGTCGGCAAAGATCTCCCACTTGCGGGTGTTGAAGACATCGGTGAGCTGCGCGGAGACGGTAAGTGCACCCTTCAGGAACTTCTGACTGATGCCGACATTCAGGTAGTGCGAGAGGCGCGTGGTGAACTGCGGGTAGTACTGCGGCGTGTTGAGAAAATACTGCAGGTAGATGTTCATACCCTTGATCGGACGGAAATCAAGCCGAAGGTTGCTGTTGTTGACCCACCCGCCGTTCGAGATGTCCCAATCGTCGATGTTGCCAACCGAACGGAGATAGTAGGTGTTCGTGCCGAGCGTGGCTGTCATCCACTTCCATGGGTCGGTCTTCGCACTCAAGTCCAAGCCTGCCTTAGTCTGCGAAGTAGCGTTGATGTAAGTCATCAGCAGGATGTCGTCTTCAAAACGGACCACCTGTGTGATGTAGTTGTGGATATAGTTGCCGTAAACGCTAATATTCACGGCCCATTTCGGCACCTTGTACTGGTAAAGCAGCTCCGCATTGTCGGCAGTCTCGGGCTGGAGGCGCATATTACCCTGCTCGAAGTTGTGTGGGTCGATCATGCTCATGTAAGGGTTGAGTTGCGGATAGGTAGGCCGAGAGATGCGCCGCGAATAGGCGAACGACAGGATGTGCTTCTTGGAAATCATGTACTTGAATGACAGCGAGGGGCCGAGAAAGAAATGCTGCGACCACTCGTCCAGCCCCTCTTTCTCGCTGTGCAGGTTCGTGTGGCTATACTCCGCACGGACACCAGCGCTCCATGAGAAACGGTCGCGCCAGGTCGTAGAGGTAAACTGCACATAGGCGGCCGGCACGTACTCCCGGTGCAGCAGATCGTTACTAAACTGATGGGAATAGTTCCAATCCAAGCTGTCGCGCACGAAGAAGTTGTGGTAGATGTCGTTCTGACGATAGGAAAACTTCACCCCAGCATCCCAGAAACCGTATTTCTTGATGATGCGCCAGTCCGTTTGGACAGCGGAAAGCAGCGGACTGCCACCCGACACCGACTTGCTGACCGAATCACCCTCCAAGAAGTAGTAAGACGGACGGTGGCCCCAAATCTTGGAGACGTTCGCCTTGACGGAGAAAGTGAGTTTTCCGGGACGAATAGCGTGCCAATAGGCCAGCGTGCCGTCGAGATTTTCGCGATTCCAGGTCACATCGCTGCGGCGATTCTCGTGCGACAGGATGCCTTCATAGAACCAGTCGTTGGAGAGATCCTGCACGGTGTTGAAGCGGGGCAGGATTAGCCGAATGTCGGCATCTATCTTGTTCCGCATATTGGGCTTGACCGTGACACCGAGAGAGACATTGTTGTTGAAGACTGTCCGCAAGGCGTGGATCTGCTGGTTGAGACTATCGCCAGAAGTGCGGTAATAGCGGTAAAGGTAGCCATCATCAATGTTGTCCTCGTACTTCACCTGATAGTTGAAACGCAGGGCGAACTTGTTGCGGGTGTAGTTAAGCGCCAGGCTACCGTTTGTAAAATGGTTGAACCCATAGTTGAGAGCCACCATCCCACTGGGCCCTTTCTGCCAACCCTTTTTGGTGACGATGTTGATAATGCCGCCAGTGCCTTCGGCGTCATAGCTGGCACTAGGGTTTGTGATGACGTCAATACTCGCCACATTGGAGGACGGGATAGCATTGACGGAGCCGAGGTTGGTGGGCACGCCATCAAGAAGAAGCAACACATTGCCGTTGCCGCGAATGGAGACGTTGCCGTCGGGGTCAACAGTCACAGAGGACTGCTGGCGCAGCAAATCGGCGACAGTACCACCCATCAAAGTCGTAGCGTCAGGGGGTAATATCGTTGTGTGTTCGCTAGTCACATATATTCGTGCATCATCTCTGACAGAAACATTCACCGCTTCCAGCATCTGTGACGTAGCCTCCAACATGATCTCTCCCAAGGCGAACTCGTTCTTGTCTGCCGTAATGTCAAAATGTCTTGTCCCATAACCCATATAGAGAACTGTCAAGGTATAGGTTTTGGGCGACCGCGGCACCTTCACCGAAAATTGTCCTTTCTGGTCCGTCAAAGTGCCCGCCACCACGCTGTCCTGCAAGGAGACATACACGGAAACATAAGGCATCTCGACATTATTCTTGTCAACCACTTTGCCCGTCATCGTGCACATGCTCACCTGTGCAAAGACAGGAAGGCTGATACATAATATAATGACAAAAAAGAGGAGTCTTCTACTCATAGTGTCTAAAACATTATATAAAAAGCAAAAATACATTTTTTTGAAAGAATTCGTATTTTTGCGGCTGAGAAACAACATTATCAACCTGTTTCATCTGTGGTAAACGTAGATTAAGCAAATAGTCCTCTTGACCCATGAGCAATAAACTTCTTCTATTATTATGCGCACTCCTGTCTGGCTATACCGTATCAGCACAACGTCCTATCGACGGACTGGCGCACCGAATCCTCGGCGATATGGACACTTGGTTTGTCTTTGATTACCAGCCCGATACGATTGACTATTTCCAGATAGAGCCGATCTCCGACAAACAAACCACTTTCAAAATCCACATCATCGGCAACAACGACAATTCGCTCGCCGTGGGACTGAATTACTACCTCAAGCACATTGCGGGCGTACACGTCTCCTGGCTGTTGTGCGAACCTGTCGAGCTGCCTGTAAAGTTCCCGATTACCCTCAAAACCATCCGCAAGGAAGCCCTCGTGAAAGACCGTTTCTTCCTGAACTACTGCACCTACGGCTACACGATGCCGTGGTGGAAGTGGCCGCAGTGGGAGCGGTTCATCGACTGGATGGCGCTGAACGGCATCAACATGCCGTTGGCCATCACTGGGCAGGAGGCCGTCTGGTATGAGGTATGGAAGGAGTTCGGGATGACCGACGAGGAAATCCGAGGCTACTTCTCCGGGCCAGCGCACCTGCCGTGGCACCGCATGGCCAACTTGGACGGCTTCGGCGGTCCGCTGCCGATGTCGTGGCTGGAGGGACAGAAGGAGCTGCAACGGCAAATCGTTCAGCGCGAGCGGGAATTCAACATGACGCCGGTGCTGCCCGCCTTCGCCGGGCACGTGCCCAAACGGTTCGCCGAGATGCACCCCGACGCCGACATCCAGCAGCTGAGCGCGTGGTGCGGCTTCGAGCCCACCCACTTCCTCAACTCCTCCGACCCGCTCTTTGCCAAAATCCAGCAATCGTTTATGGAGAAGGAGATTGCCCTCTTCGGCACCGACCACATTTACGGCGTCGATCCCTTCAACGAGATGGACCCGCCCAGCTGGGAGCCCGACTACCTCGCCAACGTGGCCCGCAACATCTACACCTCGCTGCAGCAGAGCGACCCCGACGCCCGCTGGCTGCAGATGACCTGGGTCTTCTACTACAAACGCAAGTCGTGGACCCCCGAACGGCTCCGCGCCTACCTCACCGCCGTGCCCCAGGACAAACTCGTGCTGCTCGACTACTTCTGCGAGAAGACGGAGGTGTGGCGCACCACCGAGGGCTTCTACGGACAGCCCTTCATCTGGTGCTACCTCGGCAACTTCGGCGGCAACACCATGCTGGTGGGCAACATCAACGAATTGGAGAAGAAACTGAATGCCGCACTCAAGGAGGCCGGCCCGAATATGACCGGCATCGGCTCCACGTTGGAATCCTTCGACGTGAGTCCGCAAATCTACGAGTACCTCTTCGACCGCGCATGGGAGGGCCAACCCGATGTGCAGCAATGGATTGAGGACTGGAGCCACCTGCGTTCCGGCAACCGCAACCACCCCGAAACTTGGCAGTTGCTGAACGACAGCATTTATAAGGACTGGTCTTTCTACGGCCTTGGCACGCAGTCGGTGGCGCGGCCGTCGTTGGAGGGCCACGGCACATACTACACCAAACCATACTACTCGTATAGCAACGACACGTTGAAGCAGATCTGCAAGAGATTTCTCCGGGATTATCCCCACCTCATCGGTCTTTTTGAGATTTTTGATGGGACAAACGCCTACCGTTACGATCTCGTCAACCTTTTCTCGCAATGGATGGGCAACCATTTTATGGACATCCGCAACGATTTTACGGTGGCATACAAGAACCGCAATATCAAGGAGATGAAGCGGCAGGTAAAGATGGCCAACCAGCTGTTTGACGATGTCGATGCGCTACTCAACACGCATCCGGCCTTCATGTTGGGTCCGTGGATTGAGGCGGCCCGCGACTGGGGCACCAACAAAAAGGAGAAAGACTACTACGAGCGGCAGGCGCGCACAATCCTTACAATTTGGGGCGGACCGGTGCTCAACGACTACGCCAACCGGATGTGGGGAGGTTTAGTGAAAGACTATTACGCCAAGCGGTGGAATCTCTTCTTCGACGCCGTCATCAAAGCGGCAAAGCAAGGCAAGGAGTTCGACGAGAAGGCATTTGGAGAGGAACTTTCCAAGTTCGAGCACGCCTGGACGGAGAGCCACACGAAGTATCCTGTGAAGCCGCAGAAGGTGAAACAGAAAGACCGTCAAGGACCAAAAGACCCCACCTTCAATGCCGCCTGGGCGATTTACGACCGGTGGATGAAGGAGTGAAAACGAAAAGTTGGGATTTTTTTATTGATGTGTGATTTTTTGTTATTTTTGCATTTTCTTAAATACTTAATAAGTATGAAACATTATTCTTTTCTTTTCATAGCATGGTGTCTTTTATTCTCCACCACCATGAAAGCCCAGACTCCCGACAGCACCATCGCCATCCCCAACCCCAGTTTTGAACAATGGTCCACAGGTAGCGGATACAGCGTCACCGTGCTCATTTTCCCGTTGACGGTGTACAGCAGCTACACCTACCCCACCGGCTGGAACTACCCCACCTATCCGGTCAACGAGAGCATCACCTACAGCGGCATGAACGTGAATGTGAACACCAACCTGCCGCTCCTGAAGGTGTCCAATGAGACCAGCGGCGTGCCCCACGGCAGCCATGCCCTCAAGCTGCAGAGTTTCATGCTCTCCGACATCATCAGCTCCACCGTCTATAATCTCGCATCATCCGAGCTGGATCCTGCGCTGACCACCACCGTTTTCCCGACTGTTTTGTCCACTGGTGTGGTGGATATCGACCAGCTGATGCCCCTGATGTACGACATCACCGGCAATCTCGGCAGCCTGACGCAGATGTTGACCGCCTTCTCGGGCACCGATATCAACACCATCATTGATGGCGGCATCGCGCTGAACGGAGCTGTGCCAGACCGCTTGACCGGCTACTACAAGTACACCTCGGCGGTAAGCGGCGACAATGGCGGCATCCTGATGATCGGCTCCAAATACAACACCACCACCCACAAGCGCGAGGTGGTGGGCGGCGGGTACACGACAGCCATGACGGACACGAATGCCTATACGCCGTTTGAGATAACCTACTCCCCACTCTCCGAAGTCAACCCCTCATACCCATACATAGAGGCCGACTCGCTGATCATATTCCTGTTCTCCTCCGCCAACACTTCTCCCCAGCAAGGCTCCGCCCTCTATCTCGATGGTTTGCAGCTCTGGGCACAGCAGCCGGCCATTCCGGCAGACACCTGCAGCGCCATCTTCAACCTGGCAGTCAACAGCGTGGACACCATGCACGCTACTATAGGCTGGACCTACGAGGGCACGCCCGACCATTTTGAAGCGGAATACGGCATCCAAGGATTCACCCAAGGCAATGGCACATCCGCCAATGCTGCCAGCAACAGCCTCTCCCTGTCCAGTCTGCAGCCCGACACCTACTATGACGTCTATGTGCGCAGCGTATGCAGCAGCACGCTCACAGGCGAGTGGTCCATGGTCTCTTTCCATACCGACACGCTCGTGCCGCCGGCCATCCCTGAGCCCGACACCTGCAGCGCCGTCTTCAACCTGCATGTCATAGATGTGGACACCATGAGCGCCACTATCGGTTGGTCTTTTGAGGGTGACGTCCTCGATTTCGAAGCGGAATACGGCATTCAGGGATTCACGCAGGGCAATGGCACGACCATCCACCCCAGCGAGAGTTTCCTGCACCTGTCGAACCTGCAGCCCGACACCTACTACGACCTCTATGTGCGTTGCGGGTGCGGCAACGACCTGTGGGGCGAATGGGCCAAGATCACCTTCCACACCGACACGCTCGTGCCGCCCGTCATCCCCGATGACAGCACTGGCATACAGTCATTCAACACCGACAAGATGCTGGTTTACCCCAACCCTGCGCAAGGACGGTGCACCGTGCAGTTCAAACACGAAACGCCCAGCGTGGCAAGGCTCTTCACCATGGAAGGTGTCCTGGTAAAAGAGTTGACACCCACCGGCGAGTCTTTCGAGCTGACGCTGCCCGGCAGTGGCATCTTCCTCCTCGTCTGTGAGTTGAGAGAAGGAACGGTGATACAAAGGATCATAAGCCAGTAGCACGAAACGCTCCCTTATCTCTCTTTTGTGACAAGCCTATTGTCACCCATACGGATTTTATGTATTTTTGCCGACATGAAAAAAATGATACTACTTACGGGCATCATGATCGTCCTCGTCATGTCTGGCAACGCCCAGACCGTCTATCAGAAAGACCGGTGGGGTGCGAAGCTATACTATTTTGAAGATAACACCATGCGGTTGAAGGATCGCTGGGGAGATCGGCTGCTGTGGTTTGACGAGAGCACGCGGCAGGTGCGACAGAAAGACCGCTGGGGCCAGTCCCTGATTTTCATTGACGGCCAGACGGTGAGACAGAAAGACCGCTGGGGCGAGGCATTGCTCTATCTGGACGGTCAGACCATCCGGCAGAAGGACCGTTGGGGCACGCCGCTCTACTATCTGGACGGACAGACGCTACGCCTGAAAGACCGCTGGGGCGCACCCGTCTATTGGTTCGACTTCACCCCGGAATGGTGGCAGATCGCGTGTGTAGTGCTGATGTAAAAAAATCAAAAAAGCCCTCAATAGTGTAAAAACGCACCATTATTTTGCTATTTTTGCCCCGATTTATTGTCAACACATGGCTTTACGCGACCTGCTAAATCGGGCAACATCATACGAACTTGCCTTTATTGATATTGAGGCTAGTTCAGATGGGAAGAAAATATTGGATTTTGGAGCTCTTCAAAATTCCGGAAAAGAATTTCATCAGTCTTCCAAAAACGGCTTCCTCTTTTTTATTAAAGGCGCTGAATATCTTTGCGGACACAATATCATCCATCATGATTTGGAGGTTTTAAAAGAGAATTCTCTAAATCACAAGAAAAGGATAGACACTCTGTACTTGTCGCCACTTCTTTTCCCAAAACGGCCCTATCACAAGCTACTTAAGGACGACAAGCTACAGACAGAAGAGCTAAACAATCCTTTGAATGACTGCAAAAAAGCAAAGGAATTGTTTGAGGAAGAAATCAACACTTTCAAGTCTCTTTCACCATATTTACAGAAAGTTTTTGTCAATTTGCTTTATCCTTTTGTGGAATTTAAAGACTTTTTCAACTATTTAGGAGTCGTTCCTGCCCAAATTGACTTAGAGAAACTGATTTCCTCTTTTTTTGAAGAAAGAATATGCAGACATGCTCCATTGTCTAAATTCATAGAGCACAGACCAATAGAATTAGCTTACGCATTGGCCCTTATCAACACCAATGACAACAAGTCCATCACACCGCCTTGGCTGTTGTACAACTTTCCTGCCATTGAGAATATCATGCAACAACTTTGCAGCACACCATGTCATGAAGCAGATTGTTCATACTGTCGAAGCAAACTCAATATTCACAAAGGGTTGGAAGATATTTTCGGGTATTCGGAGTTTAGAACATTTGATGGCGAGCCAATGCAAGAGCGGGCGGTTCAAGCCGCCATTGATGGGAAATCATTGCTGACAGTTTTCCCGACTGGCGGTGGAAAGTCACTCACTTTCCAACTCCCTGCCCTTATGTCTGGCAAGGCAGTCCATGGACTCACTGTTATCATCTCGCCTTTACAGTCTCTGATGAAAGACCAGGTGGACAACTTGTTAGAGAAAAACATCACTGAAGCTGTCACCATCAACGGACTTTTAGATCCAATTGCACGGGCAAACGCTTTTGAACGCGTGGCTGATGGCAGTGCTACCCTACTCTATATTTCCCCTGAAATGCTGCGCTCAAAGACTATAGAAAAGCTGCTGCTATCACGCAATGTAATCCGCTTTGTCATTGATGAAGCGCACTGCTTTTCTTCTTGGGGGCAGGATTTCCGCGTGGACTATCTCTACATTGGTGATTTCATAAAGCAACTGCAAGAAAAGAAAAGACTAGAAGCACCCATCCCTGTTTCCTGCTTTACCGCCACTGCCAAGCAGAAAGTCATTTCCGACATAAGAGACTATTTCAAACGCACCTTAGACATCGAGTTGCAATTATTTGCTTCCTCTGCCGATCGACAAAATCTGAAATATCAAGTGTATCATGCAGAAACAGAAGAAGAAAAATACAATTTGATGCGTAAGCTTCTGATTGCTAATACCACACCCACTATCGTTTACGTCTCACGCACTAGAAAAACCATTGATCTTGCACAGAAACTGACCCGAGATGGTTTCCCCGCACTACCATTTAATGGAAAAATGGAAGCCAGCGATAAAATTGCGAACCAGAACGCATTTATCAACAACGAAGTGAAAGTCATGGTAGCCACATCCGCTTTCGGCATGGGAGTGGACAAAAAAGATGTGGGCATGGTTATCCACTACGACATTTCCGATTCTCTTGAAAACTATGTCCAAGAGGCTGGTCGTGCAGGACGCGATCCTGAAATGGAAGCCAAATGCTATGTATTGTACAGCGACCACGATCTTGACAAACACTTCATCCTCCTAAATCAAACAAAATTAAGTATTAGTGAGATACAACAAGTTTGGTCCGCCATAAAACGACTTACAAAGCAGTACAAGTCTGTCCAGTGTTCAGCATTAGAGATTGCCAGAGAAGCTGGCTGGAACGATGAAGTGACAGATATAGAAACCCGCGTCCGCACAGCGGTTTCCGCCCTTGAGCAAGCAGGTTATATTAAAAGAGGTAACAATGCACCCCATGTTTTTGCGACCGGTATAACCGTGAAAAACATGGATGAAGCGAGAAAACGCATTGAAAGTTCAAATCTTTTTGATGACAAAAATCGGAAAAATGCCATTCGCATCATCAAATCATTGATTTCAAGCAAAAGCATCGCAAATGCGACACAGGGCCACGACGAAGATGCGGAGTCGCGCGTGGATTACCTAGCAGACATTCTCGGCATGAGCAAGGAACAAGTCATCAGCGCCGTCGGCCTAATGCGACAAGAGAAAATCCTTGCCGACACACGAGACATGAGCGCCTATCTACCTCCAACAGACAACGAGCAAAAAACCATAAAAACCATAGAAAGATTCGCCAAGCTGGAACAATTTCTTTTGAAAACCATTTCACAATGCGACAAAGAAATATCTTACAAAACATTAAACGAGGAAGCAAAGAAATTTGGACTTCACTCTACTGTAAAAGATATCCACACCTTATTGAACTTTCTCTCTATAAAATCCTACATTCACAGAAATGAACACATCAGGAGCAATAGTGTTCTTACAACTCTGCAACAAACAGTTGAACAGCTCAACCTAATATTAGACACCAGATTAAGTCTCTGTCGTTTTATCATTAGCGAATTGTATCGAATCAAACTGACGCAAAACAAGTCGTCTGATACCGAAGGACTTGTATTGTTTTCTCTCAACGAATTATTGAAATCTTACAACGAACAACCCTTCGATTTACTCTCCCAAAACAAAACCGTTCAAATAAAAGAGATGGAAGACGCCCTACTCTATCTGTCAAAAATCGGCGCCTTGAAGTTGGAAGGTGGATTTCTTGTGATATACAACGCTATGCAAATTCGCAGAATCTCCGATTTGAAATACCGTTACAAGTTGGAAGATTATCGCATGTTGGACGAGTTCTACAAACAGAAAATCAGACAGATCCACATTGTTGGGGAATACGCCAACCTCATGGTGCAGGATTACAATGCAGCATTACAATTCGTACGAGACTATTTTCAGATGGATCATAAGAAATTCATCGCCACCTATTTCAAAGGAGAGCGAGCTGTTGAGATCGAGAAGAACATCACTCCCGAAAAATACCGTCAACTCTTTGGAGAACTATCCGAGACTCAACGAAAAATCACCACTGACAATATATCCAAGCAGATTGTTGTGGCTGCAGGCCCTGGAAGCGGGAAAACACGTGTTCTGGTCCACAAACTGGCCTCCTTACTACTATTAGAGGATGTGAAGCATGAGCAATTATTGATGCTCACCTTCTCCAGAGCCGCAGCAACAGAATTCAAAGAACGACTGATCAACCTCATAGGCAACTCAGCATATTTTGTCGAAATCAAAACATTTCACTCTTACAGCTTTGACTTATTGGGAGAAACCGGATCTCTGGAAGATTCCGAAAAGGTGGTAGAACGAGCAACCCAAATGATTGAAGATGGACAAGTTGAGTCCAGCAAAATCAGCAAGACTGTCCTTGTTATTGATGAAGCCCAAGACATGGATGCGCATGAGTATGCATTAGTCAAAGCTATGATGAAACAGAATGAGGAGATGCGCGTGATTGCCGTTGGCGATGACGACCAAAACATTTACAGTTTCCGTGGTTCCGATGCCAAATATATGCGGTCTCTCATTAGGGAATTTAATGCTGTAAAATACGAATTGACTGACAACTATCGAAGTTGCCAATCCATCGTTCGTTTTGCAGAATCTTTTGTCAAGAAGTTACCCAAGCGCATGAAGACAGCATCGTGCTCTGCTGTCAATCAAGAATCTGGAACTGTAATAATCACTGAATACCTTAGCGACAATCTCCTATTCCCCACTTGTCGGGACATAAAAAGGACATATAATGGTGAGAAAGCATGTCTGCTAACTAGCACCAACGATGAAGCGGCTCAAGCGACAGGGCTTTTAAACAAACTGGGAATACGAGCCCGTCTGATCCAGTCCACTGACGGATTTCATTTTTACAATCTCATGGAAATTAGATATTTCTTGAAACAGATTGAGAATAAAATCGCCTCGCCCCTCATCAGCAACGAATTGTGGGATGAGGCGAAACAAAAGACAATAGATAAATACAAAGACAGTTCCTGTTTGGAGTATGTCATTAATTTCTTTTCCACTTTTGAAAAGACTAACAAGATAAAGTATCGTAGCGATTTAAATGAATTTTTGTTTGAATCAAAACTGGAAGACTTTTGCGGAGATGGCGATGCGACAATCTTTGTTTCTACAATCCACAAGGCAAAAGGTCGGGAATTTGATACCGTTTACATGTTGTTGAATCATCAAGAGGCAGTCAGAGAAGAAGATATCCGAAAATTATATGTGGGTCTTACTCGTGCTAAAAACTCTCTTCACATTCATTATAACTCTTCATTTTTCAATAATATTGGCAAGGATTCCATCACATATCATTATGACATGGAACAATATCCCGAGCCCGATGAAATCGCACTACAACTATCCATGCATGATGTCAATTTGGATTTTTTCAAAAGGATAAAGAATTCAATCGTTCAACTCCGTAGCGGTATGGCCTTGCATTATGACAATGGATTTCTTAGGACATCATCAGGAGAGAAAGTAGCATATTTGTCAAAATCAAAGCGCGAAGAACTTTTGGAGTGGAAAAATAAAGACTATTTTGTTTCATCTGCAAAAGTCAATTGTATTGTAGCCTGGAAAGGAGAAAATGACGAAAAAGAGTGTTGGGTGATACTTCCCGATTTACTGTTGAAAAAAACTGCCAACCATGATGACTAGACCATTTCACCACTTTCATTTTTTCCCACAACCTTCCTAGTATTATTTTCCTAAAATTTCGTATTTTTGCAAACTTTAACATTCAATCTCAATTCACACCCTTATGAAAAAGTTTTTCGTTCTCCTTATAATCAGTGTTCTGACCATCTTCCAGGCGCAGGCCGTCCTCAAAGAGAAGGACTTGGCGCAGACGCTCGGCGTGTTGCGTTCCGAGTTGGAGCTTGCCTACAACGAGCAGAAGGCCATGATGGCGCGCTATGAGAAGCGCTACGGCGAACAGCACGCACGCCTCATCCGCATGATGCAGGGCAGCAACCAGATCGCCCTGATGCTCTACTCACAGAGCACCGACTTCACCTTCGACATGGCATACGCCTGCCAGGCGGCCACCGAGCAGTACCGCAACCTCAAGCAGTACCACGCCCCCTACGACAAGATGATCTTGCGAATCAAAACGGAGATTGAACGTTATGACGCCTTAATCAAGACACTGGAGAACCTGCCTCCCCGCCTCATGCCCAACGGCGAGATAGCCATGCTGCCCGACTCTATCCGCGAGATGATACCCAAGAGAGTCCTGGACACGGCGGCCAAGAGTCTCTACATCCTGGATGTGCAAGGTCTGGAGGACCGTGAGGCGTGCTTGGAGTACGCCACCGCCCTGCGCGACAACTATGTCACCATGCTGGAGAACATCGAGCTGGACCAAGAATACTACGAGCGCGTCACCAACCGCGCCAAAGAGCTCAACAAATTCGCCATGGCCAAGTATGACGGCATCCAGAAGAACATCTTCCAGAATGGCGGCGACAACTACTTCAAGACCCTCAAGCGCTTCAGATGGTACTATTTCGCAGCCAAGAAGGATGTGGACGACCGATACAAGCCTTTCACCCGCAAATCAGAATGGCGCGGACCTGTCATCTACGGCATCAGCATCTTCATGATCGTCTATATCCTCTTCGCCAGCATCCTCAGCTATGTCATCATGCGCTGGATCCTGCCAAAGAAATGGCGCATCCATTTCAAGGAGAACAACAAACGGCCCATCGTCACCATCGCCTGCGGCGTGGCCATCTTCGCCATCTCCATCACCATCGCCCGCTTCTTCGTCAAACAGAACTTCGTGCTGATGGCCATCAATCTGATGACCTTCTTCGCCTGGCTCACGGAGGTGATCCTCGTCTCCCTGCTGATCCGCCTGGACGACAAGCAGATCCGGGCCGGCGTGCGCTCCTACATGCCGTTCGTCCTCATGGCCTTCATCGTGATTGCTTTCCGTATCATCCTGATACCCAACAATCTCGTCAACCTGATATACCCGCCGGTGATGCTGGCCTTCACCATCTGGCAGTTCTTCGTGATGAAACGCAAGATCACCAAGCTGCCCGACAGCGACATGGTGTACACAGTCATCTCGCTTATCGTCATGATCATCTCCTGTGTGGCTTCCTGGCTTGGCTTCGTGCTGCTGGCCGTACAGATTATGATCTGGTGGATGATTCAGCTGGCGGCCATCCAGACCATCACCTGTTTCTACGACCTGGCCAAGATGTACGAACAGCGCCATCTGACCCGCAAGATCGCCCAAGACAAAGGGGAAATCATCAAAGACAAAAACGAGTTAAAGAAATATTTCAAGAAGATACAGCCCAAGATGGTTAAGGGCGAATACATCGGCCGGACCTGGTTCTACGATTTCCTGTTCAAGGCGTTGCTACCCATTTTGGCCATCCTCTCCATCCCGGCAAGTGTCTATTGGGCCACCAGCATCTTCGAGATGTCGTCCATCTGCCGCAAGATCTTCCTCTTCGTCTTCCTGAACAAGCCCGGCATCATCCAGCTGTCTCTCTTCAAGATCTGTCTGGTACTGGAGCTCTACTTCCTGTTCCGCTATCTGAACTATGCCATCAAGGCATTTTACAAGATGTTGCGGAAGCGCCGCAAAAAAGACACCCTGAGCCAAGGAAGCGGCAATGCCACCCTGGTCAACAACATCATCGGCATCCTGGTCTGGGGCTTCTACGTCATCGCAGCGCTGATGATCTTCGAGGTCTCCAGCAGCGGCATCTCCATCGTGATGGCCGGCTTGGCCACCGGTCTTGGTTTTGCCATGAAAGACCTCTTGGAGAACTTCGTCTATGGCATCATCCTCATGACGGGCCGTCTGCGCGTGGGCGACTACATCGAATGTGACGGCATCCAAGGCAAGGTGGAGAGCATCAACTACCAGAGCACGCAGATCGTCACGCTGGACGGCAGTGTGATCACCTTCCAGAATGCGACACTCTTCAGCAAGAACTTCAAAAACCTCACCCGCAACCATGGCTATGTGCTGGTCAAAGTCCCTGTCGGGGTGGCCTACGGAGTGAATGTAGAGAAGGTTCGGAACATGCTGCTCAAGAGTCTGGAGCCGCTCATCGCCAAGAACGAGGCCGGTAAATATGCGGTGGACAACAAGCAGGGCTTCAAGGTGGTATTCGACGACTTCGGCGACAGCAGTGTCGATCTGTTCGTCACCTGCTGGATCTTGGTCGAAGAGAAGGCCAGCGTGGTGGCCCGCATCAAGGAGATCATCTACAACACGTTGAACAAGAACCATATCGAGATACCGTTCCCGCAGCAAGACATCTACATCCGCCGTATGGAGATGCCCTCCACGAATGGCAAGAAAGCGGAAACGGAGCTTCCCGAAGCGGAAGTCGTGGAGTCGGACATGCCAACGACCGAGGAAAAACCTGCGAAGCCGAAGAAGAGAGGACGCCGAAAATCGGTGAAAAAGAGCGGGAATGACGAGGTAAAAGAGGCGTAAAAACAAGCAAAACGGGATGGTGCCGTCAGGGCTCAGATAAAAAAAAATTCCCGTTGCGCGTATCAATAAATTTTATACCTTTGCACCCGCTTTCAAAAGCGTAAATTGTATTACTACAAAACCTAAATTTTAAATTTCAATAATATGAAAGTAAATGAAATCATGGCTAACCTGGAGGCCAAACATCCTGGTGAGAATGAGTATTTGCAGGCCGTTCGCGAGGTCCTGGAAACGATTGAAGAAGAATACAACAAGCACCCCGAATTCGAGGCTGCCAAGATCGTGGAGCGCATTGTAGAACCCGATCGTATCTTCACGTTCCGCGTGACCTGGGTAAACGACAAGGGTGAGGTTTGCACGAACCTCGGCTACCGCGTTCAATTCAACGCTGCTCTTGGCGCATACAAAGGCGGTCTCCGTTTCCACAAGGCTGTTAACGTTTCCATGTTGAAGTTCTTAGGTTTCGAGCAGATCTTCAAAAACTCTCTGACCAACCTGCCTCTCGGCGGTGGTAAGGGTGGTTCCGATTTCGATCCCGTTGGCAAGAGCGACGCTGAAATCATGCGTTTCTGCCAAGCCTTCATGTATGAGCTTTGGCGCAACATCGGTCCGGATCAGGACAGCCCTGCTGGCGACGTGGGTGTTGGCGGTCGTGAGATCGGCTACCTCTACGGTGCTTACAAGAAACTGGCCCGCGAGCATTCTACCGGTGCCCTCACCGGCAAGAGCTATGGCTGGGGTGGTTCCCTCATCCGTCCGGAAGCTACCGGCTTCGGCGCTATCTACTATGTGGAGCGCATGGTGAAACAACAGAATGACACGATGGAAGGCAAACGCATCGCCCTCTCCGGCTTCGGCAACGTGGCTTGGGGTGCTGCTACCAAGGCCCTCAAACTCGGTTCCAAGGTTGTCGCCATCTCCGGTCCCGACGGCGTCTGCGAACTTCCTGAAGGCATCGACAAAGAGATGTTCGACTACATGCTTGACATGCGTGCTTCCAACCGCAACAAAGTGCAAGACATGGCCGACAAATTCCCTGGCAAAGCCAAATTCACGGCTAACAAGAAAGCTTGGAGCGTGAAGTGCGACATCGCAATGCCGTGCGCTTTCCAGAATGAGTTGAGCGAAGAAGACGCTAAGGAACTCCTCGCCAACGGCGTGAAATACGTCGCTGAGGTTTCCAACATGGGTTGCCAACCCGGCGCTATCGCTGCTTTCCAAGCCGCTAAGGTTCCCTTCGGTCCTGGTAAAGCTGTCAACGCCGGTGGTGTTGCCACTTCCGGTCTCGAAATCTGCCAGAACGCCGGTCACATCAACTGGACGGCTCCTGAGGTTGACGCCAAACTGCACAAGATCATGAACGACATTTACGACATGTGCGTTGAGCACGGTCGTGAGGCTGACGGTACCATCAACTATGTGAAGGGTGCCAACATCGCCGGTTTCATGCGCGTTGCAAAAGCTATGTTAGCTCAAGGTATCATCTAATCCTGCGCTATCAAGCAACGAAAAAACGGGAAGCTTCGGCCTCCCGTTTTTTTTTGTATCCTTTTTTACTTTCCCGCACCTTGATTTGTAGAATAATTATATCTTTGCACTTTCATTCATAATTTTCACTGTCATGAAAATCCTTGAACGTATCCGCAACAAGAAACAACGCATCCTGAGAGCTCTGTTCGGCACCTTCTCCGCCACCGCCCTCATGTTCACCTTCCAAGCATGCTACGGCATGCCGCCGGGCATTTTCATTCAACCCAGAGGCCAAGTGCTAGATGCCGAGACCGGCGAGCCTGTGGAAGGACTTGAGGTCAATTTATGGATGACCCCCATTGACACTACCGACCACGAAGGCTACTTTGCTGGACAATACCAGGATTATTCAAACATCGAATATCGTGTGGATGTCATCGACATAGACAGCACAGAAAACGGCTTATATGAGAGAATGGACACCATGATTCCTGTCTCTCAATTGCAGGATATGGAGTTGAAAGTACAACGAATCCATGAAGACTCCTAAGAGGTCTCCCTTCAAGCGTTGGCTTTTCCGGATATTCAGAAAGAACGAGACCGCTATCCGCGAGCTCAACTATCTCTTTTGGGAGTGCACCTGGCGCTGCAACCTCTCCTGCCGTCATTGCGGTTCCGACTGCCAATCGGAGGCCCATGTGCCCGACATGCCCTTCACCGACTTCCTCCACGCCCTTGAGCCGCTGGAGAAACGCTATCCCCGCGACACGGTCATCATCGCCATCACGGGTGGGGAGCCTTTGTTGCGCAAGGATCTGGCCGCCTGTGGCAAGGCGCTGCGGGAACACGGTTTCCGCTGGGGCATCGTCACCAACGGCATGCTGTACGACACCGCGCGCCACCAGGAACTCATCGCCGCGGGCTTGTCTTCCGTGACCGTCAGTCTGGACGGCCTGGAGGAGACCCACAACTGGCTGCGCGGCCATCCCGAGAGCTACCAACGGGCCATGAACGCCCTCCGTCTCATCGCGCACACACGCGGGCTCAGCTACGACGTGGTCACCTGCGTGCACCAGCGCAACATCGGCGAGCTGGCGCAACTCAAGGAGGAACTCCTCGCCAACGGCATCCGCAATTGGCGACTCTTCACCATCGCCCCCATCGGCCGGGCCGCCTGCAACGACACGCTGCAACTGACACGGACTCAGCTGGAAGAGATGCTGCAGTTCATCGCCGAGACCCGCCAAGAGGGGCGCATCAACATCACCTTCAGCTGCGAAGCCTATACGGGAAAATATGAGGAAGGCATCCGCGACAGCTATTTCTTCTGCCGCGCCGGCATCAACATCGGCTCCGTCCTGATAGACGGGAGCATCTCCGCCTGCCCTAACATCAACCGTTCCTTTGTGCAGGGCAACATCTATCAAGACGACTTGATGGAGGTGTGGGACAACAAATTCCAAGTGATGCGCGACCGTGCGTGGATGCGCTGCGGTCCCTGCGCCAAATGTAAAGACTTTACACAATGCTTAGGGGGCGCCATGCACCTACACCCCGCACTAGGCCAACCCGTCCTCCGCTGTTACAAATTCAGCTAACGGCTAATGGCCAACGGTTACAGATTCAGATTCTTCGCTATCGAGGAGCTCGTCTTCTTCGTTCCCCAGATCTTGGTCATCACCTTCATCGTTTCGGAGATGTCCATCTTGTCGCAGTGCTCAAGGATGCGCTGGATGAAGATGCACTGCTCCACCTCTGCGTCACCCTTCACCGTCGCCTCGGAGAGGGCTTTGCACGACTGATAGCCGCAGATACGGCAATCCACCTGCGGCAGGTTCTGGTTGATCTCGAAGGCGCGTTTCATCTTCTGCATCGCAATTGCCAGGTCATCGTCCATCTTCTCCATGGAGCGGGGCTCCACATGACCGAGCACGCGTTTGTGTTGCGCCAGATAATCGGTGTAGTTGAGCAGGTCGTTGTCTTCCGAGTCCACCTCGTCTGGTGACTTCTGCATACGTTTGCGCTGGCGTTCCGTCATCAGGAATCGGTTGTTGGCCGTCAGGATGCCGCCGCAGCAGCTCTCGTCACAGGCGCGCAGCTCCAGGAAGTCGATATCCTGGATGTCCTCATCCTCCAGCTTCTCCAAGAACTCGGACACATTGTGGATGCCGTCGATGGCCAGGTTACGGCCTTCTTTCAGCATACTCGCTTCTCCGCCGGTCAGGGTGTAGTTAAGGCTGGCCTTGGAGAGGCGATGAAAACGGGTGCGCGCATCGTCACACAGCTGGTATTCGCCCTGCTTGATGACTCGCATCACCTTGCTATACAGGAAGTTCATATTGACCACCTTCGTCACGGGAGACTCTTCCTCCGTGGCAGGACTCTTGATAGCGGCAATCTTGGCGGCGCAGGGCGTCACATAGAAAATGCCGATGTCCTCTTCTGGGATATTATCTTCTTCGGTCAACAGCTTACGGATATACAAGGCCGTGAGGTCCAACGGGGGCTTCATAAGGTAAAGATTCGGCACCAAGACGGGGAACTTCACCTGTATCAGTCGCACGATGGCGGGGCAGAAGGTGGAGATCAGCGGTTTGAGGCCGTCATTCTCATCCGAGGCTTTCTGCATCTCGCCTTTGAGGAAGTCCACGCTCTTCTCGCACTCGAAGACATGTTTGAATCCGATGTGGTACAAGGCCGACAGGATGGTCTTCTCCTTGATCTTGTCTTCAAACTGAGCCATGAAGATAGAGGGCATCAGCAGCACCGGGTATTTGCAGTCATATACCGTCTGGAAGTCGTCCTGTTCGATATAGATGGCATTGACGGGACAGGCGATATAGCAACGGCCGCAGTCCACGCAGCGGTTCGGGTCCAGGCGCGGGTGGCCGTCCTCAACATGGATGGCGCCAGTCGGGCACGCGCCGGTACAATGGGCGCAGCCAATACACAGGTCATATTTGAATTTCAGCGCGTGGTGGAAATCTTCTTGCATAGTAAGTTGTTGTTAATTAGCAAAATAATAGAAATAGCTTTGTCTCTGCTTATGCGAAATGGTTGACAAAGCTGATCGTGGTACCCACTCCAACCTCGGTGTCGATGTGCATCTCATCGGAGTTGTTTTGGATATTGGGGAGGCCCATGCCAGCGCCGAAGCCCATCTCGCGCACCTTGGGCGAGGCCGTGGAGTTGCCTTTTTGCATAGCCCACTCCACATTGGGAATCCCGGGGCCCTCATCCTTGAGGGTTATGCAGACCTTATCGGGTTCCAGATCCACGAAGATGTCGCCACGATAGGCATGCGCCACGATATTGACTTCTGCCTCGTACAAGGCCACGACAGTCCGTTTTACGATATCCGGACGGACGCCCATTTTCTTCAGCATCCTCTTCACCTCGCTTGAAGTGGAGCCGGCATTGGTGAAATCACCACCTTCAACATGGTATTGAAAATCCATACACGTTTGTTTTATTAGTAAATAGAAGGAAGATTAGCGTTGTATAAGATACCAGAGGTTTTATACATCGAATAAGGTGTTGAAAGCACCACAATGTCATTGTCTTCCGCGATCTCAATCATATCTTCGGTCACCACCTTGCCGCGGACCACCAGCACCATCTGGATGTCGGCCATCTCGCATGTGCGCATGGACTGAAGATTGCAAAGGCCCGTCAACAGCAACAAGCCGTCATGATCTTTAATGGTTAGCACATCACTCATCAGATCAGAAGCAAACACGCACTCCACTTCTCTGTCCAAAAAATCTTCTCCTGTAATCACCGTAGCCTGTATAAGGTCGGCAACCTCTTTTAATGTCATGATTTAATCCAATATTTTAATGTTAATAATAAAGAATGAATAGGGACTGCAAAGATAGAAAAAAAGCAGTATCTTTGCGCCTTCAAAAAAAAATTAATCCATGCATACAGAAGACGAGGAAGAAGATTTGGAATTTGAAGCATTGCTGGAGAAATTCTCAGAAGCGGCGGCAAACGGATTTGAAGGGTTTTACATGGACAGTGAAGACCTTTTCGACATCATCGCCTATTTTATTGACGAATTCTATATGGAGAGTGCTGAGCAAGGGTTCGAGGCAGCCTTCAAGCTGTACCCCGACAACCCAGTCTTCCTGCTTTTGCACTCTAAATTCTTGATGGCACAGGGACTGTTTCCAGAAGCTGAAAAGGAGCTGAAGTCTATAGAGAAGCGTTACCCCGATGTGCCGGAGGTATATGTGGAGAAGGTCATCATGTCTCAGATCACGCATCAGAAAGTCGATGCCGTGCAGTTGCTCAACAAAGCGATCTCCCTGAAGTACGAATTGCCGGAAGCCCACGCGCTCCTTGCCCTGGAGCACCTGCAGAAATCGGATCTCGACCAGGCATTCTCGCACATACTCACAGCCGTGAGTCAGGACAAATACACGCTGACGAACCTGGAGATGCTCATCTTCTCCAGTTTCAACTCTTTCAAGAGCAAGGACCTCATCACGCTCCTGACAAGACTGTCAGACGAGTACCCCATGCAAGAGGAGATGTGGCGTCTTCTCGGCATGACCTATTTCTGTCTCGGCAAAAACCAAGAAGCCCTGAACGCCTTCCTGTTCCAATACTCGCTGAACCCCGACAATCTGCACGTTCTCTTCAACTTGGCAGACTGCTACTATCGGATGGAGGATTTCGAGAACGCACTGAAACAGTATCAAGAATTCAAAAAATCCGACCTTTACCCTGTGGACATCTTGATTGGCCGCTGTCATTATCGGATGAAGCAGTATGACAAGGCCTTGCAGGACTTCGTACATGCCGACCCCACCGACCCGCTATACATCTTCAAGTTTGAGGAGATCATCAAAGTGTGCCGGGCCATTGACAATCTCCCTATGGCGCGGAGCATCCTGCGAGACCTTTGGAAGAAAGAGCAAGAGACGCCTGTCATCATGGCCTTGGCGCCCAGACTGCTCTCCCTGCTCCACCCCATCAAGGACCAGCAAGAGATCTTCGATATCTTTGAGAGATTATTCTACCTGGACCAGTCGGAATACGACTTCTTCCGACTCCTTCTCCAGCTCACCTACTATTATGCCACACCCGAAGCGGTGGACCTGAGCATCCTCCTGGTGGAACACTTTCAGGACTCGGTCATCAACGACACATTCGTCCAGTACTCTCTTGGGGTGTTATATCTGGAGAAAGGATGGCATGACAAGGGCACCTTCCATCTGGAGAAGGCCTTCAGCGCCATGAACCAGGATGAATTCGAGGACTTCTTCTACATGTGCGGCGACCCCTCGCTCCTGCCGTCAGTCAGAGAGTTGGCAGAGCGCTACAGCCTGCACTTCCCTGGCAACATCGATGATGTAATAGACCTTTTTGAAGAGGCGGACGAACTTTCTGAAGACTATTTTTTTGAATTTCCTAACGATTAGAATACACGATGAAAAAGAAACTAACCCTGGCCATTTGCCTGCTCTGTTTTTTCCAAACCACCTTTGCACAAGCGGACTCGACAGTTACGACTGCAGAGAAAGCATCCGTCACAGACCGAGTCATTGACTGGTACAATGGGCATCTGAACTATGGAACTGTCACGCTGCTGATGACCATCGAGAGTTCCTTCATTCCCTTCCCATCGGAGGTCATCGTGCCGCCGGCCGCCTATCAGGCCTGCAATGCCGACAACGAGGCGTTATTTACCACCTCATCTAAGGTTGTCAACGTCCTGTTTGTCATTTTGTTTGCCACGCTCGGTGCGTTGATCGGCGCCACCATCAACTACTTCCTAGCCTTGTGGCTCGGACGGCCCATCGTCTATTGGTTCGCCGACAGCAAAGTGGGACATCTGTTGTTACTGAACAGCGCAAAGATCAAGAAGGCGGAGGACTACTTCATCGAGCATGGCAAGAGTTCCACCTTGATCGGGCGGTTGATTCCGGCCATCCGCCAGCTCATCTCCATCCCGGCTGGTCTCGCCAAGATGAACTTCGGCATCTTCATCCTCTTCACAGCCATCGGTGCTTCCATCTGGAATACCGTCTTGGCCTTCTTAGGCTACTTCGCCCACGGTCAGCAAGACCTCATCGAGCGCTACAACGGAGAGCTGAAGATTGTCCTCTGGATACTCTGCTTTGCCTTTGTAGGCTATCTCATCTACAAGGGTGTCAAGAGCTCGCGCGCACAGAAAGTCACACCCGACAACACCGAAAACCTTTCCGAATGAAGACCATCGGGCTCATCGGTCGATCTCTGAAGCACAGTGCCTCGCAAGCCTATTTTGAAGAGAAGTTTCAGAAAGAGGGCATCCGCGACTGGTCCTACCATCTTTTTGAATTGCCATCTATAGAGCAGTTGCCGGACTTTCTGTCCGCGCATCCTGATTTGGTTGGCTTCAACGTCACGTTTCCTTACAAAGAGCAGATCCTGCCTTTTCTGGATGCTCTTGATGAGGAGGCGCGTAGCATCGGGGCCGTCAACGTGGTGACCGTCCAGCATCAAGGCGGCAAATCCCATCTGACTGGCCATAACAGTGATGCCGCGGGTTTCGCCCGGATTTTGGACGGTGTCTCCTTGCCCCCACGGGCCCTCTTGTTGGGCACAGGCGGGGCGGCGCGCGCAGTCGCCTACGCCCTGCGCCAAAAGGGTGTCGCCTGTCAGCTCGTCTCCCGCAGCGGCAAAGCCGGCACCATCCGCTATCAGGATGTAGATGAAGCGCTATTGCGTGCCCACCCGCTCATCGTCAACTGCACCCCGTTGGGCACGGCGGGGCTTCATGACGGCGAGATTCCACCCCTGCCCTATCACGCACTCACGCAGGACCATCTGCTCTACGACTTGGTCTATAATCCGGCGACAACGCCATTTCTTCATCAAGGATTGGAACATGGGTGCCAAACCCAGAACGGGCTGGCCATGCTACACGCACAGGCCGACATCTCCTGGAAGCTATTCAACCTTCTTTAAGACGACAGCAGAGTTGGTGCCGCCAAAGCCAAAGCTGTTGCTTAAGACAGTATGGAGCGGTTTTTCCACCGTCTTGGTCACGATATTCAGCGGGGCAGAGATACTGTTTCAAAAAGTGTGTCTGAGAATAGAAAAAAGTTCGTGAATTTTATAGTTTTGTAAAGTGAAACAATAAAAACACAAACCTATAAAAAAGCACGAACTTATGGAGTTTACAAAAGAACAAATTTTTGAGCTAA
>JAFZZT010000006.1 GCA_017615595.1 Bacteroidales bacterium
AACAGATAATAGATAATAGTTATGGCGAGGCAGAGTGCTGTTGGGGATAAAAGTTTAGCTTTTGCTAAAAGAGTGGCGAAATTATATCGTTATTTATTTGACCAAAAGAAAGAGATCATTCTATCGAAACAGATTCTTCGTTCAGGAACAAGTATAGGGGCAAATATACGAGAGGGATTATATGCTCAAAGTCGAAAAGATTTCATCAGTAAAATGAGTATCGCATTAAAAGAAGCAAGCGAAACCGACTACTGGCTTGAAGTCCTTCTCTCAGCCGAATATTTATCAGAAAAAGAGTACTCCTCGCTAAAAATGGACAACGACGAGATTCTAAAACTGCTAACTTCTATCATTAAAACCACCAAATGCAATAACCCATAGAACTATTATCTATTATCTATAAACTATTATCTATGAAAAACATTCTCATCACCGGAGCAAACGGCCAACTCGGTCGGTGTCTGCAGGATCTTCTGCGCGGGCAGGACGATTGCCAGGTCTATGGCACGGATCTCGACACGCTGGACATCTGCGATGCGGCACAGATGGAGTGCTTTGTGCAGGAGCATCCGGTGGATGTGCTCATCAATGCGGCGGCATACACGGCGGTGGACAAGGCCGAGGAAGAAGTGGAGAAGGCCTTCCGAATCAACCGGGACGCCGTGGCCAACTTGGCGCAATGCGCGGCGCGTCACCACATCTTCATGGTGCACGTCTCCACCGACTATGTCTTTGACGGCCTCGCTCGCCATCCATACACGGAGCAAGACACGCCCCACCCCATCTCCGCCTACGGAAGTTCCAAGCTGGCCGGGGAAGAGGCGATGCGGGAGAGCGGCTGCCAGGGCGCGATCGTCAGAACATCGTGGCTCTACTCCGAATATGGCCACAACTTCGTGAAGACCATGTTGAAACTGGGGAAGGAGAAGGATTCTCTTTCCGTGGTTTACGATCAGATAGGCGCGCCCACTTACGCGGGCGATTTGGCCAACGCCATCCTTCGCATCTGCGAGCATACGGAACAGGTGAAGGGGGTAGCGCTTTACCATTTCGCCAATGAGGGCAGCATCAGCTGGTTCGAGTTCGCAAAATCGATTTTTGAAATTGCGGGCATCGACTGCGTTGTCAAGGCGATAAAAACGTCAGAATATCCGACAAAAGCGCAAAGACCCGCCTTTTCTCTCTTCAATTTGAGCAAAATCAAAAATGAATATGGCTTGACAATCCCTTATTGGAAAGACAGTTTAAAGGTGATTATCAATAAGTTATGTAACTAAAAATTTTTTTTAGGCAAAATATTAGCACAATCAAAAAAATATTGTATTTTTGCCAGCCTTTACAACCGAAACCAATGCGGTTTGAAAAATGAGGCAAAAAAGCCGTTGTAGCTCAGTGGTAGAGTACATCCTTGGTAAGGATGGGGTCATGAGTTCAACTCTCATCAACGGCTCTACTTTTATGTAGTAAACTAAAGTATAAACGAAAATTTAATAAGCAATGGCAAAAGAAAAATTTGAACGTACTAAACCCCACGTTAACGTGGGTACCATTGGTCACATTGACCACGGCAAGACGACCTTGACCGCTGCCATCACCACCGTTTTGGCAAACCAGGGTCTTTCTGAAGTGAGATCATTTGACTCCATCGACAACGCTCCGGAAGAGAAAGAGCGTGGTATTACCATCAACACCGCACACATCGAGTATCAGACTGCTACTCGTCACTATGCGCACGTTGACTGTCCGGGTCACGCCGACTATGTGAAGAACATGGTAACGGGTGCTGCCCAGATGGATGGCGCCATCCTCGTTGTGGCTGCTACCGATGGTCCGATGCCTCAAACTCGTGAGCACATCCTGTTGGCAAAGCAGGTTGGTGTGCCGAGAATGGTTGTTTTCATGAATAAAGTTGACTTGGTTGACGACCCTGAGTTGTTAGACCTCGTTGAAATGGAAATCCGCGACCTTCTGTCCTTCTACGGTTTCGACGGCGACAACAGCCCCGTCATTCGTGGTTCCGCCCTTGGTGGTTTGAACCTCGAGCCGAAGTGGGTTGAGAAGATTATGGAACTCATGGACGCTGTGGACACTTGGATTCCGCTGCCTCCGCGTGATGTGGATAAAGACTTCCTCATGCCTGTGGAAGACGTGTTCTCCATCACTGGCCGTGGTACCGTGGCTACCGGTCGTATCGAGACTGGTGTCATCCACACTTCCGACCCCGTTGACATCATCGGTATGGGTGCTGAGAAGCTGAAATCCGTCGTTACCGGTGTTGAGATGTTCCGTAAGATCCTCGACGAAGGTGAAGCTGGTGATAACGTTGGTTTGTTGCTCCGTGGTATTGACAAAGACGAAATCCGTCGTGGTATGGTTATCGCGAAACCGGGTTCCATCCATCCTCACAAGAAATTCAAAGCTTCTGTGTATGTTTTGAAGAAAGAAGAAGGTGGTCGTCACACTCCGTTTGGCAACAACTATCGTCCTCAGTTCTATTTCCGTACCACCGACGTTACCGGTGCCATCACATTGCCTGCTGGCGTAGAAATGTGTATGCCTGGTGATAACGTGGAGATCACGGTTGAACTGCTTTCCGAAATCGCTCTCAACATGAACCTCCGTTTCGCTATCCGCGAAGGTGGTCGTACCGTGGGCGCTGGTCAGGTCACTGAGATCTTAGACTAAGACTTAATTCGGAAATTATCAACAAAGTAAGGGGCTGAATAGGCCCCTTCTTTAGGGGAATAGTTTAATGGTAGAATGACGGTCTCCAAAACCGCTGATGGGAGTTCGATTCTCTCTTCCCCTGCCAAAAGCCTGACTAACAGTCGGGCTTTTTTATTATGCATACATAAAACAAGCCCGCAGATCCCGAAAATCATCGCGATAGTATTCAGGTGTCTCCTATGATTCAGCACCCGCCGGATGCGTCTGAACAGACGTCAAAAGCCAGGCCCGGGAAGGCCGCAAAAAATATTGCCGGAGTGTTGAAAAATCAAAAAATTATTCCTATTTTTGCACCGCCCTAAAAGTCGGTGGCTTTTTGGGTGTTTTTCGTGTAACGAATTAACTACAAATAAATTATCAACAACTTACAAAAACAACATTGTATGGAAAAGATTAAATCTTTGGCAGATCTCAAAAAGAAGAGAGAACAACTCCAATCGATGGTCGGCCTCCGCGAGAATGGCGACAACGCCGAGAACCTGGTTCAGGTCAAGGTTGCCATGGCTACCTGCGGTATCGCTTCCGGTGCAAAGCAGACGATGGAAGCCATCATTGAAGAGTGCAAGAACCAAAATGTGAAGGCCGTCGTCACCCAGACGGGCTGCATGGGCTACTGCTATGCAGAACCGACCGTCGAGGTGAGCAAACCCGGTTCCGACCCGATCGTCTTCGGTCATGTGGATGTTCAGAAGGCAAAAGAACTCGTGAACAAGTACATCCTGAACGACGAGATCCTTGAGGGAGTCATCCCTGTGAATTACGAGAAAATTGAAAATAAATAACAAGGAGGTTTCTGATGGCAAACTATAAATATCACATATTGCTCTGCGGTGGTACGGGATGTACCGCTTCAGAAAGCCCAAAGATCAAAGCTAACTTCGAAAGCATCTTGGCTGAGAAGAATCTTACGGATGATGTTCAGGTTGTGGCTACCGGTTGCTTCGGCTTCTGCGAGAAAGGCCCGATCGTGAAGATCCTCCCCGACAACACTTTCTACACCCAGGTGAAACCTGAGGACTGCAGAGAGATCATTGACGAGCACATCATCAAAGGTAGAAAAGTGCAACGCCTGTTGTACGAGAACCCTGAGGACAAGGAGCACATCTCCGACTCCAAGCACATGGGTTTCTACAAAAAACAGATGCGTATCGCCCTTCGTAACTGCGGTTTCATTGATCCCGAGAACATCGAGGAATACATTGCCCGTGACGGTTACAAGGCATTGGCCACCGTTCTGGAGCAGAACGACCCGATGGCTACCATCGACATCATGAAGAAATCCGGTCTGCGCGGCCGTGGCGGCGCCGGCTTCCCCACCGGTTTGAAGTGGGAGCTCTGCCGCAAGAACGAGGCTGACCAGAAATATATGATCTGTAACGCTGACGAGGGTGACCCCGGCGCCTTCATGGATCGTTCCATCTTGGAAGGTGACCCGCACACCCTGATCGAGGCTATGGCTATCGGTGGTTTCTGTATCGGCGCCACCAAGGGTCTCGTTTACATCCGTGCCGAGTACCCGCTGGCTATCCACCGTCTGCAAATCGCTATCGGCCAGGCCCGCGAGTATGGTTTGCTGGGTGACAACATCTTCGGTACAGACTTCAGCTTCGACATCGAGCTTCGCTATGGTGCCGGCGCATTCGTCTGTGGTGAGGAGACCGCTTTGATCCACTCTATGGAGGGCAAGCGCGGTGAGCCTACCTTCAAACCCCCGTTCCCTGCACAAGAGGGTTACCTCAAGAAACCGTCCAACGTGAACAACGTGGAGACCTTCGCCAACGTGCCCGTCATCATCAACAAGGGCTGGGAGTGGTTCTCCTCCATCGGCACCGAGAAATCCAAAGGTACGAAAGTGTTCGCTTTGGCTGGCCAGATCAACAACGTAGGTTTGATCGAAGTCCCCATGGGCATCACCCTTCGTGAGGTCATCTACGAAATCGGTGGCGGCATCAAGGGCGGCAAGAAGTTCAAAGCCGTTCAAACCGGTGGTCCTTCCGGCGGTTGCTTGACCGAGAAGTTCCTCGACACGCCTATCGACTATGACAACCTCATCGCAGCCGGCTCCATGATGGGCTCCGGCGGTATGATCGTCATGGACGAGACCAGCTGTATGGTCTCCGTGGCCTAGTTCTACCTCGACTTCACCGTGGAAGAGTCCTGTGGTAAATGTACTCCCTGCCGTATCGGTAACAAGAGATTGTATGAGCTCTTGGACAAGATTACGAAAGGCCAAGGCACCATGGACGACCTCGACCAACTTAGAAACCTCAGCCGCGTGATCAAGGACACCGCACTGTGCGGTTTGGGCCAGACATCCCCGAACCCGGTATTGTCCACCATCGACAACTTCTGGGACGAGTATGTGGCTCACGTGAAAGACAAAAAATGTCCTGCTGGCCAGTGCAAAGCGCTGAAACAGTATGTCATTGATCCTGAGAAGTGCAAAGGCTGTACGGCTTGCGCCCGCAACTGTCCGGTCGGCGCCATCAAGGGCACTGTCAAGATGCCGCATGAGATCAACCAAGAGATCTGTATCAAGTGTGGTACCTGTATCGAGAAATGTAAGTTTAATGCAATTAGTATCATTTAAAAAGGGGTTTCACTATGGATATGATAAAATTAACAATAGATAATAGAGAAGTTGAAGTGCCGAAAGGTACGACTATTCTTAAAGCGGCTCAGACCATTGGCATCAACATTCCCACCCTTTGCCATTTTGAGCTGGAAGGACTTGGCGTCCACAACAAACCGGGCAGCTGCCGTATATGTGTAGTCGAGGTTGCCGGCCGTAGAAACTTAGCTCCGGCCTGTATCACCGAAGTCATGCCCGACATGGTGGTCAAAACCAACTCTATGCGCGTCATCAACGCTCGTAGAACGGTGTTGGAGCTCATGCTCTCCGACCACCCCAACGATTGCTTACAATGTGCCAAGAACGGCCGCTGCGAGCTGCAGAAGCTGGCCATCCGTTTCGGCATCCGCCAGAACCCGTATGTGGGCGGCGAGCAGTCCAACTATCAAATCGAGGTTTCTCCCTCTATCATCCGCGACATGAACAAGTGCGTCATGTGCCGTCGTTGCGAGACGATGTGTAACGAGATGCAGACTGTGGGTGCGCTCTCCGCTATCGAGCGTGGTTTCCCGGCAGTGGTCTCCACCGCCTTCAACCAGCACCTGGAGGATTCTCCGTGCTCCTTCTGCGGACAGTGCGTGGCCGTTTGTCCTGTCGGCGCCCTCACCGAGGTGGACCACACCCCGAAGATTCTCCGCGCCATCATGGACGAGAAGAAGAAGACCGTTGTCCAAGTGGCTCCCGCCGTGCGTGTGGCCCTGGGCGAAGAGTTCGGCATGAAGCCGGGCACCATCGTGACGGGCAAAATGGTTACCGCCCTCAAGATGTTAGGCTTCGACTATGTGTTCGACACCGACTGGTCTGCCGACTTGACGATCATGGAAGAGGGTACCGAGCTCATCGGCCGTCTGACCAAGTTCTTAAACGGCGACAAGGATGTGAAACTCCCGATCCTGACCTCCTGCTGTCCTGCATGGGTCAACTTCTTCGAGCATCACTTCCCGGAGATGAAGGAGCTTCCTTCCACCGCCAAGTCTCCACAACAGATGTTCGGCGCCATCGCGAAGTCCTACTTTGCTGAGAAGATCGGCATCAGCCGCGAGGATATGATCAGTGTTTCTGTGATGCCTTGCTTGGCAAAGAAATATGAGTGCAGCCGTGACGAGTTCAAGGTGAATGGCAATCCCGATGTGGACTACTCCATCTCCACCCGCGAGTTGGCCAGCATGATCAAGCAAGCCAACATCGACCTGGCAACGCTTCCTGAGTCCGAATTCGACAGCCCGCTCGGCGAGTCCACCGGTGCTGCCGTCATCTTCGGTACCACGGGTGGTGTGATCGAGGCCGCTGTCCGTACCGCTTACGAGGTCATCACCAAGAAATCACTTCCGAAGATCGACTTCGAAGAGCTCCGTGGTCTGGAAGGCATCCGTTCCGCCACCATCGATGTGGACGGCCTCAAGCTGAACATCGGTATCGCTCACGGTCTGAAGAACGCTCGTAAACTGTTAGAGGACATCAAGGCTGGCAAGTGCAACTTCCACGCCATCGAGATCATGGCCTGCCCCGGCGGCTGTATCGACGGTGCCGGTCAACCTCTGCACCATGGCAACAGCGACATCATCAAAGCTCGTTGGGAAGCCATCTACAGAGCCGACAAAGAGATGCCGATCCGTAAATCTCACGAGAACCCGTCCATCCAGGCTATCTACAAAGAGTACCTGGGCGAACCTTGCGGTCACAAGTCTCACGAACTGCTGCACACCCACTATTTCGACAGACAAACAGTGGTTGAAGTTGGTTCGGATAAATAATGTCAAACAATCTAAAAAAGAAAGATTATGCAACAAAAAATTATAGTTCCGATCAAGAAAGAAGTTCGCGATAAGATTATTGAGATCTGCAACAAATTCAACAACAATCCCGGCGAACTGATCAACGTGTTACACGAGACACAAGGTTTCCTCGGCTATCTGCCCGCTGAAGCCCAAGAGTTGATTGCAGAGCAACTTCACACCTCCACCGCAACTGTCTATGGTGTGGTCTCCTTCTACTCATTCTTCACCATGAACCCGAAGGGCAAGCATCCTGTATCCGTATGTCTGGGTACCGCTTGCTACGTCCGTGGTGCTGAGAAGATCCTCGAGTCCTTCGAGAAAGAGCTGGGCATCATGCCTGGCCAGACCGACAAGGACGGCCTCTTCTCCCTCACCTCCCTGCGCTGCGTAGGCGCATGCGGTCTGGCTCCCGTCGCCCTCGTAGGCGACAAGGTCTATGGCCGTCTCGCCCCCGCTGACATCAAGGGCATCGTGAAAGAATACAGAGCGTAATCAACCCTTACGCATACTTCCTAAGAGAGTGTCAACACCGACACTCTCTTTTTTTTGCCCTACCCTCGCCTAACAAAAAGCAATACCACGTCAGTTTTTTTTCAACATCGTAAAACAAAATAGAGGATTTTTACTATCTTTGCCGTTCCAAAAATTCATTACCGCAATGTAAAAGTTTCAGTTCGTCTAATCCATTAAAAGAAAGGAGGTTATATTATGGTTGACACCATCGATTTCGGCACATACAAATGGCACCATATCACAGATCCCACCGTTGAGGACTTGGATTTCCTGAGAGATAACTTCCACTTCCACCCCTTGGATATAGACGACTGTTCCAGTTTTGTACAACGGCCTAAGATTGATAGTTACGACGACTATCATTTCATCGTGTTGCATTTCCCCATTTTTGACAAGCGCACCAACCTGGTCAGAACCGAAGAGACCAAAGTCTTCTGGGGCCAGGAGTTTCTCATCACCGTGGGTAATTCACACTATGTCGTGCAGGAGTTGTTCAACTACACCAAGATTCATCCCGAACCGGAAGATGAAGACGACATCAGCGGCACCTCTGACGCCACCCTGTACCACATCCTCTACAGCATGATGAAAGCAACGTTCCTGCTGGTAGAAAGAATGGGCACCGAGCTGGATGTCATCAACCGCGAGCTTTTCAGCACCAAGTCTGAGAAGATCATCGAGCAGATCTCCCGTTATCGCAAGAACATCATCCAGCTGAATACCATGTTCAAACCGCAGCTCCGCATGTTCAAGGCATTTGAGAGCGGCGATGTGGGCTTTGCCGACGACATGGAAGAGTACTGGGGCAACATCCTCGACTTCTACCAGAAGATGTGGGATATGATTGACGACTATGGCGAATTGGTGGATGGCCTGTCCAGCACCTTCGACTCGTTGCAGACCAACAAAACCAACGAGATCATGCGCATGCTGACCATCATCTCCACCATTGTGCTGCCGTTGACCTTCATCAGCGGTTTGTACGGCATGAACGTGCGCCTGCCCTTCGCAGACAACCCGTTCGCCTTCTGGATTGTCATGATTATCTGCGTCAGCATCCTGGTTCTGCTGCTGGTCTTCTTCCTGAAAAAAAAGTGGATGTAGGAAGCGGCCATGTATCAAATAGACCTGCATATTGAGATGTTGGAGGAAGGCAACTTCCACACCATGGTCATCGGCTCCCTCGATGGCCTTCGCATGCGCATGGTGTTAGACACCGGCGCCTCCCACTCCTGCATAGACGCGGAGATAGCAAAGACTTTCTTCCCCGATCTTTCCATCTCAGACGCGGACGGCGTGAATGCCGGCATCGGAGGCAACGACTTCACCGTCCAGATGGCCGACTTCCCGAATTTCCAACTGGGAGAGTTCAAGCTGTCTATCCTGCGCCATCTGCCCATTGTGGACATGACGCACATCAATTATGCCTATCGCATGCTGGAGAAAGAGCCTGTGCAGATGATCTTGGGGAATGATTTCCTTATTGAGCACAAAGCGATCATCAACTACAAAGACAACAAACTGTATTTCATGTAATAAAGATGACAGAAGAGATCAAACATCGGATTTTGGGCATCGACCCCGGCACCTCCGTGATGGGCTACGCCATCCTGGACACCCATCTGAACAAATCAGAGGTGCAGGCTGTCAGCGTCATCCAGATGAAGAAGCTGTCGGACCAATACGCCAAGTTGAAATACATCTACGAGAAGACCAATGCCCTGATTGAGCAGTATCGACCCGACATCTTGGCCATCGAGGCGCCTTTCTACGGCAAGAATGTGCAGTCGATGCTCAAACTCGGGCGGGCACAGGGCGTGGTCATCGCCGCCTGTCTGCACGCTGGCATGGAGGTCTTTGAATACTCGCCGCGCAAGATCAAGCAGTCGATCACGGGCAACGGCAACGCCTCGAAAGAGCAGGTGGCCGCCATGTTAGCCCGGATGTACAACCTGACCGATGCCACGCCCTATCTGGACGCCACCGACTCGCTGGCAGCGGCTGTATGTCATTTTTACCAACATAAGATCAGTTTCTCCTCTACCAAAGCCACCGACTGGAAAACATTCATCGCCCAAAACGAGAAACGCATCATCAAATAAACAAAAAGGCCGGATTGCTCCGGCCTCGATGGTCATTCCTCTTTCTCTATCTGTTGAATTTCCGCTCCAGACACACCTCGTGGTATATCTGGGTGATGATCTGTTTGGTGTAGAGCGGGAAGTCAGCCTTCATCATCCAGTCATAGTAGGCCGGCTCCTTCATGAAGACCGTCTTCACGGGCACATTCTTGTGCTTGCCGAAGTTGAAGACCGGCGTCTGGGTCTTGTCGAACACGATATGACCTGCCATATCAACAGAGTGGATGTCGCGGGTGAAGTTGCTCAGAGCCTTCACATCATTTTTAATGGGAATGCTTTTTTGTTTGGTTCTGGCATCGACATATTCCACTCCGGCATACTTATCCAGTTGTGCCTTCAGCACCTCGTAGGTGGCACGGGTGTCGGCGTGGGCCTGATGCGCGTCTGTGAGATCCTGATGGCAATAGAAGCGATACGCGGCGACCAACGTACGGGGCTCCATCTTATGGAAGATATTCTGCACGTCAATCAGGTTGCGGTTGCGCAGGTCAAACGCTTTGCCACAACGCAAGAACTCCTCCACCAGCAACGGCACATCGAACTTGTTGGAGTTATATCCAGCCAGATCGGCATCTCCGATGAAGGCCAGCAAATCGTCAGCCAGTTGCGGGAAGGTGGGTTTGTCTGCCACATCCGCATCGTAAATGCCGTGGATGGCCGACACCTCCTCGGGAATATGACCTCCCGGGTTAATCAGTTCCGTACGGTCAATCTCCTCTCCGTCAGGCATCACCTTGATCATAGAGAGCTCCACGATCTTGTCAACTCCGACATTCAAGCCGGTGGTCTCCAAGTCAAAGAAAATGATAGGTCTAGTAAGATTCAGCTTCATATTATTGTTTTATTATCTTTTCAGTTTTCAGCACCTTCTGGTTTTGGGTGAATTGCAGCAGGTACACACCCGGCTGATAGGCGCTGAGGTCCAGGGTTCCTTGGACGGGCATAGACTGCAGCAGGCGGCCATAGACATCAAACACTTGGCAGGAAACGTCATCCATCTGCTCAAGGCCGCTGACCTGGACAGCACCTGTTGTCGGGTTGGGATAACAGTGCAAAGTCATCTCAGGACGGGGATCCACGCCGGAGTGATCAAAATATTTGCCAAGCACGGGACGGATCATCGGGGCACCCTTGAGGAAAGACTGCTGCCATGATGAAGAGGTCTTGTAGAAAATGAACCCACGCGCGTCACTGTTCTGGTCGAAGCCGAGGTTCAGCTGGATGTCGTGCGTCTGGCGGAAGCCCACATAGAAAGTGCCCTCGAGGTAAACAGGTTCTTCAGGGTAATAGCTGACAAAATCCAGATACTCTTCCGCATGGTTGGGCATTTGGGCAGGCAGTTCATAGAGCACATTGCCCGGCTGACCGTTATTGTCGTCCCACACCATCAATGTGAATTCGGCAAAGTTATCGTCATCAAGCACGCTGTTGAACCACATGCGGACACTGCGGAGCGTGTCGGGCTCTGCCAAGGTAAACTGCAAAGCCAGGGAAGCATCGGGATTCGTCATGGTGGAGAGCAATGAATAGCCGGCCTCGGCGGTGCCGTCATCGTAGGCGTAGTAGTTGTAGAACTTCTGCACAAAGCGGCAGGTATCGTTGGTCAGACACTCATCGTTAGCGCCCTCCATTCTGAAAACATGGGTGATATAGAAGGTAGCGCTGTCGGCGCCGTCATACTCATAGACGAAGTTGATGTCGGGTTCCGCATGATACTGATACTGATGCAAGCCAGACTCAAAATAAGGCTGGGCATTCTCGTTATTGACCGTAGAAGTATAGATATGCGTATTGGGAGCCTTCCGTACCGAATAGTTGTAGAAGGTGTTCTTCACACCGGAAGAGATATTGGCCAGCTCGTTATGGAACGATGTCGCCATATCGGACGGGCGATACTGGTTCCAGGGCATAGCCTGATAATGGGCGAGGGCGGTCGTGGTGGGTCCCACAAAAGCCACATCGTTGGGGTAAAGGTCGTGCTGGTTGCGGTTCACATCGAGCAGGACATAGTCGATGTGCCATTGGTCGCAATTGCTGGCCCAGCCCGTCACATTGGCGCTCCAGGAGTCAAGATCGAGACTGGCGTAGTTGCGGAATCTGAACTGGAAGTTGGGGCGGAAGTATTGCGGGTCCGTAATGGGGATCAGCACCTGCTTGAAATACTGAAGGTTGTCTTCGGCAAGCCAGGAGTCGAGGGTGGTGCCGTTGGTGGACCACACCTCATTCCACACATATTCCGGGCCGAAGAGCGAGTCCGTAGGCATTTGGATAACCTCTCCGGCGAAGGCGTTGCTTTCGAAGATGTAGATACATCCCGGCATGAAAGGATTCGGGATCGTGTCGCCGGCGATATAGTACTGACCTTCCTCGATGACATAGTCGCCGTAAGCAAAGCCGATAAAGATATCCTGTCCTGTGGCATAGCCAAACTCCAGAATGAGGCGGTCTTCCGACTCAGGAGCATCGCCCACGCGCCCCCACGCGACAGCGGGTTGGCTCTTGCAACCGCCGCCGGGCTGGTAATAAAAGCTGAAATAGAGCGAGTCGGACGCACTCATGGGGCGATGGAAGGTGAAGTTGCTATCCAGACGAATCAGGTTGGAAGTCAGCGTGTCGGCAGCAAAGGGGGTGCGGTCGGCATGGCTATAGATACGGCCTTTGTCGTCCAGCGCGTCCATGGTGACCACCCCCATGGTAGGCGGATAGATCGGATAGGTGGCGTTGACAAACCCTTGGCGGTCGCTCCAAAGCTTCTCTTGGGGGAAGCCGATGTACCCGGAGAAATCGTCAAAGAAGGGAAGCTTGACGGCCTCCCCGTTTTTCGGGGAAGTGACAGGATGGCGCAGGGCCTCCTTTTGGATTACCACGTTGCGCGTCAGGCCCGTCAGCACCTCTTGGGCGTATGAATTGGTGATCAGAACAGAAATGAACAGGACTGCAAAAAATATCTTCCAGAATCTCATGCTACAATCATTCGTTTTTTAAGGTTACTCTTCAGAAGGGATAGAGTCAGGCAACACATTGATATTCTTGCCAACCACGAGGGTGATCTTCTCACCCATCTTGATGTCGATGCCAGCACCGACTGTATGGCCTTTGTAAAGGACGTCAAGAACCAGATTCTCGTATGGGCTGGGCTTTTCAATCACGCGTTCCAGGACAAGGCCTTGGGACTCCAGCATGATCCGGGCTTGGCTCAGAGGTATCTCGTGGAGCTCCGGCAGTTTGATGGTCGGGGGCTCGGCCGCGGCGACCGTCAGATAGACCTTACGGCCGTGTTTCACCTTCTCGCCAGGGGCAGGGTCCTGCACCAGCACGGCGCCGGGTTCGGCACCCTCCTCATAACGCTGCTCGTTGACCACAAAGACAAAGCCCTCCTTGGTACGAGTTTGCGTAAGTGTCTGCGACAACTGACCACGATAGTCCGGCATCTCAAACTCCCGTCCATGCCTTGTGAACAGACGGAGGAGCAAAACGACAGCCGCCATAAGGAGAACGGTGACCACCACAGCCATCAAGAGCTGAAACCAGACGCTGCGAGTCGAGAATGTATGTGTCTTCTTCTTACTCATTTTCAAAACAATATTCTAATAACTTTGAAATACCGATATTATTGTATCAAGAGTGCAAAAGTACTATTTTTTACGGAAACAATGTGCCCTTAAATAAATTTCTGATTTCTGTCGGGACAATGGATTTTTAATGTACATTTGCAACTCAAAAAAAAGTATCGACATGTTCTTGAATGAAAACCTGTTCATTGATTTTTTAAGTCAAAGGGATATTCTCTGGACAGGCATCAATTTCTCCAAGGCCAAGCTCACCAAACAGGGCTTTGACTTTCCGCAGGATGTGTTGCAATACTATTTCAACGGATGGAATTCCTCCATCATCAACAACCAGAAGAAGTTCGACATCCGACTGAGTTTTCAGAAGCCCATCATGCACTACGACCTGGCGATGGTCACCAAGATGAACAAGAGCACCAAGGCATCGCATTTGCTCACCAACGTCATTGCGCATCAGGACATTCTCAACGAAACGCAAGTCTGTTCCTACGTCACCGAAAACTGCACCATCGAGTCCGAGACGCCCTACGCGTTGACCTTCCTAGTCGAGTATCTCGACTCTATCGCCAAGAGGGCATCCATCTGGGTCGTCCTCTACAAGACCAGCACTGGCGAGGTGGCTTTGGCCGAGGACTTCCTGCTCAAGCCCAGCGGATTCGGCACCAACAACTACTGGGGACGGACATTCTACAATCTTCTTTTCGACATTAAAACATCCGCCTTTATCCGATGGAAAAACCTGGTCCAGGGGCAAATCGGAAACGGGCAATAAAAACACATTGTTATGGGAGCATTCAAAGCATACGATTTCAGAGGAATCTTTGAGAAAGATTTTGACTTGGAAACTGTTTACAAGTTCGGCTACTTCCTGCCATCCCTGTTGCACGCTGACAAAGTACTGGTAGGTTATGACATGCGGACCTCCACACCAGCCATTTTTGAAGCCTTGTCAAGAGGCATCATCGATGCAGGTGCGGATGTGTATTCCATGGGGCTGACTACCACGCCCATGGTCTATTATTTCACGGCTCGACATCATTTTGACGCCTCCGTGATGATCACGGCCTCCCATAATCCCAAAGAATACAATGGGCTGAAGGTATCCCGGACAAACGCCTTGCCCGTGGGTTTCGACACCGGTCTCGGCGAACTCGAAAGACGCATCCGCGAAGAAAAGGTGATCGTCTCCGAGCGAAAAGGCAAAGTGGTGGATTACGACGTGAGGGCCGAATACCTGGAGTTCCTCTCCCAATACCACCACGACCTCCAGAACCTCCGCATGGTCATCGACTGCAGCAACGGCATGGCCTCCATCTTGGTCAAAGAGATCTTTGGCGAGGAGCCTCTCTATCTTTTCGACACGCTGGACGGCACCTTCCCCAACCACGAGGCCAACCCGCTGGAGCCGGAGAACATCGTGGCTCTGCAGGAAAAGGTGCGAGAGACAAAGGCTGACATCGGCGTGGTCTTCGACGGTGACGCCGACCGGGTCATGTTCGTGGACGAGAAGGGCGACTTCATCCCGCCCGACCTGATCATCGCCGTGCTAGGGCACTATTTCCTGGAAGAGAAACACTACACGGGCAAGGTCATCCAAGACATCCGGACCTCCAAATCCGTGAGCGAATACCTGGAGAAGATGGGTGGCGAGATGGAGATCTGGCGCGTGGGACGGGCTTACGCCGCCATGAAACTGCGCGAGATCGACGGCTCCTTCGGCGGTGAGTACGCCGGCCACTACTACTTCCGCGACTTCTTCTACTCCGACTCCGCCATGATTGCCTCCCAGGTGGCGCTCTACATCTTCAGCAAGATGAAAAAAGAGGGTGTCTCCGTTTCACAACTCATCGGCAAGATACGCCAATACGCCAACTCCGGCGAGATCAACTTCACCATCGAGGAGAAAAAAGAGGCCATGGAAGCGGTCAAAGAGTATTGCTGCGCCCAGGAAGAACCTGTCAAAATCATGGACTTTGACGGCTACCGCGTGGAGTTTGCCGACTGGTGGTTCAACATCCGCCCCTCCAACACAGAACCCTACCTGCGCCTGCTGATGGAGGCACGCACCCAAGCGCTCCTGGATGAAAAATTGTTGATGATCAAGAAAGTGCTGGAGAGATTTATGGTAGGATAATCACTCCTCTTCCAACGGCCTGGTCCCCACATAGCCACGCCACTTGTCCACAACCGACTGGAAGTCTTCCGGCAGTTCCGACTCAAAGCGGATGAAGTTGCCGGTGGTCGGGTGCGCAAAGCCAATGGACTTGGCGTGCAGCGCCTGTCGCGGCATGAGTGCAAAACAGTTGCGGATAAACTGCTGATATTTGGTGAAGGTGGTACCTTTCAAGATGCGGTCGCCACCGTATGCATCGTCGTTGAACAGCGGATGGCCGATAGACTGCATGTGGACGCGGATCTGATGCGTGCGGCCAGTCTCCAGCTGGCACTCCACCAGCGTCACATAGCCGAAGCGCTCGATCACGCGCCAGTGCGTCACCGCGTGCTTGCCCTGCTCGCTGCCCTCCGGGAAAACGGCCATCACCATCCTGTCTTTGGGATGACGTCCCACATTGCCCACGATGGTGCCGCTGTCCTCCTCAAAGTCACCCCACGCCAACGCCCAATATTTGCGTTCCAGGTTGTGGTCGAAGAAGACCTTGGCCAAGCGCATCTGCGCCAGCTCGTTCTTGGCCACGGCGATGAGTCCGGAGGTATTCTTGTCGATACGGTGCACCAGCAAAGGCTTCACGGGCGAGCCATCTGGCAGCCGCTGGTCGCGCAGATAATAGTAGAGCGCGTTCACCATCGTGCCTGTGTAGTTACCATAGGCAGGATGCACCACCATGCCCGCCTCCTTGTTGATGATTAGCAGGTCGTCATCCTCATATTCAATGTTCAACGGGATGTCCTCGGGCAGGATCTCGGTGTCGCGCGGCGGGTTGGGCATCAGCACCGTGATGACATCGTTAGGGTGTACCTTATAGTTCTGCTTTTCGGGTTTCCCGTTGACCAGGATACAACCCGCCTTTGCCGCCTGTTGCACCTTGTTGCGCGAGGTGTTGCGGATCAGATTAAAGAGATATTTGTCGATACGGAGCAACTCCGTCCCGGGATCGACCACGAAACGGTAATGCTCATACAATTCGTCTTTCTGCTGCGCCTGCGAATCCAGCTCTTCTACTTGCATTCCTTACAGATTATTTTCTTCACATCGGCATTCTCCAGCACACAAGCCGGCAACTTCTCGAAGAGGCCGCACAGACGAGTGACGTTTTTATCTTTCGCCAGTTGCACCGCCTTGGTGAACAGACCGCTCAGATAGGTCTCCTCGCGGTGGGCGGCAATAGACACATAGGAGAAAATGAAGTCCTCGGAGATGGTCTCATCGTCCAAGAAAGGATTCATCAGGGAGAGCGCATACTGGTAGTCATGCTGTTTCACAAAATAGGAAGCCAGCTTGTAGGCATTCTTCCAGCTGTCCATCTTGGGGTTGCGGATCTCTTTGATCTTGGCATAAGTGGCCGTGGTGAGGGCCGCTGTCTCTGCGCTGGGCGGCAGCGTGTCCAAATAGTTGATCACCTTGAACTGGTATTCCATGTTCAACGCGTTCACACGATCCTTGGGAATCGCGGCAATAGCGTAAAGCTTGTCGATGTTGGCCTGGGTCTTGGTGATGTCGGCAGAGGAGTTGATGGTGGCCGCCTGCACGTCGCAAACCGCCGTGTTGTAAGAGAGCAGCACATTGGCCGGGTTGAGGTTGAAGATCTTGTACATCTCTTCGGCGATAGCCGGCGTGAGCTTGGAAGAGAAATAGTACTGCATATACAGCTTGTTGTTCAACAAGGTCTGATACTCCTTCTTCATCGGGATGTTCATCTCCTTGAGGAAGCTGGAGGTGTACTTGCCCTTCTCCACCTGATCCATCATATAGTTCTCGATGGACATGGCCAGGCCCGTATTCTTCTCTCCGAGGGCTTTGTTAAACTTCCAAGCCACAAACTTCTGCTCCTCCGCCTTTGTCTCATTCGGGAAGGTCACATAGTATTTGATTTCATAGTAGCGGCAAGGGGCCAGGAACCCGCTGTCGAGGGTCTTGAGTGCCCAGCTGTCGCTTTTCAGCTTGCGGGCTATCACCGGCAGCTCGTCAAAGCTGAGGTCATAGTACTCCGGACTGTTGTTGATATCCTTTTTGAATTTGTCATAGCAGAAGTCGTAAGAAATCGTGATGTCCACCCCAGGATAACGTGCCTGCATGTCCTTCTTGAGGAAATCGGCACGTTTCTGCTGTATCTTCTGATAGTTGGCGTCTTGATAATAGTTGGGGGAGTTGTGGGCGATGATCTCGATCTTATCCACCTTGTATTCGGGGACATCCACCTCCTTCAGTTGATCGGCGAAGACGGAGGCGGTATAGTCGGTCTTCTTCAAGTCGTAGGGGAAGGTGACGCTGAAATCACCCGTCTCTTTGGATGCCACCCACTCGCCCTTGGCTTTGATGCCGGCCTGGTCCTTCACAAACATGACCTTCTCTTCATAATCGGCAGACTTGACCTCCACACGCTTGGGGATAATCGTGCGGCACACATGGTTGCCCTCTTTGAGCACCAGCACATGGATGTCAATGTCGGCATCTTCCGGAATCTCCACAGGCAGTGCAGCCAGCTTGACGATCATCTTGCCACTCTTGAGGTTCTTGTTCTCATTCAGATCCATCATCTTCTCAAAGGTGATGGGTTTGGTGATGAAACCACGGTGGGGAAGATTGTAGTCGGTGGTGGGGTTGTCGCAACCGTAGTTGCTCTGCTGCACGAAGTCGATGACGATGGCATCGCCTTCCTTGCCGATAAGCTTCTTCAATGCCTTGTAATCATCGCACTCCAGATAGACAGCGCCATCCTTGTGCATGCTCACATACTCGGACAGGACCTCCAAGCCAGGTTCTGAAGCGCATTTTTTGCAGATCTTTTCATCATACAGTTTCAGGCCATTGGCTGTCTTGGTATAAGGCAGATCCCTCGTGCCGTAGCCGGGCCTGTTGTAGTTAAAGGCGCGGTCATTGGTGAAAACACAAGAAAAATACATGTTCTTCATCAGCAAATCCGTGTTGAAGCCAATGCCCAGATAGGTATATTGGCCATCCAACATGACGGCGGCCGTTTTGAGATTCTTCAAGAAGAACTGAACGGTAGAGAGGCAAAGATCGTAATAGGTGTACTCCTTCTCGCCCAGATAAGCCTTGGTCTTTGCCACCAGCTCCGCGCCGTTGCCAGCCAAATCATACTTGCGGAGACGATAATAGACCGTCTTGTAAGGAGCCACGTTCTCTTCCGTGCGCTCATCCTTGGAAGCCTGATAGTCCGCCTGGAACCGCGCGACTGAGTCCAACGACTCGTCATGTTTCATCTTCACAAGAAAATTGTATTCCAGACGCGCCATGTCGATCATTTCCGTCAGACAGTCATACAGAATCTTTTCATCATAATTGTTAGGCGCAAAATTACGAACGTATTTTGCATTTTCCTTTAAAGATTCAGGATTGAATTCAGCATAGGGATTTTCCGTCTGAGCATTCATTATAAAGCTGAATGTCAACATAATAAATCCCAAGAACAAGGTAGATTTTTTTATCATGACTAGTAATTTTATATTTACGCTTTTAGGAAAGCAATAATAATAAAAATAATGTATAGTCCGCCAAGAAAAATACAGGAAAGATTTACCGGAAAGGATATCCGCGGGGAAAAAACGGCAGGAGAGCCACCGTTTGCGGACTCAAGGCGGGCTTTTCACCCAAATATGTTCATAAGTAAGCGGTTCTCTCGGACAAAACAAAGGCCCGACAGCCCGGCACATGTCCGTGCGAGCCATTTTTAACAAGCTGGTTTTAAGACTGTTAAAAATACTATTGAAAAAAAATAGGGACATCCAAGAAAAAAGGAGCTGGAGATTTGGTAGAAACAAAAAAAATTGTATTTTTGCCGTCCTTAAAAAAGACAAAAATTCTAAAGCAATGAAAAGAACATATCAACCTTCAAACACGAGACGGAGACATAAACACGGTTTCAGAGAGAGAATGTCAACCGCGAATGGTCGCCGCGTTTTAGCCGCTCGCAGAGCAAAAGGCAGAAAGAAATTGACTGTGTCTGACGAAAGCCTTGGCAGAAAATAGTTCTGCAGCTTGCGGGTCATGACTGAATGAATTAAAAGAAGGCATTTGTCTTCTTTTTTTTGTATTTTCGCACTTTGATTTTTGACAGGGAAAGACCTTGTTCAAAAGAGCGAATGACAAATATGAAAAAACTTATTATCAGTATATTATGCATCATCTGCACCTCTTTGTCTCTTTGGGCACAGGGCGGAGGCACGCCCATTGACGGCATCGTGGCCGTGATTGGCAAGGAGGTCATCCTCCAATCCGACCTGGAGAAGCACTTCATCGACTACAAGACCCAATTCCGCAACATCGACAATCCCGAGGAGGTCTATTGCCAGATCTTGGAGAATCTGATGTTCAACAAGTTGTTGGTACACCAAGCGGAGCTGGACAGCATTGAGGTGACAGACGAAGAGGTGGAATACCGTCTCAACTCCAAGATCTCCTATTTCCTGCAACAGGTAGGCGGAGATGTCAAGTACATCGAGAACTACTTCAAGAAGCCGATGTCCGAGATCAAGAAGGAGATGCGGGAGCTGATGAAGGAACAGGCGCTGATTGAGCAGGTGCAATACAAAATCACCGGCGACATTACGGTGACGCCTTCCGAGGTGAAGCGATTCGCCAGCGAGATCAACCCTGACAGCATGCCGACCGTGCCCACCTCTTACATCTTCGGCGAGATCGTGAAGATACCGCCCGTGAGCGAAGAGGAGATCAACTCCGTCAAGGAGCAGCTCAACGGGTATCGCGAGCGCATTCTCCGCGGGGAGAAGATCTCCCTGCTGGCACGGCTCTACTCTGACGACCCCGGCAGCGCAGCCCATGGCGGCGACCTTGGCTTTGTGGAGCGCGGCACCACCTACCCCGAGTTTGAAGCGGCTGCCTTCAACCTGAAATCCGGGGAGGTGTCGCAAGTCATCAAGACACAAGCCGGCTACCATATCATCCAGATGATCGAGCGGCGCGGCGAGTCCGTGCATGTGGCGCACATCCTCATCCAGCCCAAACCCTCCACGGACGAACAGGTGAAAGCCATCACCTACCTCGACAGCGTCCGACAGATCATCCTCAATGAAAAACTCACCATCGAAGAGGCCGCCAAACGCTTCTCCGAAGGACCCACCAAGGACAACGGCGGACTCGCCATCAACCCCTACACCAACTCCAACAGCTTCGACAAGCAGACCCTTGACGAGGCCACCTACGTCACCATCAACAAGCTGATCCCGGGCGAATACTCCGAATGCGTGCCTTTTGTCAACGACGACGGTGTGATGGCCTATCGTCTCATCTATCTCCAAGAGAAGATCAGCGAACATAAGGCCAACATCGTGGAGGACTATGACATGATCAAAAACGCCGCCCTGGAAGACAAAAAATACGAAGCGCTGGAGCAGTGGCTCATTGACAAAGTGAAAGTGACCAACATTAAGTTGAACACACAATATAAAGACTGTGATTTCGTTACTAAATGGCAGATTCCCTAAATTTGTGAGCAGATGAATCAAGATTTTAAAAATGACGTGGAAGCCATCGAGGCTTTCGTAGAAAAGTATAAGGAATTAAAATCGGAGATCGGAAAGGTCATTGTCGGACAAGACGAAGTGGTGAAGAACATCCTGATGGCCATGTTCAGCCGCAGCCACGCCCTGCTGATCGGTGTGCCCGGTCTGGCCAAGACCTTGATGATCACCACCATCGCCAAGGCGGTGGATATGAGCTACAACCGTATCCAGTTCACCCCCGACTTGATGCCTTCCGACATCATGGGTGCGGAGATCCTGGACGACAACCGCAACTTCAAGTTCGTGAAAGGCCCTGTGTTCGCCAACATCGTCCTGGCCGATGAGATCAACCGTACGCCGCCCAAGACGCAATCCGCCTTGTTGGAGGCCATGCAGGAGCGCTCCATCAGTATGAACGGCACCACCTATCCCCTCCCCGACCCCTTCTTCGTGCTCGCCACCCAAAACCCCATTGAGCAGGAGGGTACCTATCCGCTGCCGGAGGCCCAGCAAGACCGTTTCATGTTCAACATCCTGCTGGACTACCCCTCCGTGGAAGAGGAGGTGGAGATTGTCAAGCGCACCATCCATGGCGACATGATGGTACCCGAGCGTGTGCTCACCGTGGAGGACATCATCTTCTACCAAAAACTGTTGCAGCGAGTGCCCATCCCCGAGAACGTCTATCGCTACGCCGTCAACCTCTCCACGCTGACGCGTCCCGGAACGCCTGGCGCGCACCCGTGGGCCAACGACTACCTCGCTTGGGGCGCAGGTCCCCGTGCCTCCCAGTTCCTCATCATCGGAGCACGCACACACGCCATCCTCAACGGCAAATTGTCTCCCGACATTGAAGACATCCGCGCCGTATCCCACAACATCCTGCGTCACAGAATCATCCGCAACTACAAAGCGGAAGCAGAAGGTCTTACCGTGGAGAACATCATCGACAAGCTGCTCACCGCCGCCAACTAAGCCTCATGGCCAAAAATATCCTATATAAATCCCACTGGCGCTGGCTGCTGTTCGCATCCGCGCTGTTGGTGTTTGTATTCATCCTCTACTACTCCTCCAAGCTGATCAACAATATCGCCCAAGAGGAACGGCAACGTATCGAGATATGGGCCGGCGCCATCACCTACAAAGCCCAGATTGTCAACGAGACAGAGCATTTCTTCAACTCCATCCGGCTGGAGGAGGGCAATCACGCCGCCCTGCTGGCCAAAGCCATCAAGAAAGTGACCGAGGCCGACCTGGACGAGGACCTCACCTTCTACCAGGACATCATCACCTCCAACTCCACAGTGCCCACCATCATAGCCAACATGAGAGGCGAAATAGACGCCGCCGTCAACGTGCCCGACAGCATCATGAACATGAAGAACATCAACGAGTTGGGACCCGAACGCGGTGGCTTTGACAGCCTCAGGCTGACCTACTACGCCCACGACTATGTGACCATCTACTATAAGGAATCCCAAATCTATTACGACCTCCACACCGTCATCGACAACCTATTGCAGTCGTTCTTCCAGGAAACGGTCATCAACTCCGCCTCCGTGCCGGTCATCATCACCGACAGCACCAAGCGCAACGTCATCAACGCCGGCAACATCGACTCAACCATCATCCAGCAGCCCCTCCTGCTGAGTGAGAAACTGGAGTCTATGAAAAACAGCAACGACCCCATAGAGCTCGACCTGGTGGACCAAGGTCGCTGCTATGTCTTCTACGAGGAGTCTTCCGTGCTGAAACAGCTCCGCTACTTCCCCTACATCGAGTTGGGCATCGTCCTCATCTTCATCATCGTAGCCTACCTGCTGTTCAGCGTCTCACGGAAATCAGAGCAAAACAGAGTCTGGGTGGGCATGTCCAAGGAGACGGCCCATCAGCTCGGCACCCCGATCTCCTCCCTGATGGCCTGGAACGAGCTGCTGAAAGAGATGGACATCGACCCATCTGTATCTACGGAGATAGGCAAGGACGTACGGCGTTTGGAGACCATTGCACAGCGGTTCTCCAAGATCGGGTCAGCACCCGTGCTGGAAGACACCGACATCATCCCCATCATCGACGAATTCACCTCCTACATGCAGTCGCGCATCCCCTCCCTCGTCAGCATCAAATTCAACAAACCGGAGAGCGAGGCTATCGTCCTACCCATCAACCGTTATCTGTTCGAGTGGGTTATTGAGAACCTGATCAAAAACGCCGTAGATGCCATGGACGGTCAGGGTGCCATCAACATCGACATCGTAGAGGAGAACAAGCATGTCTGCATCGATGTGTCCGACACCGGCAAAGGCATCCCCGCCAAACTGCAGCGACAGATCTTCAAGGCCGGATACACCTCCAAGAACCGCGGCTGGGGCCTCGGACTGACACTGGCCAAGCGCATCATCAACGACTATCACAAGGGCAAACTCTTTGTCAAGACCTCCGTATTGGGACACGGCACCGTGATGCGCATCCAACTCAACAAGCAGAAAAAATAAGACTAGCTGTACACGCGCAGCCGCATCCCGTCATAACGGGTGTTGTATCTGCGGGCAGGCCATTTGGAAGGACCTGTCAGCACACTGCCATCCAATATATTATACGTGGAGCCGCACAGCGAATCCACCATACGCAACCCGTCAGGAGCCACGAACAGCCACGACTCATGTTCCTCAAAATCGAAGGGACAGGCCCGGTCGTAGGCAAGGAACGTCCACTCGTCCAGACGATAGACGATGATGCCGTTCACGCCACCCGTGAAATATTCATAGCCTCCGTAGGTGTTGAGCCGATAATACATCGCATCGTTGGGATATACATAGAAGTCCACATTCACGTGCGGGATTGGACTCGGATCCACACGACACCCGCTAAAGAGCGGCAGCAGCAACAGAAAGAAAAACAGTTTTTTGACTTGCATGGTATGATCAATAAATGAAGGGGAAAATTTTATAGCGCTTCAGTGAGGTGAACTCCTCGCCAAAGAACATCTCATAGCGTTCGTACACAGCTTTAGAACGAGGAATGATATTGGCACAGGTCCAGATAAAGAATACCAGACCAGCCACCGACCAAGTCAGGATGGCAAATCCAGCCCATTCCATGATCTCGCCCAGATAGTTGGCCGAATTCACATATTTGAACGGTCCGCCCTTGGGCAGATAATAGTTGTTGTCATAAGGATCCAAACGCAGGTTGCGGATAATGCGGTCGGAATGGAGATTGAGAATCATGCCCGCCAGGAAGATCAAGAAACCGATGATGAACTGCGGGGAGTAAAGCCACTGGACAGGGTAATAGTCAATAGGGCTGAAATAAAAGAGCCATCCACCCTGCATAATAGCATTGCAGGTGTTAAAGATAAATCCGGAGATGATGACAGAGACAGGCATCTTGCTTTGACCTTTCATCAGCAAAGGAAAGATAAACGACCGTTGGAAATAGTGAAACTCAAAAAGGAAGAACATAATGAATGTCACTATGTTGAATGGCCTGATATGGAAATAGAGCGAGATAAAATAGAGCATCAGCATGGTGAAGAACACGGGTATCTCCATGATAAACCAACCGAGATTACTGCGTACTGAAAAACCCCACCGGTTGTTAAAGGTCATACCGTATGCGACCGTGACAAACTGAAGCACAATGAACACCCCGATGCCCAAAACGGTCATGATGATCAGGAGGTATTGATATACTTGACTGAAAAGTTCCATAATTACCAGGTGCTAGAAAAACTTGGAACCGTCAAAATGACGTTTTCTTTTGAAATAATTGAGAAACACCACGGAACCGTCATACACATCCAGATAGGCGAGTTTCGGCATGGTGCTCCGTTTGGCCTTGCATTCTTTATAATGTTTGGCAAATGAGAACATGGCCTTATATACGGCGATAAAATCCTTAAAGTGGAACTGAAGCAGGAAAAAGACAGCCGCGATCTGATCCAGGAAGAAGCGGAAGACAAAAGTTTTCGCAAGACGATTGTCGGGCAGATTCTTCAGCAGGAGGAACAGGTTGTTGCGGAAATTGAGGTACGTTTTGAAGGAGTTGTTTTTGGGCAGGGTGCCGCCCCCGACGTGAAGCACCACCGACTGCGGGCACACTTTGATCTTGAAGCCGGCGTTCTTGATACGCCAGCAGAAGTCTATCTCTTCCATGTGGGCGAAGAAATCGTCATCGAGGCCACCCATGGTGCGATAGACGTCGCTACGGACAAACATGGCAGCGCCCGTGGCCCAGAAGACATCAACCGGATCGTCGTATTGTCCCTCGTCCTTCTCCAGCGTGGAGAAGACACGGCCACGACAGAAGGGATAGCCGTACTTATCGATGAAACCGCCCGAGGCGCCTGCATACTCGAACATCTCCGGCTGGGAATAGGAGAGAATCTTCGGCTGCACCACCGCAATCTTCTCGTTGGTGTCCATCATCTCAATCACCGGCTCAATCCAATGGTCCGTGACCTCTATATCGGAATTGAGGAGGCAGAAATACTCGGAGTCTATTTGCTCCATGGCAAGGTTATAGCCCCGCGCGAAGCCTTCGTTACGCTCGTTGCGCAGAATGCGGACGGCAGGATAATGCGCTTGCAAGAAGGCAATGGAATCGTCTGAAGAGGCATTGTCAGCCACCACCAGCTCGGCGTAATCCGGCAGGGAGCGCATGAGCGGCGGCAGGAATTTCTCCAAAAAATTGCGCCCGTTCCAGTTTAATATAACGACAGATAACTTCATCTTACCTATTTTTCAAACAAAAGGACAAACCCAAAATTTGCCGCCGCAAAGATAATGATTTTTTGTTGAATTAATAGACATTGTCAATGTTATTTAGTTGTTGTCGTTTCTGTTTATTCTTCATGATTGGAAGTCCATTCCGGCATTTCCATCTTTTCACCAACGTCTTTACCGCCTCTCCACTTTCGTATGTCACACGCACAAAATATACTCCGGAAGCTGGTGTCATTTTTGGTCGGACGTATTTTTTTTTAGAATGGCCTCATTATAATAGAAAAAAGTGTATTTTTGCCGCCGATTTAAGAAAGGTAAAAAAATTTAATTAATTAGAAGAAAACTATGTATTTAACAAGCGACGTAAAGAAATCCATTTTTGAAGAATATGGCAAATCTGCTACCGACACCGGTTCTCCTGAAGCACAGGTTGCCTTATTCACCCACCGCATCAAACACCTCACCGAGCACGTGAAGGCCAATGGCGGCGACAAAGTCACCAAACGCGCCCTCATCAACTTGGTTGGTAAGAGAAAGAAAATGCTCGAATACCTCAAACAACAAGATATTGAGCGTTACAGAACTTTGATCAAGAAGTTGGGTCTCAGAAAATAATTCTTACATCTATAGCATTACCAGGCAGGGCAATTTCCACAAATTGCCTTGTTTGGTATATGGATGACCTGACTGATCATTTTATTCATTTTTAATTTTTTAGCTATGATTGGAATTAGTAAAACATTCGACATAGGCGATGGCCGCATGGTGACCATCGAGACCGGCAAGTTGGCCAAACAGGCTGACGGCGCCGCTGTCGTCAAGATGGGCGACACGATGATTTTGGCAACGGTATGCTGCAAGAAAGAGGCCGTGGAAGGCACTGACTTCATGCCGCTGCAAGTGGAATATCAAGAGAAATACGGTGCGCTCGGCCGCATCCCCGGCGGTTTCTTCCGTCGTGAGGCCCGCCCCTCCGAGTATGAGATCCTCATCGCCCGACTGGTGGACCGCGCCATCCGTCCGCTCTTCCCGAAAGACTTTCACGCTGAGACACAGGTCATCGTGACCTTGATCTCCGGTGACAAGAACATGCTGCCCGACTGTCTGGCATGCCTGGCCGCCTCTTCCGCTATCGCCGTGTCCAACATCCCCTTCGAGTGCCCCATCTCCGAGGTGCGCGTGGGTCGTGTGGACGGCAAATTCGTCATCAACCCCACCGTGGAAGACATGGAGAAGTCTGATATCGACATGATCGTGGCTGCCTCCATGGAGAACATCATGATGGTGGAAGGTGAGATGAAAGAGATCTCCGAGGAAGACATGGTAGGCGCATTGAACTTCGCCAAGGACGCCATCAAGGTGCAGTGCCAAGCTCAAATCGAGCTGGCTGCCGAGGTGCCCACCGCCTTCCCGAAACGCGAGTACTGCCACGAGACCAACGACGAGGAGATTCGCGAGCGCATCCAGAAGGAGACCTACGACAAAGTGTATGCCGTAGCCAAGTCTTTCATGGGCAAGCAGGCCCGCAACGACGCTTTCGACCAGATCCTGGCCGACTTCATGGAGACCATCCCTGAAGAGGAGCGTGAAGAGAAAGAAGTGATGGTGAAACGCTACTACAGCGACGTCCAATATCACGCCATGCGCAATATGATCCTGGATGAGCGTATCCGTCTTGACGGTCGTGACCTGGAGACCATCCGTCCCATCTGGATCGAGACCGGCTATCTGCCCGCCGCTCATGGTTCCGCCATCTTCACCCGTGGTGAGACGCAGTCTTTGGCCACCTGTACGTTAGGCACCAAGCTGGACGAGCAGACCATCGACGGCGCCGTGGTGGAAGGCACCAGCCGTTTCATGCTGCACTACAACTTCCCGCCGTACAGCGTCGGTGAGGTGAAACGTGTCGGCAGCACCGGCCGCCGCGAGATCGGCCACGGCAACTTGGCCAAACGCGCCCTCGCCCCGATGATCCCCTTCGACGACCCGACATTCCCCTACACCGTGCGTATCGTCTCCGACATCCTCGAGTCCAACGGCAGCTCCTCCATGGCTACCGTCTGCGCCGGCACTCTCGCCCTGCTCGACTGCGGTGTCAAGATGAAGAAACCGGTTTCCGGTATCGCCATGGGTCTCATCACAGACGAGAACTCCAGCCGCTACGCCATCTTGTCCGACATCCTCGGCGATGAGGACCACCTGGGCGACATGGACTTCAAGGTCTGCGGTACCGAAGACGGCATCACCGCCTGCCAGATGGACATCAAGGTCAACGGTCTCTCCTCTGAAGTGTTGGCTGAGGCATTGGCACAGGCTCACAGAGGCCGTATGTTCATCCTCAGCAAGATCAAAGAGGCGATGCCCGCACCGCGCGAGGACTACCGTCCCTTCGTGCCGCGCATCATCCAAATGCAAATCCCGCGCGAGTTCATCGGCGCCGTCATCGGACCGGGAGGCAAGATCATCCAAGAGATGCAGCGTGAGACCAACACCACCATCAACATCGAGGAGGTGGGTGAGTTCGGCATCATCGACATCGCCGCTGCCAATGTGGACGACATCAACGCCGCCATCGAGCGCATCAAACTCATCACCACGGTTCCTGAAGTGGGTGAGGTGTATGAAGGAAAAGTCAAGAACATCACCGCCTTCGGTGCTTTCGTGGAGTTCCTGCCCAACACTGACGGCCTCTTGCATGTGACGGAGATCGCCTATCGCCGCATCGAGAACGTGGAGGATGTCCTCAAGGTCGGTGACACCATCAAGGTACAGCTGATCGGCATCGATGAGAAGACCGGCAAATACCGTCTCTCCCACAAGGTGCTGCTTCCGAAGCCAGAAGGCTATGTGGAGCCGAGCGCCAAACCTCGCCGCGGTGGCGAAAGACGCCCCGAACGCAACAACGGTGGAGGCCGCGAGAGACGCGAAAACGGACACGGCCACAACCGCCGTCCGCAAGGCGACAGACCGCATCGTAACGAGCGTCCTCAAAACGATACGCCTGATTTCCCTGAGCTGGATTAATCAAAACAAAAAAACGGGCTTCCATTGAAGTCCGTTTTTTTTATTGCTACGTTGTCATTAATGCTGCTGTTGGATGAATGTGTCCAAGGCACGTTTGTTGCTGTCAAAGGCGAAGACATCGTACAACAGGAAATAGCGCTCGGGATCCACACAACGTGAATACGCGAACTTGGCAAAGTCCAACTTGGTATTGTCAAACTCGAAGGTCTGGCAGAACTTCTTGATCTGTGAGGCTGTCAGCATATTCTGGCGGGTGATCTGCTTGGCCAGCGAGAGTCTGTTGGAGTCAAAGTGTTCCTTTCTGACCATCTCCAACGCTTGGTTGAAATCGGGCTCGCTCATGGCCATAGGGCCTGGCGCTGGCGGCGGGGCCACGGATGGCTGACCATGCTGCCCTGCGGGCTGATGATAGCCGAACCAGGAGCTCTGTCCCGTCAGATGACCGTGCGCATGGTTGGGCTGCAGCGAAACCATCGTCATGACCAATTCCGGACGGGGCGCGCCATAGCCGGGAGACAGGCCTAACAGGTGCCGATAGCGTTCTATACGAAAACTTCTATGGGCATAATCGACACGCACCAGCTGACCGACCGTGCGATGGTCAGGATCATCCATCTCCACCCGCAGATAGTGGTCGCCCTCCGGCACATAGTCCAATTGAATAGACATCACCGACTGCTCATTCTGTAGAACATCATCTACAAACAACCAGAAGGCGGTCTGATCGGAAGTCACAACAAGGGAGACACGGGAGTTGGGAACAGCCCCCTGAGGCGGTCTTTGGGCCAAACCCATGTTTGCCATGCCGAGTAATGCCATCAGCATAACCATCGATGCTAAGCTAAACAAAGTTTTTTTCATAAGTGTATTATTTAATGATTCATAACTAATTCTATTTCTTCCAATATTGTTCCATCTCCTCCAACGACTTGCCCTTCGTCTCGGGCACCAGCTTCCAGATGAAGAGGGCGGCCAAAACACCCATCAGACCATAGATCCAATAGGAAAAGCCATGATTGAAGAGGCTCGTCAGTGTCTCGTTCTTGTCGAGCATCGGGAAAGTCCACGACACCAGAAAGTTGGAGATCCACTGGGAGGCCACGGCGACTGCCATCACCATGGAGCGGATGGAGTTGGGAAATATTTCGGACAGCAGCACCCAGCAGACGGGCCCCCACGACATAGCGAAGCCGGCGGTATAGACCAGCATGCAGACGAGCGAGCCCACGCCCACGCTGTGCGTGTAGAAGGTGGTGCCGAGGATGAACATGGCGAGGGCCATCACCAGTGCACCGATGATCATCAGCGGACGGCGTCCGAACTTATCGACCGTCAGGATGGCCAGGATGGTGAAGGAGAGGTTGACCGCACCCACGATGATCTGTTGCAGCAGGGCGGTGTCGGTAGCTGCCCCCATCGTTTTGAAGATTTCCGGGGCATAGTAGAGCACCACGTTGATGCCGATGAACTGCTGCAGCGAGGCCAGCAGCACACCCACCACGATAATGCCGAGACCATAGTTGCGTATCGGGACAATCAATGAAATGAGGAAGCTGACCAGCAGGGATATTTCCAAGGCGCTGTTGACCGAACAGAGTTTCAGCATAAAATAGCCCGCCACGAACAAGATGAGCCAGTCGAGCATGAAGAGGTAGAAGGCCCGCATAGAGTGCGCTTTCTCGTTCAGGCTCTCGCGAATGGCCATCATCTCCTTCTCGGCATCGTTACCGGAAATCTTGCGCAACACCTTGAGGGCCTTCTCCTCACGGCCGCGCATGACCTGATAGCGGGGCGTCTCGGGCACAAAGAACAGGGCCATGAGGAAGATACCTGCAGGGATGATCTCCGAGGCGAACATCTGGCGCCAGCCGATGGTGTGGAGCCACTCCGCATCGCCACGCCCGGCGATATTATAGTTCACGAAGTATATGATCAGCATGCCCAGGATGATGGCGAATTGGTTCAGCGAGACCAGGGTGCCGCGCCGCTCTGAAGGAGCGATCTCCGCAATATACATCGGGGAGACCATAGAGGCGATGCCCACGCCTACCCCACCGCTGATGCGATAGTACACAAAGTGGTTGATGAAATGATAATCACCGTCTCCCGGCATCCCATAGAAGATCTCTGGCCAGGCAGAGCAGATGGCGGAGAGCAGGAAGAGAACGGCGGCGATGATCAGGGTGGGCTTTCGCCCGAGCTTCTGGGAGATCCACCCCGCGAGGCAGGCACCGATGATACAACCGATGAGCGCGCTGCTCACCACAAATCCCTCCAAAGCGTTGGCCTGCGCCAGCGGCAACCCCTGTGGGTCGATGAAGAACACCCGCAGCGACTCCACGGTACCGGAGATCACCGCTGTGTCGTAACCAAACAGGAGACCACCCATGGTCGCCACCAGGGTCAGCATGATAATGTACAGTCTATTTTGCCTCATAATACCTGATTCTTTCTAACAGGTGGCAAAAGTAGAATTTTTTCTTGAAACAATCCTTCAAGTCCCCTTTACGGATTTTGCACCAGGCGCACTGACCGCCAGAAGCATTTCTCGCTTTCGGCCATATCCACGCCCCTCATAGTGAAAACGAGAAACCAAGCTTCCTTAGGACCTTCGGAGGATGAAGTCCAAAAGCCACCGGTATCGTTTCCACCCAGATTATCCATAAAATCGCCGTTGCAATCGCTAATACTTGCGGCTGGGAAAAAGATGGAGTTTCCGTTGAGACCTGTCACTTTATATCCATTCCCCGTCCACTCCCACTTGCACAAAGCCTTCAACTCTTCGCACTGGGCATAGATGGGCAGGTTGTCGCCAAACTCAGCCCGTGCGGCGTCAAAGTTGTACAGGTCGCTCTCATTTTGAGCTTTCCACTTGGTGCCGCTTGGCAAACCCAAGTCCACAAAGTCTTGTGCATTAATAGTTAGCGCCATCAGGCAGGTCATGATGAGAAGAAGCGTTTTTTTCATAGTCATGCTTTTAAGACTCCTTGTTAGTAATTAAGTGCATCATATCCTCACGCCTTGCGAAGTCCATGTAACAAGAGATGACAATATGACATCGCAAAGATATAAAAATATGTTTCTATCTTGTCTCTAAATTTTTCTTAAAAAAGGGCTATACGCTGGCCGGCGACAAGGCGAGTCGCTCATCTTGCAGATACACTCGTTTAGGCTAAGATTTTTTGAGAATAATATGTATTTTTGCATCATCTTTTTGTAAAAATAAAGCAATGACTAAAGCTCCTTTCAGGCAGGCAAATCACAACGTTCTTATTTGGGCTGTGCTGGCTATTTTAGCTGTGCCGACCTTCCTGCCTTTGTTATACTCTGGATTGTCAAATAGCGACAGCATCATCTTTTTCGCCACAACAAGATCCTTGCAGGATGTGTCCTCCCTGCTGGGCATGTCATACAAAATGTTTCTCCTTCAAGGGAGATTCACCAACCTGCTGACAGGCTGGGCTCTGTTTCTTCCTTATTACACCCAATCGCATTTTGTGTACCTTCTGCTGACCATACTGCCTGTCATTCTGGATGTTATACTCGCCGCTGTCTTGGTTAGGAAATACTCGCGTAATGAAACAATTGCCCAAATGACGGCTCTCGTGTTGCTGTGCGCCTTCACCATCCATACTGGGTTTTCGGGTGTCATTGGTTTCCCTTTCTGGTTTACATTCTCCTTCCTTTTTTTGTTGATCTCGTTGCTTTTTCTTCTTCGATACAAGGAGACGCAGAAGTATCGGTCACTTCTTCTCTCGGCTCTTTTCATGTTCATCACCACCACCTTTTACGAGGCATATCTGGCATACTATATCGTCATTTATCTCCTTCTCCGCTCCCAATATGACAACCACCTATACCGCGAGAAGACCATCCGGCGGAAATTCATCAAAGAGCTTCTCCCCTTTGTGGTGTGCGGCGTGGTGTTCATCGCCGTGTACTTTATTCTGTTCCATATCGTATCCCAATACTACAGTGGTACGGATTGGTGTTTTAGCCCGTTAAAGATATTGCGTTCTTGGGGCAACATCATCCTGTATTCGATCCCGGGGATGTCATTCTATCAATATCGGATTCCTCTTGCCGATCTCTCAGGAGACCCCAATTTCAAATACTCCTTCTTTTACATGCTGTTTCATGCAGGAGCCATGGCTTGGGTGAAAGGATTGCTGGCTGCGTTGCTCTTTTACGTCACCTTTGCCATGCTTGAATTCAAAACGAAAGGCAAGAAGTTATGGTTCGCGCTGCTTGTGGCGGTGATGATGGCCATTCTTCCCCATCTGATCCTCTCTTGTTCGACAAAATATATACAAGACATCTTCGACAGCTATGTCACTACCATATTTTCCAATTTCGGCATGGCGTTTATCATAGTCGTGCTCTTTCTTTTAGGCAGACATTATCTTTCAAAATGGCCTGTTGCCCAGACAGTGTATGCTGTGCTGTTTGCATGTGGCCTTCTGATACTCGCGGTGGTGGTTCAGTTCACAAACGAGCAGGTGATGCAAGATGTGAAACGTGCCAATCTTCGATATACCCAAGCGGAGCAATTCCTCAAAAAACAGAAAATCAAACCCGATGGCACCATGCCTGTCTGGACAGGCCGCTTTCAAGTGACGCCCACCTATACTGGCAAGGACATCTGTGCGGGCAAGAACACGAATGTGCAAGTCTATTTGGGTCTATCAGGAAATTTTGAGACTGATTACACGCATTTTTACCAAACATATCGTACTTCCGATGATGATGTGGCCATCTTCTCCTGCCAACAGGCTGCCAAGAGCGATGACATCTACTTCGTCTGGTTCCAGTGCAAAGGGACAGATCTCACCGAAGACTTCACGAAGTTAGCTTGTGACACCATCAAGGTGGGTTACTATTCCGCATACAAAAGTTTTGCATTCTCTATCCTTTCGGAACAGGACTCCGACATGGTGCAGGTCAATGGTCAACCGCTTAATACACAAGCTAATGCCCACTATGGTAACATTCGATTTTTGAACAGACCCGCCCTGCAAACCTTCACCGTGTCGGGTGAGAGCATGCTGCCCGCCTCTTTGTCCATCAGCAACATTCTATATCCGGGCCTTGAACCGCTCAATTTTAACAAACTGCCCAAACACTACTTCAACGATGGTGTCCGATACTATCAGCACGACATCTGGAAGCATCAATTGTACAAAGCCCAATTGGACAGCTTGGCGCTTCAGCAAGACAAAGATCCGAAAAGATTCTTCCGCGACAATGCCAAGTGGTTGCTTTTATACCGTGAACAATATTGATATTGTACGATTCTTGGCATGAGCCATAAAACACAGCAAGTTGTATGATGCTAATATAATGTATCTTTGTCTTCGAAACATAACAATATGAAATCCGACACACCTCATATTCACTGGACCATTGCCCTTGTGCCTTTTGCCGTGCTTGTGGTGCTGCAGGTCCTCGTCATCAAGCAGTTCGGCTCTGACGCTATCGATGGGGCCAGTCAGACGGCGTTGCTCTTTGCCGCGGCGGTGGCGGTGGCCATTGCCATGGTAGGATACAGAGTGCCCTGGAAGACCATCAATGGGGCCATTGGCGACAACATCAAGACCATCGGTCCTGCCGTGATCATCCTTTTCCTCATCGGGGCCATTTCGGGCAGCTGGATGATGAGTGGGATTGTGCCCACCATGATCTATTACGGCATGAAGATCATCACGCCGTCACTATTCCTTTTCATGGCTTGCATCATCTGCGCGTTGGTGTCGTTGATTACGGGTAGCTCGTGGACCACGGTGGCCACGGTGGGCATCGCCCTGATCGGTATCGGAACGGCGCATGGTTTCTCGGCAGGGTGGACGGCGGGCGCCATCATCTCGGGCGCCTATTTCGGGGACAAGATCTCCCCGCTGTCTGACACCACGGTACTGGCATCGTCTGTGGGCGAGGTGCCTCTTTTCAAGCATATCCGCTATATGCTCATCACCACCGTCCCTTCTTTCACCATTGCCCTGATTATTTTTCTCATCGTTAGCTTGAGCCACTCGACCGAGAGCGGCACCCAGGCGGCCTCGTTTGCGGAAGGGCTGCAGAACTCCTTTGTCATCAGCCCTTGGCTATTGTTAGTGCCCTTGTTTACGGGCATTCTCATTGCCTTGCGACTGCCGGCGGCCGTCATCCTGTTTTTGTCGGCCTTTGTCGCAGGCCTTGTCATGCTGGTGGCACAGCCCGACATAGTGGCGCACATCGGTGACGGCAACAATTTCCGTGGGTTGATGCTGACCTATTACAGCAGCACCTCTGTCGATACGGGCAATGAAGTGCTCACCAACCTGGTGCAGACGCGCGGCATGAAGGGCATGCTGAGCACGGTGTTCCTCATCTTCTGCGCCTCCGCTTTCGGCGGCTCGCTGACGGGCGGCGGCATGATGAGAAGCCTCACCGAGGCCCTCGCCCGCGGCGTTACGGGCAGACGCTCGCTGGTGGCCTCCACCGTGGGCACAGGTCTCTTCGCCAACATGGCAACGGGCGACCAATATCTCAGCATCGTCCTGACGGGCAACATCTTCAAGCAACTCTACAAGGACTTGGGTTTCGAAGGGCGTCTGCTGAGTCGTTCCACCGAAGACTCCGCGACCGTCACCTCTGTGCTTGTCCCCTGGAATACCTGCGGCATGACACAGTCTATGGTGCTGAAAGTTCCCACATTAGAATTTGTCCCATATTGTTTCTTCAACCTCATCTCGCCATTGATGTCCATCACGGTGGCATTCATCGGGTACAAGATCTTCAAGCGCACGGAAGAGGAACCGAATGAAGAATGAAGGGCGGTGTCCATCTGCAGCAAGGTGCTCTTTTCCTGTCATTCTACCAAATTGATATAGGGATTACCAAACGATGAGTGGTGACCGATTGGAAAAAAATGTATTTTTGTAAACGATACTTTGTCTGGATAAATATTTTTTAAATTATTGATTATGAATAAGATTGTGATGATAACCGGCGCTACGAGCGGTATTGGGCTTGGATGCGCGAGAAAGTTCGCCGAGAATGGCGACAAGCTGATCCTGACGGGTCGTAACGAGCAAAAGCTGGAGGAAATCCGCAAGGAGCTGACCGACAAAGGCACTAAAGTGCTGACGTTGCTCTTCGACGTGCGCGACCGTGAGCAGGCCACCCGCTGTATCAACGGGTTGCCGGAGGAGTGGCGCGAGATTGACGTGCTGGTGAACAATGCCGGTTTGGCCCTCGGCTTGGAGCCTGAGTATGAGGGCAGTTTCGATGATTGGGAGACGATGATCGACACCAACATCAAGGGTTTGCTGACGATGACACGCCTCATCGTGCCGGGGATGGTGGCGCGCGACCGCGGACACATCATCAATGTCGGTTCTGTGGCTGGCGATGCTGCATACGCCAACGGGAATGTCTATTGTGCCACCAAGTCGGCGGTGAAGACCTTGACGGACGGGTTGCGTCTTGACGTGGCCAGTAGCGCTGTGCGTGTGACCAATCTCAAGCCGGGACTGGTGGAGACGAACTTCAGCAACACCCGCTTCCATGGCAACACCGAGCGTGCGGCCAACGTCTATAAGGGCATCAAGCCGTTGACGGGAGACGATATCGCCGATGTGGCGGTCTTTGCCGCCAACGCACCTGCCCATGTGCAGATCGCGGAGGTGCTCATCCTGGCCACCCATCAGGGCAGCGGCAGTGTCATCGTTCGGAAATAGCGACTAACACAGTTTTGCAGGCGAACCATCTCTCTTGGCGAGGGATTTCCCCTTGTGATGATAGCGTGCTGAGGGACCGACACTGGTTATCGGATCACCTTCGTGAACACTGGCGTGGCGCCGTCGGAGACAGTCACAAAGACTTGCAGCTCGCCGGCGGGCGGCATATCGGGTTTGTCCTCGCGAGGCAGATCGACAGCAGTGAACAGGTACTCCACGCCGTTGGGGATGGTGCGTGTGGCAACCGTCTTGGCCTTGGCGTGCAACATCGGGTAGCCATCCACGGCAGCGTCAAAAACGGCCGCCTCCGTCTCGCTGACCTCGTGTTGCTCCGGGAATTCCTCTAGCTGGACAAACTCGCCTTCGAGGAAACCGCTGGCTTTCAGGAATTGGTCCACCTCATAGGGCATGGCCTCCAGGCGGGCGGCACGGACACCGTAGCCGGACAGCACCTCCGCATTGGGTTCGGCCTGCACCAGGTCTTTCACGCTGGACTCCAGTCCGCCGCTGCCGAAGGTGCAGAAGGGGACGATCTTCTTGCCGCTCAGGTCAGTGCCGAGGAGGAACTTTTGCACGGGCGGCGCGTAGGTGCCGAACCATACGGGAAAGCCCAGGAAGATCACATCGTAATCGGCGATATTGGCAGCCACGGGGTTGATGTCTGGAACGACACCCTTCTCGCGCTCCTGCATGCAGCGTGTGATAGTGGCTTGGAAGTCAGGGTCATAAGGGTCCACCATGGTGATTTCCTCTATGTCAGCACCTAGCTTAGTGGCGATTTCTTCCGCCACGGCTTTGGTGTTGCCCGTCTGAGAATAGTAAAGCACCAGCATCTTGGGGGCCTCCTCTTTGGGGGTTTCTTTCTTTGCGCCGCAGGATACGGCAGTCACCATCGCAGTCGCAATGATCAAGGTCAGTTTTAGATTTTTCATAGGGATGATATTTGATGATTACAGAATAAGCGCGATTAAAGATGTCGCAAAAGTACACAAAATCTCTGGTTTATGCTCACATAACCTTTGTCACAATCTTATAATACCGCTTCCGGATCAACACCAGCCTTACCAGCCAAATCACGAAAAACGCATTCGACAGGATCTTATAGAGCGGCGGCATTGCGACGAACCACGACACCACCCAGAGCACGAGGTCGATGTCGAAGAGGATGTTCCACAGCCGTTCGCGGTCGTGGAACTCGCAGATTACCTCGCCGGTCGTGGGAACCTCCACCTGTTCCGTCGCGGACACCGACATGTCGATGCTTTTGCCCTTCTTGCCGATCGGGATTTGTCCGCCGAACTGCACCCGCAAAGCATAGCTTCCCGACGGCACTTCGCCCCGCAGCTGGTCGTCCTTCAGCATCCCCACATAGTAGCCGTTCAGGAAGACCGCGTGGGGAAGCCTCGGCTCGTACCAATGTCGTTTGTGCCGGATGGTGAGGGTGGACATGATAACGACTATTGCTTTACAAATTTCCGGGTTTCTCCGTTCGCACGAAGCAAATACATGCCCCTTGGCAAATCGCCAATACCGATTCTATTCACCTTGTTGTTGAGAAGGACGGACATAACAGTGTTCCCGTTCATGTCGATGATTTCCGCCTGACCACCTTCCTGACCCACAAAGACATCGATGAAAGCAGTGGCGGGATTGGGGCGAACGCTAAGGGATGTCTCAGGTTGTAAATAGGCCGGCGTTGCCGTGACCAAGCTGTCGGAATGCGCTTCAATCACAGCTTCAATCGTTCTGTTGCACACGGCGCAGAAAGGATAATAATCGCGCATCATGCAATGGATTTGCGGCCGATAGATGCCTGTTGCCAAATAGCCGCCGCCTTCGAAAGCCCCTACCGTATTGCCATATTGACTGCTGTTTGGCGTGGGAATAGGGGTCCCCGGGGTGACAAGATCGGCCCATTTCGATCCAAAATCCACTAAAGTGGTTAGATTAGGCTGCCACGGCTCCACATTCAGATTGAAAAGTGCAGACAAAGGACTGCCCTCTTCCGCATATTCGTCGCCCAAACCTGCGAATGCATGCCCAAACTCATGCACAATAACACTGGAAGATGACATGTTGCCCGCCGTGCTCATGGAGTAAAAGTTGTATAATCCGCCACCGCCATATTGACTGCTGTTCACCAAAATATAAATCTGGTCGTAAGGGGCATTGGCGGCCACATCTTTCACCGAAAAGAAATCGCGAGTGGTGCAATAGCGGTCGATATAGAAAGTGTAGAAATGCGAGTTGAGAATGGTGCGCACCCAAGTATGGGTACCCGGAATGTCAACGCCGCTCTCTTCGGAAGGGGCGAGCACGGCGCGGAAGTTAAAATCGTTGAGGTGGCTTGCGAAAGGTTCGTGTTGCGAAAAAACATTCACCAAATTCTGACAATCTTGCTGAAACTGAGACATTTCGGCAGCGGTATAGCCTTCGGGCAGAATCACAACATCCACTTTGCTGTCAGGCATGCCGTTGACCAAGATATTCTGAACAGGGAACACATATCGCTGTTCGGTGCTGTTGAACATCTCTTCAGGCTCATAAAGCTTTGAGAAAACCTCTTCAAACGCGCCGTTGACATTCCTGATTTCAAGAATGACATACGCCGCGTTAATAGGCCGAGGGAGGCTCACGGATTCTTCATAGCAGCGTTCCATATTGGTAGCTTCATTGGTGGTTTGCCACTCGCGGAACAGCGGTTTGTATCCTCTTGTATAAATAATTGTATTGGTCTGCGCATCAATAACTTTCACCCGATTGGTTCCGAAATTGAAAGGATCGATCAGGTTCACTTTGGAGCCTCCGAAATACGGCTCAATGATGAAACGCTCGAACACATAGTGCGAGCTGTCGGCATCGCCGCACTGAAACACATCCATGCGCAACGAGCCCTCATTATAGAAATACTGCGAAAAATTGATGCTTTGCGCCCTCGAGAGCAGCGAAAACGCGATAACAAACAGAAGAACAAAGGTCTTTTTCATTGGTAATGGGTATAAATTACTTTCTTAAAATTAGCTGGCAAAAATACAAAAACAGTTTTCATTTCAGCAACTTCATAATCTGACTTTCAGAGGCCTCAGGCAGGAAACTCCGGAAATGGGCGCGCATTCGCTCCAGCGACTCTTCGGGGGTGCGTGCACAAGTGCAAATATCCTTGCCGTAGAGCCTTTCGGGGGTTGTGAGCAGCGACCAACCCCAGCCATATTCGCGGCCGTGCCTGTCCCTCGGATAGACAAAATCCTCGGTGACGATGCGGCAGGACATTTGCAGGCGGGTAACGTAGCTGTCGAAGCGACTGCGCATCTTCGGGCCGGTGAAGCCGCAGGCGGCGCGCAATTCGCGGGTGATCAGACTGCCCTGTTCATGCAAGGTCAGCAGGATGGCTTCCTCGATGCTCCCCTCCTTGGGCGCGGGATAGCGATTGCGGCGGTAGTTGCAGAAATCGGGCCACCACTCACGACTGATGAATCCCGCCTTGTTGGCAAAGAATTTCCCGTACATGCAGCCGCCTTCAGATATAATCGGGCCTTTCCATTTCCACAGTGGCCAGTCCCAACCCCCGTCGGAAAAGGTCACATAGCGGCAATCCTCGCTCACGACTTCCTCCGCCGAATAGCCGAAAATGCCACTGTCCAACAGCGGCAGGAATCCGATTTTCTGAATCAGCTCCATCAGCAGCAGAGGGTTGTATATTTCAGCGTGCTTCATATTTCCTCTAAAGCCCCCGTCTCCGAATCAATGATGAAACCTCTGACCACGATGTCTTTCGGCACGAGCGGGTGTGTCTTGATGGTTTCGACGGTTTTGCGGACGGAGGTCGGAGTGTCCTTGAAACCCTCCAGCCAGTGGTCCAAGTCGATACCGCACTTACGGATGGTGTCTAGTGTTTCGTCTGTCACGCCGCGGGCAATCATCTCGTGGTGGAAGTGGTCGTAGCTCATGTGGCACGCCCCGCAGTGACTGTGCGCCACCACCATAATCTCCTCAACACCAAGCTCGTAGATAGCGACTATGAGGCTACGCATCGCTGAATCAAAGGCCGAAATCACTAATCCACCGGCATTCTTGATGATTTTCGCATCGCCGTTCTTCAGTCCGAGCGCGGCGGGCAGCAACTCCGTCAGTCGCGTGTCCATGCACGAC
>JAFZZT010000030.1 GCA_017615595.1 Bacteroidales bacterium
AACGCCTACTCCGAAGACTACGTCAACACCCACTTCACCCTCAAGAGCAACTTCCCCTTCACCGACGGCGACGTCTATGTGTTCGGCGCCATCACCGACTGGCAGATCAAGCCCGAGGCCAAGCTGCAATACAACCAAACGTACCAATATTGGGAAACCGACTTTCTCATCAAGCAGGGCATGTACAACTACCAGTATGTTTACGTGCCCCGCGGCAGCAACCTCATCGATGCCACCTACATCGAGGGCAGCCACTTCGAGACCCTGAACGACTACACCGTTTTCATCTATTTCCGAGAGGAAGGCACCTCTTACGACAAGCTCATCGGCGTGCGGACACTCACGCCATAAGGAATAATAATCGATATTAACTACCCCGCCCTTCGGGCACCCCTTCTGGATTCAGAAGGGGAACTATAATCTCCTCAACTCTAAACTCTCAACTCTAAACTTTAAACCTTGAACTTTATCCTCCCAAAAAAATTTTCATTTTTTAATTTTCAATTCTTAAATATTTTTTGTATCTTTGCGGAGCAAAGAAAATAGTCTTTGCCGGAGGGCGGCCCATTGTCACTGGATCAGTGGCAACCCGTATTCCTACGAATCTTTTTTCAGGAAGTCCCTCCCTTTTGCTTCATTTTTTTTGAATGGAGGAATGGAAGAATTGTATGTTTTGAAACGATAAAAACTTAAATAAAACGCTAAACGATAACGAATTACACTGGTTTGCCCTGAAAGTTTTCTTCAACAAGGTGCTATGGATGGAATCCGAATTGAAGAAGATGTCCGTCGAGTGCTACTACCCTGTGAAGCTGGTGGTGCACGAACATGACGGGGAACAGGCAGTGGTCAAGGAGCCCGCCATCAGCTCGCTGATTTTCTTCCGCAGCAGCGCTTTACGGGCAGAAGAGATCCAGAAATGTTTCGATGGCCGGGTTATCCTGTACCGGTACCGCAGCACCAAACACCCCGCCATCATCCCCGACCAGGAGATGAACGCCTTCAAGCTGATAACCTCCGGCGGCAACCCCGACCTCGAATACATGGACGCGGGTGCCATCAATTTCAAGAAAGGGCAACATGTGCGCGTGACCGGCGGGCCCTTCGAAGGCGCCGAAGGCTACATCCAGCGCATCCAGGGCAACAAACGGCTCGTCGTAGCCATCGAAGGCGTCGTGGCCGTCGCCACCACCTACATCCCCTCCTGCCTCCTCCAGAAACTGGACAACAATGAATCTTGAACCCTATATTACTACCCCGGCCTTCGGCCACCCCTTCTACAATAGAAGGGGAACTATAATCTCCTAATCTTCTAAACTCTAAACTCTAAACTCTCAACTCTAAACTCCTCCTCTCCTCGCTAATCACTTAAATCCCCCATATCATGAACAAACACCTCCTCCCCCTCATCGCCCTGCTAATGCTCCTGGCCTCCTGTGCCACCCAAAAGAAAATCTCCTATTTTCAGGATATTTCCAACGACTCGCAATCTACGGAGCAGACGGTCACCCTGGCCCCGGAAATCCGGTTGCGCCCGGAAGACAAGATTTCCATTATCGTCAACAGCAAGGACCCCGAACTCTCCGCCCTCTTCAACCTGCCCTATACGGCCCGTGTATTAGGACAAACCGGCGAGAATGTCTCCAACAACACTAATCAGGGGACTTCCGGTTACATCGTAAAGGGCGACGGCACCATCGACTTCCCCGTGCTTGGCACCATCCAGGTGGCTGGCATGACCCGCGACGAGGTATCCGCCTATATCAAACAACAGCTCATCTCCCAGAATCTCGTCAACGACCCGGTGGTTACGGTGGAATACGTCAACCTCCAGTTCTCCGTCATGGGCGAAGTGAAAGCCCCCGGTTCCTACAAAATCACCCGCGACCGCATCACCCTGCTCGACGCCATCTCGCAAGCCGGCGACATGACCATCTACGGAAAACGTGACAACGTGCTCATCCTTCGCCCCGACTCCATCGGAAAGCTGAGCGCCTACCATGTGGATATGCGCTCCTTCAACGATGTAGTCAGCTCTCCCGCCTACTACATCCACCAAAACGACTACATCTACGTGGAACCCAACAAGAAACGCGCCAACGAATCCACAGTGAACGGCAATACGGTCCAATCCGCCTCCTTCTGGATCTCCATCGTTTCCCTGCTGGCATCCTTGGCCTCCACCACCACCCTCATCCTTACCCGCGCCAAATAATGTTTTGTGTAATCAACTAAATCAAGATACAAGATGGATAATCAGAATCTTAACACGCAGGAAAACACGAGCAGCGTTGTTCAATTTAAAACCATTTTCTACAGCTGCCTGAGCAGATGGTACTGGTTTGTCTTATCCGTAGTATTGGTCATGTTATGTGCCGAATATTATCTACTGAAGACCACGCCTGTCTTTACGCGCAACGCTAAAGTGCTGATCAAATCTGATGATAAAGGACGCTCTGCTGGCGACGTGAGCGACTTTTCTGATTTGGGGATTTTCAGCAACAGCGTGAAAATCAACAACGAGCTCAAAACCATGTCCTCCATCGATGTCATGACCGACGTGGTGAAAAATCTTCATCTGGAGATGAGCTATTCGCAAGATGGTCTCTTCCATCCCACTGTGCTGTATGACAAATCCCTGCCGGCGAAGGTGCTTTTGTTGGATGCCCCCGACAATCTGGCCGCCGCCTTTGATATGAAAATCGACAAGGGGATAGTTACCCTCTCCGATTTTGAAAAGTCCGGATCGGAATTGAAAGGCAAACTCACCGTCAAGTTCAATGATACAGTTAAATCCCCCATTGGCCGGTTATGCGTGACCAAAACTGATTTCTATAAAAACAAAAAATACGATGTCATCCACGTGAGGAGAACCCCCATAAACAGCACCGCAAGAAGCTATTCCGGCAGGCTGAATGTCGCATTGGCCGACAAAAACAGCGATGTCCTGGCTCTATCCGTAAACGATGTCAACAAGAAACGGGGTGACGACATCCTCAATATGGTAATCGCCGTGTACAATGGCAACTGGCTGCAAGACAAAAACCAGATTACCGTCAGCACCTCCATGTTCATCAACGAACGTTTGCAGGTCATTGAACAGGAATTGGGCAATGTAGATAGCGACATCTCCTCCTACAAAAGCGAGAACCTGTTGCCGGATGTCCAGGCGGTGTCTAACATGTACCTCAGCCAGAATAGCGATGCCAACGCTCATATCCGAGACCTCAACAACCAAATCGCCATCACCCGATATATCCGGAACTATCTGACCAACGAATCGGGCAAGAACCAATTGCTGCCGGCCAACACGGGACTTAACAACAGCCATATTGAAGGGCAGATATCCAACTACAACACCATGATGCTCCGCCGCAACGGTCTGGTGGCCAACAGCAGCGAGCAGAACCCCCTTGTGCAGGATTTGGATGAAAAACTGCTGGCGATGCGCCGTGCTATCATCACCTCCATCGACAACCAGCTGAGCACCCTCAACGCTCAGCTCGCCAATTATCAAGGCGCCGAGCGCATGATCAACGCCCGACTGGCAGCCAACCCCACACAAGCCAAATACCTACTCTCCGTGGAGCGCCAGCAGAAAGTAAAGGAGGCCCTGTATCTCTTCCTCCTGCAAAAACGCGAGGAAAACGAACTGTCACAAGCCTTTACCGCCTACAACACCCGCGTGATTGAGCATCCTAACGGCGGTTCAAGCCCCACTAAACCAAAAAAAATGATGATCCTTCTGGCGGCATTTGTTGCCGGATTGGCCATTCCGATAGCGATTATCTTCCTCCAGGAAACCCTGAATACTACCATCCGCGGACGCAAAGACCTTGAAAAGCTCACCATGCCCTTCATTGGTGAAATTCCCATTGCCCATACTGTGAAAGAGGAAAAGAAAAGACTCAAGGAAGTACGTGACAAGTTGAAAAAGGCCAAGAAGAACAACGAAACGGTGGAAGAACCTCAAGGATTTGGCAACGTCATCGTGGTGAAACGCGGCAGCCGTAATGTGATCAACGAGGCTTTCCGTGTGCTGCGAACCAACTTGGAGTTTATGGGCAAAGACAAGAATTCCAACGTCATCATGCTCACCTCTTTCAACCCGGGCTCTGGCAAATCGTTCATTACCATGAACCTGGCCATCACCCTGGCTATCAAGAACAAAAAGGTGCTGGTGGTGGACGGCGACCTTCGTCACGCTTCCATGTCCGCCTACATATTCTCACCCAAACGGGGTCTCGCCAACTATCTCGGACGGCAGGAAGAAGATGTGCACAATGTCATCATCACCAGCGACGATTACCCCACCTTGAGCTACCTGCCGGTGGGTACCATACCGCCCAACCCGACCGAGCTGCTCGAAACCGATCGTTTCGGCGAGGCCATCCGGATACTGCGCGAGGAATACGACTATGTCATCATCGACACGCCGCCCATTGACATCGTGGCCGACCCGCAAATCATCAACAACCACGTGGACCGCACCATCTTCGTCATCCGCGCCGGCCTGATGGAACGCAGCCTGATCCCCGAAATCGAAGAACTCTATACCCAACACAAATTCAACAACATGTCTATCGTCCTCAACGCCTCCACCGGCACCGACGGCCGCTACGGCTACAAATATGGCTATAAGTACGGATATAAATATGGGTACAAGTATGGCTATAAATACGGCTATGGTCATTATGGGCACTATGGGTACTATCATAAGGATGAGGAAGAGTAGAGGAGTAAAGGAGGAGAGATTAGAGATTAGAGATTAAAAGATTAGGAGATTAAGAGATTA
>JAFZZT010000031.1 GCA_017615595.1 Bacteroidales bacterium
CAAGGACCCGTCCAAGGTGGACCGTTCCGCGGCGTATGCGGCACGCCATATCGCAAAGAACATGGTGGCGGCGGGCCTCTGCGACCAAGTGCTGGTGCAGCTCAGCTATGCCATCGGCCGCGCCGAGCCGGTGGGCATCTTCATCGACACCTACGGAACTGCCAAGGTGGACCTGAGCGACGGCGAGATTGCCAAGGTCATCGAAAAGACCTTCGACCTGACCCCTTACGGCATCATCGAGCGGTATCAGCTCAAGAACCCCATCTATCAGGAAACGGCAAGATATGGCCATTTTGGGCGTGACTATTACACCAAGACGATCAACGGGAAAGAGGTTACCTTCTTCCCGTGGGAAAAGCTGGATTGCATTGACCTCTTGAAGAAAGCCTTCAACTTATGAGTTGTGCCTATCTCTTCCCCGGACAGGGGGCTCAGTTCTGCGGCATGGGAAAAGAGCTGTATGACCGGTTCGAGCTGGCCAGGAAGCTCTTTGCCCAGGCGGACGACATCCTGGGTTTCCCGCTTTCCGACACCATGTTTCACGGCAGTGAGGAGGAGCTGAGAGACACCAAGGTGACGCAGCCGGCGGTATTTCTCCACTCCTACATCGCCTACCAGTGTCTGGCTGATCGCAAACCCGACATGGTGGCGGGGCACTCCTTGGGAGAATACACCGCCCTCGCCGTCAGTGGCGCCCTCCAGTTTGAGGATGCCCTGAGACTCGTCTCCTGTCGCGCGGAGGCCATGCACCAATGCTGCCAAAAGCAGGAGTCGGGCATGACGGCCATCATCAAGTTCGACACCAGTACCGTGGAGGAGGTCTGTGCCGGCATCACAGACGAGGTGGTGGTCGCCGCCAACTACAACAGTCCGAAGCAGATCGTCATCTCGGGCACTCTGGCAGGCCTGCAGTTGGCCGAGGCTCGGCTGAGAGAGGCCGGAGCCCGCCTGTTCGTCCCGCTCAACGTCGAAGGCGCCTTCCACTCCCCCTTGATGGAATCCGCCCGAAAACAGCTGGCAGAAGCGATGGAAAAGACCCCGTTTGGCAAGCCTTATTGTCCTGTTTATCAAAATGTTTCATCCAAGCCCGAAGTCGATGTGGAGACCATCCGCCAGAACCTCTTGGTCCAGCTGACCCACCCGGTCTTATGGACCCAAAGTATCCTCGAAATGGCGAAAAACGGCGCCGAAACCTTCATCGAATCCGGTCCGGGAAACACCCTTCAAAGCCTATTAAAACGTATAGATCCCACCCTTTCCGGAGCGAGTATTTTTACAATTTTATCTTAATTTGAATACGAAAAAAAACGAATTATCAAATTAAAAAAGGCGCATTTTCCGCGTCTTTTTTTTATTTGTCTTATAATCAAAAAGAAAAATTATCAACGTCATTTTGTTGATATTAAATAGTCAAAATTATGACGTTCATACGCGTCAATTTTATATTTTAGCAGTCTGATGAAATTCATCGGAAAAGAAAGGCAATTGTCTCTTGTTCAAACCATTAACCTATAAGATACTTTTTCTTATATACCAATCTTGAAGACATAGCCAACTTTTTGTGATTTGGTAATATTTTTAAAACCTACGGAAGCGTATGAGTAATGATTTATCACTTTTCGGATTTGAGGACAATGTAGCGGACGATGTGATGACTACAGACAAGCAGGTCAAGCCGTCTTTGGTGCAGTTGCGCGAGCAGACCATGCACCAGTCTTTGCATCAGGAGGCACAAAAAGAAGCGCAGGCTCCCAGCGAGACTGTCGAGGAAGTGCAGGAGAGAAGGATCTACACCAAGCAGGAGATTCTCCCCGATGTGGTTCGCTATTTTGGTGGTGACGAGCTGGCTGCTGGTGTCTGGATTGACAAATATGCCTTGAAGGACAAGAACGGCCAATTGTTGGAGCGCACTCCCGAGGACATGCATCGTCGTATGGCCCGCGAGTTTGCCCGCATCGAGCGGCGTTATATCCATCCGATGAGTGAGGAGGAGATCTTCCAACTCTTCGATCATTTCAAATACATCATTCCGCAGGGAAGTCCGATGGCTGGCATCGGCAACAACGACCAGATCGTATCGTTGTCCAATTGCTTTGTGATTGGCAACGACGGCGAATCCGACTCTTACGGTGGTATCATCCGCATGGACGAAGAGCAGGTGCAGCTGATGAAGCGCCGTGGTGGTGTCGGACACGACCTGTCTGACATCCGTCCTTCCGGCAGCCATGTGCAGAACTGCGCCCTCACATCCACGGGCGTGGTTCCCTTCATGGAGCGCTTCTCCAACTCCACCCGCGAGGTGGCCCAAGACGGCCGCCGCGGTGCCCTGATGCTTACCATCTCCATCAAGCACCCGGATTCCGAGAAGTTCATCGACGCCAAGATGACCCAAGGGAAGGTCACGGGCGCCAACGTCTCTGTCCGCATCGATGACCAGTTCATGCAGTGCGCGCAGAACAAGACCCCCTATATCCAGCAGTACCCCATCGAAAGCGCCGCCCCCAAGGTGACCCAAGAGATAGACGCCACCAAGCTGTGGGACAAGATCATCCACAACGCTTGGAAATCCGCCGAGCCGGGAGTGCTGTTCTGGGACACCATCCGCCGCGAATCGGTGCCTGACTGCTACGCAGACGAAGGCTTCAGAACCATATCCACCAACCCGTGCGGTGAGATTCCGCTCTGTCCGTACGACAGCTGCCGTCTTATCGCCATGAACCTGTACAGTTATGTGGAAGATCCCTTCACCGACAAGGCCCACTTCAACATGCCGCTCTTCCGTCAGCATGTACAATACGCCCAGCGCCTGATGGACGACATCATCGACCTGGAGTTGGAGAAGATCGACCGCATTCTGGAGAAGATCGAGAGCGACCCTGAGAGTGACGACCTGAAGACTGTGGAGCGCAACCTGTGGTTGAAGATCCGCAACCAGTCCCTGAAGGGCCGCCGTACCGGTCTGGGCATCACCGCCGAAGGCGACATGCTGGCCGCCTTGAACATCCGTTACGGTTCTGACGAGGGCAACGCCTTCTCCACGGAAGTACACAAACAGCTGGCCTTGGCCGCCTACCGCTCCTCCGTCAACATGGCCAAAGAGCGTGGCGCCTTCCCCGTTTACAGCTGCATCAAAGAGGGTCACAACCCCTTCATCCAGCGCATCCGCCAAGCTGATCCCAAGCTGTATGACGACATGGTCCGCTACGGCCGCCGCAACATCGCCCTGCTCACCATCGCCCCGACCGGCAGCGTGAGCATCTGCACACAGACCACTTCCGGCATCGAGCCCGCCTTCAATGTGGTCTATAAACGGCGCCGCAAAATCAACCCCAACGATATCAACATCTCCAAGAATATCGTCAAGGACTCCATGGGCGACCAATTCGAAGAGTACATGGTCTTCCACCAGAAGTTCGTTATCTGGGCTGAAACAAAGGGTTATACCCTTGAACAGATGCAGGCCATGGATGAAAAGGAGATCCAGAAGCTCGTGGAGCAGTCTCCCTATTTCAAATCCACCGCCGCAGACACCGACTACCTCAAGAAGGTGGAGCTCCAAGGCTCCGTGCAGAAGTGGGTCGATCACTCCATCTCTGTCACCGTCAACCTGCCCAACGACATCTCCGAGCAGACAGTCGGCGACCTGTACCTGAAGGCATGGCAGTGCGGCTGCAAGGGCCTGACCGTCTATAGAGAGGGCTCCCGCGATGGCGTGCTGAACAGCATCACTCCGAAGAAAGAGGAGAAACCGACCCCCAAGAACTTCAAACGCCCCAAAGAGTTGCAGGCCGACATCATCCACTTCAAGAACAACAACGAAGACTGGGTGGCCTACATCGGTATCTACAACGGTCAACCGTACGAAATCTTCACGGGCAAGACCGGTGACGAGCACTTCCTCCTTCCGAAATGGGTGGAGCATGGCATCATCATCAAGAACAGACACGAAGACGGCACCAAGACCTACGACTTCAAATACTACGACAAGGCTGGCTACGAAGTGCTGCTCCGCGGTCTCGACCGTTGTTTCGACCAGGAGTACTGGAACTACGCCAAGTTCACCTCCGCTTTGCTGCGCAATGGTATTCCGATTCTCAACATCGTCAACATCATCTCCAGCCTCAACTTCCGTCAGGAGAGCATCAATTCCTGGAGAAACGGTGTCTGCCGTGCCCTGAAAAAATTCATCCAGGATGGAACCAAGCAAAAAGGCGTTGTCTGCCCCAAGTGCGGCCATGTGGACACGTTAGAGTTCAAAGAGGGTTGCCTGGTATGTTCCAACTGCGGTGATTCCAAATGTGGTTCCTAATCCTTCTCCCATGAGCGAGAAAACTGAAAATATTGTCAACATCTTCATACCTTGTCAGATGGACATGTTCCAACCTGACAGCGCCTATAGTATGCGCAGCGTTCTGGAAAAGATCGGCTTGCATTGCCAATATTTCAACGAGCTGACGTGCTGTGGCCGCAGATTCCTGATGGAAGGCAATAAAGACTACGCCATTCAGCTGGGCGGACAGGTGGTGGACATCCTGCGTTCCAAGACCCATATTGTGGTTCCCGACTGTGGGTGCGCAGGGTTTATGAAGAAGCACTACAAGAAGCTGCTGGCCGCCCGCAACTCCTCTTACGAGCTGCAGGACTTCTGCCGCAACATCTTCGAGATTTGCGACTATATCGTCAACATCCGGAAAATCGAATGTCTAGGCAACGTCTTCAACCATCGGGTCTATTATTTCAAATCCTGTTCGGCGAAGACCTTATACCCGCAGAATGACGCTCCGGAAACCCTCTTGGCCAACACCAAAGGGTTGGTGTTGCTGACCTCTCCCGACCAACCTGCCTGCTGCGGCGCAAACGGCCGGTTTGCCATGGACAACCCCACCGTGGCGGAGGGACTTACCGGACAAATCGTGGAAGAGGCTTACCAGATGGGGGCAGAGTACATCACCTCCACCGACATCCACTGCCTGCAAATGATTGATGCTTACAAGACAGCCCACAATGTGGAGATAGAGGTCATGCACATCGTGGACATCCTGAATGGCGAACAACCGGAAACCTTCTAGTCTCCGTAATCGTATCCAAACCGGCGCATCTGCAACTCGCTGTTGCGCCAATCTTTCAAAACCTTGACAGAAATATCCAAGAAGACGTGCTTCTGGAGAAAATCTTCTATGGCCAACCTCGCCTCGGTGCCTAACTTTTTGATTGCCGCTCCCTTTTTGCCGATGATGATGGCCTTTTGGGTTTCACGCTCCACATATAAGAGCGCCCCTATCCTGACCATCTGGTCATCCTCCTTGTAGCTCTCCACCACGACCTCCACGCTATAGGGTATCTCCTTTTGATATTGCAGGAGTATCTGCTCGCGAATCAATTCTGAAACAAAGAAGCGCATCGGACGGTCGGTCAAGGCATCCTTCGGGAAATAGGGAGGACACAGCGGCAACAGTTCGATGATACGGCTGCAAAGGGCATCCACGTTGAGACGCTGCAAGGCCGAGATAGCGAAGACATCCGCTTCGGGGAACACTTGTGTCCAAAGGGCACGCGCTGCCTGGACCTGCTCCTCCGTGGATTTATCAATCTTGTTGATTATCAAAACAATGGGTTTTCCTAAATCCTTGATTTTTTGGATCAGCTCCTCGTTATATTTCGTCTCATTACACTCGACAAGATATAGAATGATATCCGCATCCTGCAGCGAGTCCACCACAAAGCGCATCATCATCTTCTGCATCATATAGGCGGGATCCAGCACGCCGGGAAGGTCGGAATAGACAATTTGGAAATCCTCGCCATTGACGATACCTTTGATACGATGGCGGGTGGTCTGGGCCTTGGATGTCATGATGGAGATCTTCTCCCCCACCAGCTGATTCATCAGGGTGCTCTTCCCCACGTTCGGATTGCCGATAATATTGACAAATCCGGCTTTATGGTTTTCTGGTATATTATTCATTGTGCAATTCTTCGTTAAAATTACAGAGGATTGGTTCTTTATCCTCCTGATTAAAAATAAGATAACTCTTGTGTGTAAGCCAATCTCCACAGTTGAAATAGACCGACTGGTCTGTCAGCTGATAACGGTGAGGATAGTGGAGATGGGCGAAAATAAAATAGTCGATGGGTTCCGTCTGCAGCACTTGGCGGGCGTAACGGATCTGAGGTTCCTCCTCATCCCGGAAGACAAGCTCCTCTCGCTGATGGGACATTCTGCTCTTATGGGAGAAGAAGCGAGCGACCCCGAAGGCGATGCGCGGGTGCAACATACTGTATGCGAACTGGTTGGGCTTGAAGGCAAACACCGTCTTGATAAACCGGTAGCCCCACTGTTGGCCACCGATACCATCACCATGACCAACCACACAGCGTTTGCCGTTCATGACAAACAGCTGGGGGTCTTGAAAGACCTGGCAGCCTATCTGCTCCGGGAAGAAATCCTGAAGCCACATATCGTGGTTACCGGTGAAATAGTATATCTGGACACCTTTGCAGCGCAGTTCATAGAGCCTGTTGAAGAGTTTGAAATAGCCCTTCGGCATCACATCCTGGTATTCGAACCAGAAGTCGAAGACATCACCGAGCAGGAAGAGGTGTTGTATCTTGTCTTCCAGCTGTCGAAGGAGCTGCACGATCAATTCTTCCCGAAAGCGGCCATCGTCATCGGCGGGGACGGCGAGATGCATATCGGAGATGAAACAGGCGTTTCCTTGGATGATAATAGGATCTTGAAGGGGTTTCATAGCATCGTCTTTTAGAATTTGTTCACCCACTCGGCCACCTCCACGGAAGAGATCTTCTGCATACACTTAAAATGTTTGCGAGGGCATTTCTTGTAGCCTAATTTGGAACAAGGGCGGCATCTTAGGGGATACACTTCGAAATTGCGGAAGAGGGTTCGTTGTCCGGGCATATAGGGGTACATGCCGAATTCCGGGATGGTGTTGCCCCACAGCACCGCGATAGGCTTCTGGAAAGCCGCGGCAATATGCATGAGACCCGTGTCTCCCGTGATGACACAGTCGGCTTGTTGCAGGATAGAGGCTGTCTGGAAAAGCGAATACTTGCCGCAGCCGTTGTAGGCACGGTCGCCCAGCGCATCTTCCACCTCATCGGCCACCTTTCGCACATCTTCTCCTCCTAACAGCATGACGGGTTTGTGCAAAGTCCGGCCGATCTCGATGACCTTGTCTTTGGGAATGCGTTTGGTGGCATGCGCGCCGGCCATCACCACAGCGACAAATCCATCCTCAAAGACCATCGGGAAGTCTTCTTCGTCAAAGACTCCGCTCTCGGGGATATGGAATTCCAAGCCTTTGTGGTCATTATACACACTCAGCATTCGGACGGTGTCAAAGTAGCGGTTCACGATATGGGTATCGGGCAAAAAGTTGAGCTTCAAGCGCACGCAGACCCACTTTTTGAAGTCAAGTTTCTTCAGACGCAACGGGGTGATATGCAGCCGACGGCACACCTGACGGGAACGGTGGTTGTTCTGCAAATCCACGATAGCATCAAAGTTCTCTTTGGCCAGTTCCTCAATCAAGTCTTTCTTGTGGTCACTGTCATAGAGATGCAACCTGTCGATGTGCGGATTATAGGTCAGCACATCTTTCATTGATTTCTTAACTAAAAAGTGTAATTCGGCTTGTGGGAGCTGCTCCTTGACAGCTCTGATGACCGGGGTCGTCAACACAACATCTCCGATTGAGCTCAAACGGATAATCAAAATCTTCATTGACGACGGGGGTTGTATTTCATCCATAATAGTAAAAATTATGCTTGGCGTTCATGAATAGGCTGTTGGTAATAGTTATCGACCGATGTTCCGTAGATACGCAACAGATAGTGCATCATCTTCTCTGGAGAAACATCGGGACATATAGATTTTTGTTGGAGATACGCTAAGAATTTCTCTTTTTCCTCTTCGGTATAGTACTCCGAATAGCGGTTCGTATCATGCAACAAATCATTGGCTATATAATTGTTGGGATACAGCTGATAGTTGTGATATATCTGGCTGTCTATCAATTTGCAGACGGCATCCAGCTTCACGTTGTTGTGCAGGTCGGGGTCTATCTGGTCGAGCTCTTCGTTGAGCGGGGTGCCCAGGACCAGCGCCACGCGGCCTTTCTGCTGGAAGACACCCTGTTTGATGCTTCTGAAGTCTTCGCCGGGTTGTTTCTCATAGTGACCGTTCTCCTTCAGCGCCTCTTCGCGGGCTTTCAGCGCGTCACACGGCTCGTACTCGTAGGAGATCGTCATCGGCACGATGTTCATCGCCTTGATGGTGGGCAACAAATCCTTGGAGTGACCCATCGTGATCATCTTGAGAAGTCCCTGCTTGGTGTAGTCGTCGCCATTTTTGGTACGGCCGTCTCGCTGGGCAATCCACACAGACTCTTTCTCTTCAAAAAGACTATACTGGATACATTCGGAGAGATGCTGGAAATTGGCCAGCCGCTCACGGATATCGGTGCTGTCGCGTTTCACGACGATCATCTTGTTGGCGCGACCCAGCTCCTCGACCAGAGGGGTGGACAACAGGTTGTTTCCGATACAAAGCTTGGTGGAGTGGCGGTTGGAGATGAAGAAATAGTACTCCAGCATCGCCGGATCGAAGGTGATGTCGCGATGGTTGCTGATGAAAAGATATGCCTTGTCGGGGGGCAGTTGCTCTATTCCTTGCAGGGTCAAGTTCTTGGTGCTGATCTTGACGAAGGTCGCCAAAATTTTGCGGATGAAGCCCTGCTGGATATCGTCCACAGACTGTGCCTGATCCAGCAAATCGCGGAGATTCTGCATAGGGTATCCAGGGAGGCACTTTGCCACCGCCTCATGGAAACGGGCATCCTCCATCAGCCTAAGATAAGCATCCTTGGTGCCTTCAAAATCGTATGGTCCTATGTCTTCAAATTTACCCATTTTAGGGAATAAAAAATCCGCGGCAAAAATAATGAAAATATCAATATGGGGAAAAGTGGGATTTTCGGACGACAGGTGAAAAAGGTAAGTTAAAAAATGGTTTACAAGAGGCTGAATCACATAATTTTAGCCTTGCACAGGGCCGCAATAAACAGCGATATGAGTTTGATGTGTGCCAGATTGATGTAATTCTCCCAAAAGTGCTCAACGTGCCAGATAATTCATTATTTTTGCAGTCTGAAAATGGGCTGCCTTCGGCATAGTTCAAGCAAGAATGACTCTGCTTTCTCAAGGGAGGGGTTGTTTATAATAAAAAAATACTGTTATGAAAAAACTTTTATTCCTTTTCGGTTTTTTTATACTCACGATGGCGACACTGTTTTCTCAGGTGCCGCAAAATATGAGTTATCAGGCGGTGGTCCGCAATGCCAGCCACCAGCTGGTGGTGAACTCGGCGGTAACGGCACAAGTGCATATTATACCGCATGTCATGGACAACGCCCCAATTTACCAAGAGGAACATCAGACCACCACCAACGACAACGGACTGATGACCTTGCAGATCGGTGGAGGCCAAGCCATCCAGGGTGTCTTTTCGGCGATTCCATGGGCGGACGGCCCCTATTTTCTGCGGGTTGACATAGACCCTGCGGGCGGGAACGACTTCTCCATCTCCAGCGTACAGCAACTGATGAGCGTTCCATATGCACTCTACGCCGCCGAGGCCGGGAACGGTTTCAGCGGAAACTATGAGGACCTCTCCGGAAAACCAGACATACCCGCCCTCACCAGCGACTTGCAGAATGATGCCGGATTCGTGTCCAACGCCCAGTGCGACACGGTGGATGTCTGCAACCTCTCCGCCCAAATAGGCCAGCTCTGGTCTGTCGTCATGGTCCAACAGGAATTGATAGACTCGTTGACCACCATAGTCCAGCGGGTGAAGGATTCTCTTTTCCCTGACCCTGTCTATGACACCATCCCCATCCAGGATGTCACGAATATGATCCCATGCTTGTTGCCGAACAACGACACGATAATACTGATTAACGACCAGGACTCCTTGCTGGCATTGTGCCCCAACGCCCCGACGTTGAATCTGAACGACAGCTCCCTGATTATGGTTTCAGGTTACAGTGCCATGGGCGTCCAATTTGTAACAAGTATGCTCACATCTTCCGACAATCAGCAGTATCAGCTGAACGTTCAAATCAAGCCGAGTCCCATTGCAATGCCAACAGCATGGAGAACCTATTGTCTCATTCCCAAGGTTTTTTCTTTGTCGCAAGTGGTTGTTAACAAAATATTTTTACAATGAAAATAAATACAATTAATTTTAAATTTTCTTTTCTGTGGTTACTATTCATATTAATTCTACACAATGATGGTTGGGCACAAAAGGAAGCGTTTTATTACTACAAAAACCATAAAGTATTTTTATCATTAGACAGTAGTTCTGTTGGATTAGCCACCACAGATACGGTGTTAGCGAGCCAGCTTCTGGCAAATGATTATCGGAGAAATGTTCATTTTACAAAGGTCAAGAACAATCTTCAAGACTATTTTTATAGTAGAATTGTTTTTGCAGATACCGTTTCCCAGTCGATTAAATATAATCTAATAGGAAAGATATGTCAACAATCTGGAGCATGTTACTTGTTGCCTTGTTATAAAACAAAGCGTGGAGTCAAGGTTGGAATTTCTAACAGGTTTTATGTTAAACTTACAACTTTAGAAGACACCTTGTTGTTATTAGACTATGCGTCCCAACAAGGAGTCTCAGCCTTATACTCCTTGCCATTTTTAAACGACTGGTGGGTTTTATCTGTTCCCTTGGAGGATTCTTTAACTGCGATAGAGTATGCTGTTCGTTTCTATGAAACAGGCTTTTTTGAAGCGGTTGAGCCCGAACTAGTTTATCAAAATTTATTATGTAGCGATGATGAATATTATCAGGATCAATGGGGGCTGCACAATACAGGACAATACGGTGGAATAACCGGTGTTGATATAAACATTAATCCTGCATGGGATTTGACAAAAGGGCAAGGTTCCAAGGTCGCTATTTTTGATCAAGGAATTGAAGTTAACCATCCCGATTTGATAGATAATATTGTTAATCTTGGATATGATGTTGAAACAAACACGACACCTAATGTCGTAAGGGGTCCTCATGGAACAGCTTGTGCAGGAATAGTTGGAGCGGATGAAAACAACATTGGAATAATTGGAGTAGCACCTGAATCACAGATTATTCCCGTCAGTATTAATTTAACTTTCTATAATACACCTGAACAGATTGCCAATGGTTTTATGTGGGCATATTTAAATGGTGCCGATATTATCAGTAATTCATGGGGAGGTTTTGACACATCGTATGTAATGGAAACCGCTCTTCAAAAAGCCCTTACCGAAGGACGGAATGGGAAAGGTGCAGTCGTTGTATTTGCTGCTGGCAATTATAATTACAATGGGGTTGAAGAGTGTCTTCGTTACCCGGGATGCTCTTTGCCTGACATATTGGTTGTTGGAGCAACAAGTCCTTGTGGGGAAAGAAAAAGTTTATCGAGCTGCGATGGTGAGTTTTGGTGGGCAAGTTGTTTTGGTGAAAGATTAGACATTATGGCTCCTGGTGTTCTCATTCCAACAACAGATCTGTTGGGAATCTATGGTTATAATTATCTAAATGGTTCCCAGGATACTCTGGAGTATTCCAACTATGATTATATCAGATATTTTAATGGAACATCGTCTGCTTGTCCACATGTTGCAGGAGTGGCTGCACTTATGCTATCTGTAAACCCTGAATTATCAGTTGGTCAAGTATGTGAAATCCTGGAAACTACAGCTACTAAAATAAAAGGTGATGTATATCAATATCTAACAGACAATGTTCATTGTCACGGAACCTGGAACGAACAAATGGGGTATGGGCTCGTTAATGCACATAAAGCTGTTTTAAAAGCTGCCTATTATCAAATTTTTGGCACTTCTTCCCTATCATACTGCAACCCTGTGCAACAATATACCGTAGGTACTGCATACAATGAGCTATTAGATAATGTATCTTTTTTATGGCAATCATCAAGCAACATTCAGATTATATCTAATAACAATTCAGAATCTGTGTTAATCCAGCCAAATGGTTATGGGGAAGGATGGTTGCAATGCAAAGTGTTTCATGGTGGTGATAGTTGTGTTTTATGGAAACCTATCCTCTTATACGACACTTTGTATAACAACCATTCTGTTCAAGGTAATGATAGTATACTTGATACCGCTCTTGTTGTTGGGACTATGATAGTGAACCCATCATCCATTCTAACTATAAGAGGAAAGTTGTATTTAACTTCCTCCGCCCGCCTCATAGTCAATCCCGGGGGCAAGCTCATCGTGGATGGCGGCATACTGACCTCTGCATGCCCGGGCGAGATGTGGCAGGGCATCGAGGTGGTGGGCGACCGCACCAAGCACCAGACCGCCGCCAACCAAGGCACTGTCATCCTGCGCAATGGGGCCACCATAGAGAACGCCGTCTGCGGCATCCGCACGGGATTGCGCGAGGACAATACACAATATCTCACCACGGGCGGCATCGTAAAGGCTGACACCGCCACCTTCCGCAACTGCGCCATGGATGTCATGTTCCTCCCCTACGCCGACGAGGTGATGGCTGGTATCCAGAATAACAATGTCAGCCACTTCAACAATTGCCTCTTCACTGTGAATTCCGCCAACCACTTTGCCGGTACCGGCTGTGCCCGCGACACGCGCGTGTCGCTGTGGGATGTCTGCGGCGTGAAGTTCAACGGGTGTGTGTTCAGGGACTCCACCACGGGTCCGCTGAACTCCACACGGGCCATCCATGCCGAGGATGCCGGATTCTACGTCAAGTCGTACTGCACAGCCGCCCCCAACCAATACACGGACTGCCAGTGCCCTTCTGCATACGCCACCCGCAGCGCGTTCAGCGGCTTCACCACGGCGGTGGAGGCGGACATGTCCCTGTACCACAACGGCATCACCATCGACGAGGCCCTGTTCACCAACAACGGTACGGGTGTCTTCATCCAAGGGATGGATTATCCGGAGGTGACGCGCTGCATGTTCGACCTCTCCTCCTTCCCGCCCACCTCGGTCTCCGCAATGGGACTTCGTCTGGACGCCTGCACGGGCTATAAAGTGGAGCAGGACACATTCCACAGAAACACCTATTCCGACATCTACGATGGCTATGGGATATGGCTGAGCGGGTCGGGACCAGACAACAACCTGCTGTACCGCAACCGCTTCGACAACCTCAACAAGGCGGTGCGAATCTCCGGCGTCAACGGGGGCAAGGGAACGGGTCTGCAGTGTACATGCAATGCATTCACTGGCGACGACTACGACATTTATGTGGCACCCTCCTCCCTGATTGCTTCCGGACAGGGCAGCGCGTCATCCGGCGCAGACAACACTTTCCTGTTCACCGTGACCAGCAGTTTCCATCACGCAGGGACCCAAACGATTGATTATTACCATTCATCCAATCTGACAGGCCCTCATGCCCCTATATCCCCCTCCAGCAATGTTTCAGTGCGCAACAGGGCGGCAGCCAACAGCTGCGCCTCCACGTTGTGCGACAACGGGATTGTCAGCAAGACGCCGCCTGCCGGACTGGTGAGCCTGAAGGCCGCCTGCGATTCTCTCATCCAGATATTCGAGAATGAGAACTATGCCGAAGTGCTGGCGGATCCGACGGGGGACACATACAACGCGACCACCTTGGCGGCGGCGCAAAGCACATGGGCGGCGATCAGAGAGGCGGAGCAGGCCTTGCAGGGGCAGACACAGCGGGCCATTCGTTATCTGTTGAACGACACGGTGGTTGACCTGTATGCGGTGGCAGCGTGGCTGGCCTTGTCGCCGGGTATAACAAGTCGCTATCAAGAGACTGAAATTGCTTCAAGCCTGGGCTTGTCCAACAGTTCGATGCTGCTTGATATCGCCACCTTATATGTGTCAACCCCGGAGGAACAGGATGAACACGACAACTATATGGACTTCAACTTGTTGAGGAAACAATTGAGTACACTGTCAGACGGACGTGTCAACTGGCCCGCGGCCATGCCCACGCAAGTGGCAGAGCTGCAACGCATAGCCGAGGCCAACACGGGCCGCTCCTCCGCCATGGCCAAGGGCGTGCTCTGCTTCTTCTTCGACATCTGCTACGAGGAGGATGGGGGCGAGACCAGGGGGCACCTCGTGGAGACGTTCCATGGAACGTCTATACAGAATGGCACCGACGGCGGCCTGCTGGTATATCCCAACCCCACGAACGGAATGCTGTATGTGGCCCTCTCCAACGCCGAGGAGTCCATCGACCGTATCGTCATCGCCAATCTCACAGGACGGGAAGTGGCCGCATTCGCCGGCCCTGACGAGAGGATAGACGTGACGGCCCTGCCAGCCGGCATCTATCTTATCACCGTGACCACCGCCTCGGGGAACCCCTTCTCTGGCAAGTTCGTAAAGACGAATGGAATGTAAAACACAATAGTACACAATGATAAATAATCTTAAAAACATTACTTTTATGGAAGCATTAACCCACACTCAATTTGAATTTCCGAAACAGAAAAGCGTGTATCACGGCAAGGTTCGTGACGTGTACAACATTGACGACAAGGTCTTGGCCATGGTGGCCACCGACCGCATCTCGGCCTTTGATGTCATCCTGCCGAAGGGCATCCCTTGCAAAGGTCAGATTTTAAACCAGATAGCGGCCAAGTTCTTGGATGCCACGGCCGACATCTGTCCGAACTGGAAGTTAGCCACCCCCGACCCGCGCGTGACGGTGGGCGTTTTGTGCCAAGGCTTCCCGGTGGAGATGATTGTGCGCGGCTACCTGTGCGGCAGTGCCTGGCGCTTCTATAAGAACGGCGGGCGCAACCTCTGCGGTCACATCCTGCCCGAGGGCATGCGCGAGAACCAGAAGTTCCCCGTGCCCCTGATCACCCCGACCACCAAGGCCGAGCAGGGCGAGCACGACGCCGACATCTCCAAGGAGGAGATCCTCGCCAAGGGACTGGTCTCCCCGGAGGACTACGCCGTCATCGAGGACTACACCATGAAGCTCTTCCAGCGCGGCACCGAGATCGCCGCCAAGCAAGGGCTTATCCTCGTGGACACCAAGTATGAGTTCGGCAAGGCGGGCGACACCATCTATCTGATCGATGAGATCCACACGCCAGACTCCTCCCGCTATTTCTATGCAGACAAATACGAGGAGAACTTCGAGCAGGGCCTCCCGCAAAAGCAACTCTCCAAGGAGTTTGTGCGCGAGTGGCTCATGGCCAACGGCTTCCAAGGTCAGGAAGGCCAGCAGGTGCCCGAGATGACGCCCGAGGTGGTGGAGAGCATCACCAAGCGCTATATCGAGCTCTACGAGCATATCACGGGAGAGAAGTTCGAGCCCGCACCGGCGGTAAATGTGGAGAAGCAGATCTTCGAAAACGTCAGTGAATGGCTTAAAAACTGTTAATCTTCCCCCTTGTAGTCCATCATCATAAGCTCCGCAGTCTATCTTGCGGAGCTTATTTTTATCTCGTCTGTCATGATCCACGCCTTTTCGCCAGCCACCGCGTGCCATTCGGGCAGTTTCTCCACTGGCTGCGCCTCGATCTTGATGTATTTCACCTTGTCGTTGGGGATTTTGTGGCGGAGGATGCAGACCCGTGGCTTGTCGTTCTCCTTCAACGTCGGATCGAAAGGCAACGCAACCTCCTCGGGTTTGCTGTACTTTTTGCCATCTTTGGAATACGACACCAGCACCTTCTGCGGCATGAAGACCCACTGCGAAGGATGGTGAGCGAAACTCAAAACTAAATCGGATGTTTTCTTGCCGTAATTTTCTAACTGCATCAACACTTTCATCGTATCTCCATAGTAGCCGATCCAGCCGTCTCGAAAATTGGCAGGATTACCAATCTTTCGATCTGTAAGAATGATTTCTGGCTTATTGTCGTATGGCGCAGTTGGAGGCTGAGCGGATATTATCTGTGTCTTCAAAGCAACATCGTTGTTCATCCAGGGATATGTTTCCAGAAATTCCTCTCCATATTCATACCATAATACCATCTCGCGACCATGAATGAGATTGACCTTTTGAACGAATATGGAATCAAAAGACTGGCTTTCACCTATTTGAATATCCATTATGAAGTTTATAGATTGCACAAATAAGTGAGATTCCTTCCCATTCCTATACAAGGTATGTATTGAGCGGGAACTATTTATCCACTGGGAATAGTTGTTGTAGGCACTAGGACCGCAAGTGGCCGTTCCCAATCCAGCTTGGGCATAATCTACATTAAAGGTATAGTGCCCTGTTCTTTTTAATTCATTAGTATGTTTTGCCTGTTCAATATTCTCATCATCGTATGGGTAAATGCTGAATTGGCAACTTCCACCTTCCAACTTGGCAGAAAGCATCCGCTCATGTTCTTTATTAAAAAGCGATACATAACGTATCCCCATACGGTTACCCGCTGACTGCGGACGGACATAATGGTGAAACAAATCGTCTGTAGGCGCCTCATAGTGACCCCAAAAGCCACACTCCTGCCGGTCTCGATAAGTCTCTTGCGCGTAACCCACCCATTCGGTGGTCACCAACTCGTCCGACACTTTCATCTGCACGCCCACTTTGGGCATAGCGTTAATCCATTGACTTGGAAACACTTGATTCCAAAGTTTTATATTCCCCTCAATATCAATAGCATAAGATTGCTTGATATGAAAAACATCTTCACCATTATCATTCTGTACATCCCATAAAAAATATATCAAGGCATAATTTTCAAAATCGTCCAAGAAAAATTGCTTATCCCTCAAATGATAATGCAATTGATTCAGGCCTATTCTTTGCCATAAGATTTGTCCATTCTGATCTACCTCGTCGTTGTCGGTAGGAGGCCGCCAAAAACAGAGTCGGGGGCCGTCTGTCACCACGGGTTTACCATCTTTTATGATGGTTGTGATGTGCCCCTCCTCCATATTGAACGTAATATTAATCCCTTCTGCTTTTATAACCAGGGTGTTTCCTGTCTTCTCATATTTCAGGTGTCCCTTTAAAGGATGTATCCCTTGGGAAAAAATGTCTTTTTCTATTTTTATTTGCGGCACGGGCAGCTTGAACTGCTCGTAGGCGACCACTTTCGATAATAAATCTGTGTTATCTGTGAAATCTGTGTTCGACCCAACCAAGTAAAAGTCAACCATCACGTCCCTCCCGGGGGCAATAGTATCCAAGTTTTTGATAGAATCCAACACCACCGCTGGCAGCTTGAAATAACCGGTATCATGTGGAGCCAAAGAAATGGGAACTTTGTCGTCAAAATATTTAACAAGTTTCAGAAAATCATCAGGATGAATAGGAGGTTCGTGCGCCACGTCAGGACGCAGGCGATACAGCAACGAGTATTCATTCAAGTTGCTGAAATCGAAGCGGTTGATGATGCGGAACCTCAAACTTGATGGGTCAACTATCTCGATCTTAATCGGTTGATACACC
>JAFZZT010000032.1 GCA_017615595.1 Bacteroidales bacterium
AGACATCGTTAAGGACAATCGCAATATGCGGATTGTATATAACTATATAGCCCGTCATCCAAACTGCAAGGCGGCAGACATCAAGACACGGGGTCTTTTTTCCCAAACCACCGTCAACCGCATCCTCGGGCAGCTCAAGAAGGAAGGGCTCATTGAGTATCAGGGGAGCAAGAAGTTCGGGGGATACAAGATAGTTGAGAGTTCTCAGTGATCAGTTGTCAGTTAGAAGTTAGGAGTTTGGAGTTAGAAGTTCTCCTCCCTTCTCCTCTTTCTCCTCCCTTCTCCTCTTTCTCCTCTTTCTCCTCTTTCTTCTCTCCTCCCGTAACCTCCTAACCCATCTAACCCCAATTGGCCTTTCACCCCCTCAATGCTACAAGTATCTCCTTCTAATCAGGTCGCATAAGGACAGGTAGGCCGTAGAGGTGGTGTCCCAGAAATGGGTCTTCTTCATCTCTTCCAGACAGTTGAACGCTTCGTCCATGTCACGGCACTGGTTCAGTCTCTGGATGGCGGTGCTGAACTCCTCTCCCTTGTTGTTGAACAGCTCACGGATGAAGGTGAACTTGTCATTCACGGAAATGGCTTTGGTGAGGTCCGCCACCTTGGACTGCTGGAACTGTCCGGCCACGGAGCGGTCTTCCGCTTTGCCAGAAAAGAGGTCGTTGACCGAACGCTGGGGAGTGGTCACCTTCGGAATTTCATACTTGGGTCTGTTGTCTGGTTTGGGTTCCGGCTTGGGCTCTGGTTTGAGTTCTGGTTCTGGGACCGGTTCGGGCTCCAACTCAGGTTCTGGCTCGGGGATGGGCTCGGGTTCCGGGATGGGTTCTTTTTCAGGCTCCGGGGTGGCAAAATGCAGAAGCTCATCCTCTTCGGTGGAGGTCCCTACTGGCTCGGCAGGAGTGTTGTCTGCCAGCTCCTCTTGCTGCGGAGCGTTGGCTTCTTCCTTTACGGTAGCCACCTCATCTTTGTTGGGCAAATCTAATGAGAAAAAGAGGTCCACGTTCTCTTCCATCTGGGTATGTGCATGTTGATCTTCCGTCTTTTTGGGAAGCTCTTTCGGCTCCTCTTTTACTTCCGGCTGCGTGGGCTCCTCGGCCGGTGCCGGCTCCGGGGTGCTCTCCACAGGGGCGCCAGACTCTTCCAGAATGGTCTCTGGCTCTTCCGGAATGACAGGTGTTGTCACCTCAGAAACGGTGAGGCTCGCCATGCGGGCGTAGAGACGACGCATGTCCTCCAGCAGGATGTCTCTCTCTATCAGCGACATTGCCGGGTTTTGGTCAATCAGATTTTGCAGTGAATTGATAAGATTTTGAATCTGTTGATAAGTATTCTCCATTTTTAGGTCAGGTTTGATGGTCTTGGAACGTGTTTTTTTTTAATTTTGCCGTGCAAAAAAAATCGGACAAAAATACAAAATTTCTCAATAGCTTTCTTCAAGAATGTTTTTAGAAAATAGAGCCAATAGGAATGCCAAACGCGGGTGGATAGAAGTCATTTGCGGTTCCATGTTTTCAGGGAAGACGGAGGAGCTTCTTCGGCGAATTCGCCGGGCGGAGTTCGCCAACCAGCAGATCGAACTTTTCAAACCGGCAATCGATGTCCGCTATGACGAGACGGCTGTGGTGTCGCATAATGAGTCATCCCGCCTCTCCACGCCTGTGCAGAACTCGTCGGAGATTCTCCTGTATGTCAACTTTGAGAGCGTGCAGGTGGTGGCCATTGACGAGGTGCAGTTTTTCGATGAAGGCATCGTGGATGTCTGCAATAAGCTGGCGGATGCGGGCATTCGGGTGATTGTCAGTGGGTTGGATATGGACTATCAGGGCAATCCCTTTGGTCCGATGCCCCAGCTGATGGCGGTGGCCGAGTATGTGTCCAAACAGCACGCTATCTGCACACGCTGCGGCGACCTGGCGCAGTTCTCCCATCGTATCGTGGCCCGCGAGGGTCAAGTGCTGCTGGGCGAAAAGGACTCTTACGAGCCGTTGTGCCGCCACTGCTACAATGAAATGAACAAGAAATAACTACATAAATCAACTAAACACTATTGTATTATGAATTTAATTGACAAGATCAAAGAAAACGCCATCAAGGCCAACAAGAGAATCGTTTTGGCAGAAGGCGAAGAAGAGAGAAACCTCAAAGCTGCGGACATCATCCTGGAGAAGGGTTACGCCGGCATCGTCCTGTTGGGCAACAAGGACAACATCGAAGCCAAGGCTGCCGAATGGGGATTGCAGAACATCGGCAAAGCCGAGGTCATCGACCCGCTGAACAACCCCAAGAAGGAGTTCTATGCCGAGATGCTCTGCGAGATCCGCAAGAAAAAGGGCATGACGATGGAAGAGGCCCTCAAGTTGGTTGAGGATCCGTTGTATCTGGCCACGCTGCTCATCAAGAACGGTGATGCGGATGGTGAGGTCACGGGTGCCGAGCACGCCACGGGCGATGTGCTGCGTCCTGCCTTCCAGATTGTGAAGACTTTACCGGGTATCTCCGTAGTCTCCGGCGCCTTCATCATGTGCTTCCCCGACAAGAAGTGGGGCGATGATGGCATCATGGTCTTCGCTGACTGTGCCGCTGATCCGAATACGGATGAGAACAAGCTGGCTCAGATTGCCGTGGTGACGGCCCAGACCGCCCGCACCATCGCCGGCATCGAGCCGCGCGTGGCCATGTTGAGTTTCTCCACCAAGGGCTCTGCCAAGCATGAGCTGGTGGACAAGGTTGTCAATGCCACCCGTATCGCCAAGGAGATGGATCCCAACCTCGTCATCGACGGTGATTTGCAGGCTGATGCCGCCATCGTGCCGTCAGTGGGTGCCAAGAAGGCCCCGGGCAGCCCTGTCGCTGGCAAGGCCAACGTGCTGGTGTTCCCGTCCCTCGAGGTCGGCAACATCGCCTACAAGCTGGTGCAGCGTATGGCAGGTGCCGACGCTATCGGACCGGTCATGCAGGGTATGGCCGCTCCTATCAACGACCTCTCCCGCGGTTGCTCCGTGGATGACATCGTCAGCCTCGTAGCCATCACCGCCTGCCAGGCCGCCGGCAACGCCTTCTAACAGGCCTCGCATTGGCCAATAAATCAAACGCAGAATACGGGTTTCGTGTTCTGCGTTTTTTTATATCTTTGGCAAAAAAATGAACTATGAACTTGTCGAACTACCCTTTGCTCAAAATACTTTTTCCCTATATTTTTGGCCTGTTATTGGGCTTTTTTGTACACTTTCCAAGCTATTTCTGTCAGTTTTCGTTCTTTGTGGCCGTTGTTTTTTGGCTTCTTTCGCTTCTTTTCCGGCAGAAGAGAAGCTATTTTTGGCGGGTGGCGAAGAGCCTGTTGCTGTGGGTGGTCTTCCTTTTTGCGGGCTTGACGGCCATGACCTGGCGGATGATGCCCACGGTGACGGCGGTGGAGGAGCGGCTGATGGCGGTGAACCGTGACTGGCTGGTGGAGGTTGTGGAGGTGCCGGAGCCGCGCGCGCGGAGTGTGCGTGCCACGGTGCAGGTCTTGTGCGGCGCGCGCGGCTCCTCGTTCCGCGAGAAGGCGCTGCTCTACCTGGCCCCCGACACGGCCCATCCCGTCCACTACGGCGACCTGCTGCTCGTCCACACGCAGCTGAAGGCTGTCGAGGCGCCCCAAAACCCCGACATGTTCGACTACCGTCAGTATCTTCACAAGCGGGGCATCGCCTTGACAGGCTATGTGGCGCAGGGCGGTGCTCTGTGTCTCCATCACCGCACCCCCGACCCGCTCAGGGCTCTCTCGCAACAGATGCAGGACCGTCTGGCAGCCCTCTTCCGCCAGTCGGGGATGCAGGGCCGCGAGTATGAGATCATCACGGCCGTGTTGCTGGGCGCCGGCGGCACCCTGGACCCTGAACTGCGGCAGTCGTATGCCGCCGCCGGCGTCAGCCACATCCTCTGCGTCTCCGGCATGCACGTCGGCGTCATCTTCATGATCCTCAACTTCTTGATGAAACCCATGGAGCTGGCCCGCCAGACCCGCGCCCTCAAAGCCTCTCTCCTCATCCTCTCCATCTGGCTCTATGCCTGCATCACCGGACTCTCGCCCTCCGTGATCCGCTCCGCCACCATGTTCTCGTTCGTCACCATCGGCGGACTGGTGCACCGCAATACCAATATCTTCCACAGCCTTATAGCCTCTCTCTTTATCCTGCTGGTTGTCAATCCTTTACTTCTGCTGGAGGTGGGCTTTCAGCTGAGCTATCTCGCCGTCTTCGGCATCGTGCTCTTCCAGCCGCTCATCACCTCCCTCTATCACCCCAAGACCAAAATAGGACGTTACCTCTTCGAGCTCCTCTCTGTCTCCATAGCCGCCCAACTCGGCACCTTCCCCATCTCCATTTTCTACTTCGGACAGTTTCCCAACTATTTCATCCTCTCCAACCTGTCGGTTATCACACTGTCATCGGTCGTCATCATCACCGGCATCGTGTTGCTGGCGACCTCCTTTCTTCCTTTTTTAGTGAAAGGAGTCGCCTTTATCCTGACGGGCGAAATCCGACTTATGAACGACATCATCGGTTTTGTGGAACAGCTGCCGCATTCCGTCACCACCGACATCGATTATCACGTTTTGCAAGTGCTCTTCCTGTATGTCTCCATCTTTGGCTTTTATCTTTTGATGGTCCGGAAAAGGAAACACTGGCTTTGGATTACGATGAGTGCGTTTACGCTGTTTTCAGGATGCTTTGCTGTCAAAAAGATCATGTTGGCCAACAGCGATGAAATGACCGTCTATCAGATTCGGGGTGTGCGTGCTGTCGGACTTCGGGACGGGGACGAATGTGTCTTCTTCTCCGACTCCATCCAAAATCGACAAAGTCCGGTGTTCGACTATCATATCGGCAACCATTATCGGCGGCAACATGCCCGATATCGTTTTGTGGACATCGATACTTCTTATTATGGTGGTAACTTTGTTTGCAAAAAAGGCAGATTTCTTTGTTTTAAAGGGGAAAAATATCTTTTGCTGAAGAAAAATGACAGGATCTTTCCGACATCGCCTCCCCTGGAGGTGGATGGAATTATCCTTCAGTGCAACCCGCGGCAAAGGCCCGAAGAGGTGGCCCGGGGCGTGCGCTATCAGACGGTCTTGGTGGATGGTACGGTCACGCCTTACTATCGAAAACGGTGGCAGAAGCCTCCCCGGACGCCATGACAGTCTGCCGGCCACGATGTCACACCCGTTCCCTCGTTTCAATTTTTTTCCTATTTTTGCGCTCTCTTATCAGCAAAATAGTGCCCTATGGAAAAGATTATCATTCTTGATTTTGGATCCCAGACCACCCAATTGATCGGCCGCCGTGTCCGCGAGCTGGACATGTTCTGCGAGATTGTGCCCTATAACAAGTTTCCCCATGATGATCCCGATGTGATCGGTGTCATCTTGAGCGGATCACCCTTCAGCGTCTATGACGAGCGGGCCTTCAAGGTGGACCTGACAGGCATCCGGGGGCGCTTGCCCATCTTGGGCATCTGCTACGGTGCCCAGTTTATGGCCTACACCAACGGGGGTAATGTGGAGCCCGCCGGCAGTCGCGAGTACGGGCGCGCCAATCTCTCCTCTTTCGAGCATGATAATCCCCTGCTGCAAGGGCTTTCTGACAATACCCAGGTGTGGATGAGTCACGGCGACACCATCACCCAATTGCCCGACCACTGCCGCAAGATTGCCTCTACCGACAAGGTGGCCTATGCTGCCTATCAGTTTGAGGGTGAGCAGGTGTGGGGTGTGCAGTTCCATCCCGAGGTGTTCCATACGGTAGAGGGCACCAAACTGCTGAAGAACTTTGTAGTCGGCATCTGCGGCGGCCACCAGACCTGGAGCCCGGCCTCCTTCGTGGAGACCACCGTGGCGGAGCTGAAAGAGCAGATCGGCAACGACCGCGTCATCCTCGGACTGAGCGGTGGCGTGGACTCCTCCGTGTGCGCTATGCTGCTGCACCGTGCCATCGGACCGAACCTGACCTGCATCTTCGTCGATCACGGCCTCTTGCGCAAGAACGAGTTCCAGAATGTGATGCGCGACTATGAGGGACTCGGCCTTAACGTCATCGGCGTAGATGCCAGCGAGAAGTTCTTCAAAGAGTTGGAGGGCGTGGTTGAGCCGGAGCGCAAGCGCAAGATTATCGGCGCGGGTTTCATCGACGTCTTCAATGCCGAGGCGCAGAAGATCACCGATGCCAAGTGGCTGGCGCAGGGCACCATCTATCCCGACCGTATCGAGAGCCTCAGCATCACCGGCATGGTCATCAAGAGTCACCATAATGTGGGCGGACTCCCTGAGAAGATGCACCTGCAGCTCTGCGAGCCGCTGAAGTGGCTCTTCAAGGACGAAGTGCGCCGCGTGGGTCGCCAGCTGGGCATGCCCGAGCACCTCATCACGCGCCATCCATTCCCTGGCCCGGGCTTGGCAGTTCGTATCTTGGGTGACATCACCCGCGAGAAGGTGCGTGTGCTGCAAGACGCTGACGACATCTTCATCCAAGGCCTGCGCGATTGGAAAGTCAAGCTGAGCGGCGAAGAGGCCCGCAAGGTGCTCGCTGCCGGCGTGCCCGCTAACATGACCAACGGAGAAATCGAGGTGTCGCTGTACGACCAGATTTGGCAGGCGGGCGTCATCCTGCTGCCCATCAAGAGTGTGGGCGTCATGGGCGACGAGCGCACGTACGAGCGTGCGGTAGCTCTGCGCGCCGTGACCAGCACCGACGCCATGACCGCCGACTGGGCCCATTTGCCCTACGAGTTTATGGCCAAGGTCTCCAACGACATCATCAACAAGGTGAAGGGCGTCAACCGCGTCTGTTACGACATCAGCTCCAAACCGCCCGCCACGATAGAATGGGAGTAAAAACGGGGAGTGGGTGTTATGAATCGGGTGGCAAACAGAACTCGAACTAGATGTGAAATATAATCCTAAATACGTTCATTCTAAATGCCTATGCAATACTCTATCGACGAAAAATACCCGCCCATACAGGAATTTACCCCGAGCGAGGAGGCTTTCCTGCAGGGGGTGGCAGAATATGTTCTGTTCCTCGACAAGTCGCTGTTTTTCCAGATCAACGACCTGCAGCGACACACGAAACTGATCCTCAGCGGAGAAACAGAAACAGCTTGTCGTTCTGAGTTCCCTAATCCAGATGAGATAAATAAGGAAATCGAGGAATTGGAAAAGATGATTAATGAACTTTTGGACAAGGTGCAACGAGAGGATTTGCAGGAAGAAAACCGAGGTTTGCTTGAAATATGGGAAAGACAACTCAAGGAGTTGAAGGAAGCGCAGCGTAGTGTGAATGTGGGAGAGAAATCCACAAAGTTGTTGGGTAGATACAAACACAACAATAGTAGCGATTCCAAGGTGATTCTTTATGTTGATGCCATTGAAAAACGTGCCAAGAAGATTCCGTGCGATACTAAGTTTCTGATGGGACAGGTTCTATTGCATGAATATTTTCATTCCTTCTACTATCACGCAGGGGTAGGGTCGAGGATGGCCATCAAATGCGTGGAAGAACCGATGGCTGAATATGGCAGTTTGGTGGTGCTGGATAGTGTGGCATCGTCAGGGTCGGCTGTCGCCCAGGATGCAGACAAAGCACTAACGTATGCTTTAGGTTTTATCAAAGACAAACAGACTTGTACGGGCTTTTCTGCTGCGTATGGATTTGGTGCTTACTTGTACGAAAAACATAAGAATGTTTTTCCTCAACTTTTAGCCCGATATGCGAATGTCTCGCGTTTGATGGAAAAATGCGAGAAAGAGACGAGGGAATACAAGTATATGCTTTATCCGAAATACCCTTACGCTCCTTGGCTGGAGAATATTGCCTTTAAGAAGTTGGAAGCGCTGCTGAAAGTGGTTGTGGTTAGAGAGTCCAGTGCTATACGCTTCGTCAGGGAAGTTTTCAAATATCTTAAGGATAATGACTTGCTTGATTGTCTTGCACCATTCATTCGAACCCAAGAGAAAGACAATAAATATCTCTCACTCTCTCAAGATGGTTTTTTCTGTTTGAGGAATTTCTTGTGTGACAATCCAACGTCCCCGCCAGTGGCATCGCCTGGCCCGTTAATTATTGGAGGAAACACCTACTATTTAAGGTCGTCTTGGGGATGGAGCGAAAGAATTAATACCACACGACATCATCACCAGATGGATGAGTTCATAAAGATGATAAACTATGTTTATCGTGGGCAATTTGATATTCAGATAGCGGATGATGAATATATTTTGAGTTATGATGTCATTAATCATTAATAATAAAAATAAATAGTTATGTCAAGAATTAAAGTATGGACTTCCGATGGCGAATGGTCGAAATCAGTAAAAGGATGTGACAAGATTCATCTTATGAAAGAAGCAATTGCGTGTGAATGTTCAATCGCTAAAGACGAATGCAAAGGCAAAAAAGAGTTGTGTTTTGACCTTTGTCGAAATGCCACTGTTATAAATAAGAAGGATGGAACGAAAACAACTAAAACAATTCACAGGTCTAAACTCCAGATTGACAATGAAGCGATCAATGTGGCTGAATTGATGGATGAAGAGTGGAAAATTGAGTATTATAAATTGGATCTTAAGAACGCCAGTTTTTTCAAGATGCGTTTGTCCACGCTTCGTGAAATGGCGGAGGAAGAAGAGACCATGTCTGCCGTGTACAACAGACTCATCGATTTAGCCAAAGTTCCTGAAGAGGTGACAGAAAATTATTGTCTGCTTTTTATGTTTGCCAACGAATAGGGCAAAAGTATCTGACTTTTAACTTGCCACTCCCTTTCAAGGACGTGGTTCAAATCAAACTTGTCAAACAATTGGACGGTCCCGTGATAGGCATACGAAAAAGTTGTATCTTTGCGCATCCTTTCCAGAATTATTCAACAATTAAAATATCCTTTTATGAAAAAAGCAATTCTCTTGACGTGGCTGTGTGGCCTGCTCTGCATGGGCACCACGATGGCCTGCACCAATTTTATCGTCACCAAAGGAGCCAGCAAGGACGGCTCCTGTATGCTGACCTATTCCGCGGACTCTCACCAGCTGTACGGCGAGCTCTACTATCGTCCAGCCGCCGACTATCCGGTCGGTGCTATGATGGATGTCATCGAATGGGACACTGGCAAGCTGCTGGGCAAGATTCCTCAGGTGGCGCACACCTACTCTGTGGTCGGCAATATGAACGAGCATCAGCTGGCTATTGGCGAGACAACCTACGGCGGCATCAAGCAGCTGGAGGAAGGTCACGGCATGCTCGACTACGGCTCCCTGATCTACATCACCCTCCAGCGCGCCCGCACCGCGCGTGAGGCTATCAAGGTGATGGTGGAGCTGATCGCCCAATATGGTTACGCCAGCGAGGGCGAGTCCTTCTCCTTTGTGGATCCCAACGAGGCGTGGGTCATGGACCTCATCGGCAAGGGCGAGACGCTCTACGATGCCAAAGGCAAGGTCTCCAAGGTATGGAGCACCGGCGCCGTATGGGTGGCCCGCCGCGTCCCCGATGGCTATATCTGCGGCCATGCCAACCAGTCCCGCATCACCACCTTCCCGTTGCGTGATGGCAAGACCTCCATCACCAGCAACGAGCTGAACAAGATCTTCCTCCCCACCGTGGAGACGGTCTATGCTGCCGAGATTTTCGATTTTGCCAAAGCCGCCGGCCTCTATCCGAAAGACGGCAAGCCCGGTGAGTTCAGCTTCTGCGACATCTTCAACCCCATCGACTTCAGCGGCGCCCGCTTCTGTGACGCCCGCGTGTGGATGGGCTTCTACCGCTGCAATCCCGGCCTCATGGCCCAATATGAGGACTATGCCCGCGGCGACAACCTCAGCCACCGCATGCCTCTCTGGATCAAACCCGCCAACAAGGAGAAAATCGACACCCGCTTTGTTATGAGCCTGATGCGCGATCACTACGAGGGCTCTACCATGGACATGACCCAAGACCTCGGCGCCGGCCCCTACGCTTGCCCCTATCGTTGGCGTCCCATGACCTGGTCCTATAACGGTAAAGACTATATCCACGAGCGCGCCACTGCCACCCAGCAGACGGGTTTCACCTTCGTGGCCCAGTGCCGTAGCTGGCTCCCCGACATGGTGGGCGGCATCTTTTGGTTCGGCGTTGACGACTGCGCCAGCACCTGCTTCGTGCCTATGTACTGTGGTATCACCGAAATCCCTTACCAGTATGCCGAAGGTAACGGCTCCATGGTGGAATACTCCCCGACAGCCGCTTTCTGGACCTTCACCAAGGTGAGCAACTACGTCTATACCCGCTATTGCGATATGATCAAGCACGTCAACGCGAAACAAGACTATTGGGAGAATCTCTTCATCAAAGAGACCAGCGAGTATGCCGCCAAGCTGGCCGACCTCTGCAGGTCTAATCCGGACGCTGCCCGCAAAGAGCTGAACCAGTACTCCAAGCAAGCCGCCACCAATGTGGTCGATGAGTGGAACCATCTCTTTGAATACCTGCTGGTGAAATACCATGACGGCAATGTCAAGAAGGAAGAAAACGGCAAGTTCCAGACCAATGGCACTGCCAAACCGCAGGTGGTGTTCCCCGACCAGCCGGAATATCCGCAGAAATGGTACAAGATGATTGTCGATGATTGCGGCAACAACATCCAGGCTAAGTAATCACTGGACTAAACAAAATGAAAATAGCGTGCCAAACGGCACGCTATTTTTGTAAAATGCCTCTACTATTCTCTTGGATGGCATTTACAAAATTATGGGTTAACCCTATTCTTCCGTGGGGGCGGTTCCTTCAAAACGCATGATCTCTTTGGAGCCGTCACTCAAAATCAACACATTACCCGCGATGGTGAAATTGTCGATCTCCGACTTCAGCGCTTTCATGAAGGCCTTCTCGACTTCCATGTCTTTGCACAGTTTTTTGGTCGCGCCCGAATATTCAAGTTTTATTTTCTGCTTGCGCTGATAATAGGTGCCCTGGAAATCATTGCACCCCAGGTTGCCGTAGAAGTTGCCTTCCGCATCAAACATGATGTAGGGTTGCACAGAACTTTTTCCCGACAGCGCTTCCTGTTCAATGGTGACGAGATTCCATTGGGTCTGGCAAAGCGGCATGTCGCCGGAGGCGGCCTTCTTGGTGGTCTTACAACAAGTGCAGCACATGAGACAGATAAACATTAAGGGAATGATCTTTTTCATTGTTCGAATTGTTGATGTATGAAATGGTGTTAGTGGATTCTTTTTGACAACCAGTGGTTTGGATTAACATGGGAGGTATTCTCCCATAGTTCGAAGTGCAGGATGTATTGCTCGGAATCGTCCTCCTTGGACACGGTGGCGATGGTCTGCTTGGCCTTCACCTTGTCGCCCTTCTTCACCAGCAAGTCGGTGACGTTCTGATAGACGGAGATAAAGCTTCCGTGGCGGATCATGATGACCTTTTTGCCCAGAATCTCTATGACGGAGGTTACCTCGCCTTGGAAAATGGCTCTAACGGGCGTGCCTGCCGCTGTCTCAATGTCGATGCCATGGTTGTTCACGGTCACAGAGGGCACATTAGGATGGGGGTGGGTTCCATAGTCAAACACTTTGACACCCTGGGAAACGGGCCATGGCAGTTTGCCCTGCTTCTTCTTGAAGGCTTTGTCGATGTTCATCTCCTCAAGTGTCAGTATGACGGAGGGGGTTGATTTGTCGGTCGGCGGGCTGGTGGTCTTTTTGGCGGTGCTGCAGCTGGCGAAACATACAAGGCATGCGATTATGATAGGGATGATTTTTTTCATTGTTCGGTTTGTTGAGATGAATATTGTTGGTTGATTTCTTCTATGAGATCCAGGACACGCTCTTTGCCATAGCAGGTCTCGGCGGAGGTGGCGATCATCAGGGGCATCTCCTCCCAATGTTCTGCGAGAGCGTTTTTCATCCGTTGGATGTTGCCCTGCACCTTGCCACTTGAGATTTTGTCGGCCTTGGTGAAGATGAGCGCAAAAGGAACGCCCTGTTCGCCAAGATTGTTGATGAACTCCAAGTCGATCTTTTGGGGCTCCAGCCGGGAGTCTATCAGCACGAAGACGATCTGCAGGTTTTCGCGAAGCAGCAGGTAGTCGGAGATCATCTTCTTCCACTTCTCGCGCATGGCCTTGGAGATGGAGGCATATCCGTAGCCCGGCAGGTCCACCAAATACCAGTTTTTGTTGATGAGGAAATGGTTGATGGTCTGTGTCTTGCCCGGCTTTGAGGAGGTCTTGGCCAGTTTCCTGTTGTTGACGAGCATGTTGATAAGAGACGATTTGCCCACGTTGGAGCGGCCGATGAAGGCGTACTCCGGCATTGTAGCTGGCGGACATTTGCGCCAGTCGGTATTGCTCTGTATGAATTCGGCCTGCTTGATGATCATGACTATCTGCGTGCTAACCAGCTGTTAGGATTTACTGTGACGGCGTTCTTCCACAATTCAAAGTGCAGCTCGTAGGTGTCGGTGGCGCTGTTCTTGCCCACCGTGCCGATGGTCTGCTTGGTGGTCACTTTGTCGCCTTTTTTCACTTTTACACCCGTCACATTTTGATAGACAGAGATATATTCGCCATGGCGGATCATGATGACCTTGGAGCCCATCACGTCCAGCACGGCGGTCACCTCTCCCTGGTAGATGGCGCGTACCGGGGTGCCTGCCTCTGTCATGATGTCGATGCCGTGGTTCTCGACCATGACGGAGGGAACGTCCGGATGGGGATAGTTGCCATAGTCGCCCACTTTGGCGCCTTTGGCGACAGGCCATGGCAGACTGCCCTTGTTGTTGACGAAGGAGGTGTTGAGCGTCTTCTCTTCCGGGGTCAGCGTGATGACAGCGGAGCTTCTGGAAGAGGCGGAGCTTGCCGTAGATGCGGAGGAACTGCTCTTACCGCTGGAGGAGCTGCCGGAGGAGCTGGAGGCAGGCTTGGTGTTCTTGGCGTTGGCCGCCGCAATCTCCGCTTTGATGGCTGCCTGGATGGCGGCGTCAATCTGCTTGCGCTGCTGCTGCTTTTTCTTCAACTCGGCACTCAGCTGCTGCGATTTCTTCTTCAAAGCCTCCGCATTCTTCGTCTTCTGATTGCGGTCTTTTTCCAACTGCTTGATCTCTTTCTCTTTGCCGGACAAGACGTTCAACTTCTCACCCTTCAGCTGAATGATCTCCTCATTTCTCTGCTGTAGTTCTTGCTTCGTGGCGTTGATTTGTTCCACCTGGTCGTGCATGCTTTTGGAGATCAACGAGTAATAACGGATGCGATGAAACATCTGCTGGAAGTCTTCCGCCGCCAAGATGAAGGTGATCTTGTCCATGAGGCGCCGATGCCGGTAGGCCATATAGACCATCTGCGCATAGTCCGTCTTCATGTATTCCAACTTCTTCTGCAAAGTGTTGATGGCCTGCTGGTTGTCTTCCTGCTGAACCTCAATCTGCAAGATCTCGTTGTTCAACGTGGTGATGTATTTCTCACGATTGTTGATCTGTTGGCGCAACACGGCAGCCTGCTGCAAGGAGGCTTGCTGGTTCTTTTCCGTCTTCTTCAACAGACTCTGCGTGTTGGCAATTTCCTGTTCCAACTTTTGTTTGTCTTTCTTGAGCTGCGCGCTGCTCTTCTTTTGTCCATACGCTGGGGTATAGGCACTGAGCCCAAGAATCATGACCCATAAAAATAGCCATTTTGAGATATTGCGATGATATTGCATACTACGGGAATATTAAGGTTGCAAAGATACGTTAATGATGCTTTTGTTTTTTTTAGTTGTAATTATTTTATAAACATGATAACGTTAATTGACACCCAATATTTTTTATTATTTTTGCAACTTCAAAAAAATAATCGTGTCATGCGCAACGCTCGTATTTTTGTAGAGAAGAAACCGGGCTTCAATGTGGAAGCCGAGAGTTTGAAAAACACACTGAATCATAATTTTAATCTTGCCATACGCGACCTTCGCCTGGTGAAAGTCTATGATGTCTTCCAGGTGGATGATGATTTGCTGGAGCAGGCCAAGTCCGTGATTTTTTCGGAACCGGTCACAGACAATGTGTCGGAATCGGTGGACTATGGCGGTCATCCTTTTGTGGCGGTGGAGTTCCTCCCCGGTCAATTTGACCAGCGGGCGGATAGTGCCATGCAGTGCCTGGCCTTGCTGGACCCCAAGACCCAGGCGGTCATCAAGAGCGCCACGCTCTATATCCTGGACGCCGACCTCACCGACCAGCAGTACCAGCAGATCAAGAAGTACTGTATCAATGAGGTGGAAGCCCGCGAGAAGAATATGGAGGTGCTGGAGCTGACGGAGAACCCCGATGTCCAGGATGTGCCCGTCTATGAGGACTTTACGCAATGGGATCGCGATTGTCTGCAGGATTTCCGCCAGCAGATGGGATTGGCCATGTCGCTGGAGGACCTGATCTTTATCCAGCAATATTTCCGGGATGAAGAACACCGCAACCCTACTGACACTGAGATTCGTCTTTTGGATACCTACTGGAGCGACCACTGCCGCCATACGACTTTCGAGACGGAACTGACGAAGATAACCTTCAAGCCCTCAACCTTCCAGCAGCAGCTGCAGGAAGCCTATAACCAGTATCTTGCTTTACGAAAAGAGGTTTATGGCGACCGGGTGAAACCGCAAACGCTGATGGATATGGCCTCTATCAATGCCAAATACGAACGTAAGGCCGGTCATTTGCCCGACATGGAGGTTTCGGAAGAGAACAACGCGTGCAGCATCTGCATCACGGTAGAGGTGGACGGCAAGAAGGAACCTTGGCTGTTGATGTACAAGAATGAGACCCACAACCATCCTACTGAGATAGAGCCTTTTGGCGGTGCAGCCACCTGTGTGGGCGGCGCCATCCGCGACCCGCTGAGCGGTCGTAGTTACGTATATCAGGCATTGCGCGTGACGGGTGCCGGCGACATCAATGCGCCCATCAGCGAGACCATCGAGGGCAAGCTGCCGCAGTCGGTCATTTCCAAGAGTGCTGCCGCGGGATACTCTTCCTATGGCAACCAGATCGGTCTGGCCACCACGCATGTGCGGGAGCTCTATCATCAGGACTACCGTGCCAAGCGTCTGGAGATAGGCGCAGTGGTGGGTGCCGCCCCGCAGGACCATGTTCGCCGCGAGCGCCCGCAGCCTGGAGACGTTATCATCATGTTCGGCGGCCGCACCGGCCGTGACGGCATCGGCGGCGCCACCGGATCTTCCAAAGAGCATAACGAGAAATCCCTCGACACCTGCGCCGCGGAGGTGCAGAAGGGCAACGCCCCCGAGGAACGCAAGATTCAACACCTCTTCCGCCGTCCCGAGGTGACCCGCCTCATCAAGAAGTCCAACGACTTCGGCGCCGGCGGCGTCAGCGTCGCCATCGGCGAGCTGGCAGACGGACTCACCATCAACCTCGACTCCGTCAGGACCAAGTACAAAGGCCTCAACGGCACGGAAGTGGCCATCAGCGAGTCGCAGGAGCGTATGAGCGTGGTGGTCGATAAAGCCGACGTGGAGACCTTCTTCGAGTATTGCCGCCAGGAGAATATCGAGGCGAACATCATCGCCTACGTCACCGATGACAACCGGCTCACCATGACCTGGCGCGGCAAGACCATCGTCAGCCTGAGCCGCGACTTCATCAACACCAACGGCGTGCGCCAGAAGACGGAAGCCGTGGTCAATGAGATCCCGGAAGATGTACTGGTGGCAGAGCCCGTGAAGGGTAGCAACATGCAAGAGCGTGTCATCAATTGTCTCACCAACCCCAATGTGGCTTCCCAGAAGGGCCTCATCGAGATGTTCGACGCCACCATCGGCGCCACCACCGTGCTGATGCCCTTCGGCGGCAAACACCAGCTGACGGAGGCCCAGGCTTCGGTGCAGAAACTGCCTGTGCTGCACGGCCATACCAACACCTGCTCCGTGATGGCCTTCGGCTACAACCCCTTCATCGCCCTCAAGTCGCCATTCCACGCCTCTGTGTTCGCCATCCTGGAATCCATGTCCAAGGTGGTCGCTACCGGCGCAGACTACAAGACCATCCGTTTCACCTTCCAGGAATATTTCGAGAAGATGGCCGGCGTGCCCGAGCGATGGGGCAAACCCGTGGCCGCCATGCTCGGCTCCGTGTGGATGCTCAAGTCTTTCGATCTGGCCTCCCTGGGCGGCAAGGACTCTATGAGCGGCACCTTCAAGGATATGCATGTGCCGCCTACCTTCGTCTCTTTTGCCATCACGCCCGCAGATGCCCGAAAGATCATCTCCCCGGAATTCAAGCGGAAAGGCAATTATATCTATTTGGTTAAAAATAAGATAGAAAACAATCTGCCCAATATCGAACAAACCAAGCGCATATTCGATTTTGTGCATGAGGAGATAGGCGCAGGACATATTGTCTCTGCTTTCACCTTGCAGTTCGGCGGCATTATGGAGGCCTTGGCCAAGATGAGCTTTGGCAACGACCTAGGTTTTGACATCACCACGGAAGAACCGCTCTTCGACTATGGCTATGGTAGTTTTGTGGTGGAGAGCACCACGCCGCTGGAGTCGGAATATGCGCTGCTGCTGGGCAAGGTGGACGACAACTTTGTCGTCAATGGCGAGAAACTAGACAAGGCCGCCTGTCTGGCCGCTTGGCGCGGGGTCTATGACAAGCTCTATCCGGAGATGTGTGCCAACGAGACCAAGTCCGTGGGCGCAGAGTTCTCCCAGGAGATGGCCTCCGTCAAGACCGCGGCGAAGGAGACCAAGGTGGCCAAGCCCAAAGTCATCTTGCCGGTATTTCCGGGCACGAACTGCGACTATGATACGGCCAAGGCCTTTGAGGATGCCGGCGCCGAGCCGCGTATCTTCGTCTTCCGCAACCTCAACGAGAAGGAGATCAACGACTCCATTGAGGAGTTGGCAGCCGCCATTGAGGAATCCCACATCTTGGCGCTGTGCGGCGGTTTCAGTCTGGGTGACGAGCCAGACGGCAGCGGCAAGTTTATCGCCAACGTGCTGAACCAGGCCAAGGTCAAGGCGGCCGTGGAGCACCTGCTGCAACGCAAAGGGTTGGTTCTTGGCATCTGCAACGGCTTCCAGGCACTGGTGAAGTCGGGACTCCTGCCAGATGGCAAGATTGGCGAGGTGACCCCGCAGTCGCCTACGCTGTACCGCAACAACATCAACCGCCATATCTCCCGTCTCGTGCGCACGCGCGTGGCTTCGGTCCACTCTCCGTGGCTCTCCTCTTTCCAGGTGGGAGATGTGCACACCATCGCCGTCAGCCATGGCGAGGGCAAGTTCATCGTGACACCCGAGATGGCCAAACGCCTCTTCAAGAATGGTCAGGTGGCCTTCCAGTATTGCGACGAGCAGGGTGAGCCTTCCATGAACCCCGCCGACAACCCCAACGGCTCCTTCTATGCCATCGAGGGCATCGTTTCGCCTGACGGTCTCATCCTCGGCAAGATGGGCCATAGCGAGCGAAAAGGCGAGAACCTCTACAAGAATGTGGACGGTGACAAGTTCCAGGATATCTTCCGCAATGCGGTCGAGTATTTTACAAAGTAATGGAAACGTCTCAAAACAACCCGAATATGGCAGGCCTGATCGAACTGAAAGTCGAGGATGTGCTCCCTTCTCCGCAGACGACGGATGCGTATTCCCTCATTTTGCGGGAGATGAGAGTGGAAGAGGATGAACAGGGCACCCATAGCGTGCCCACCAACCGCTACATCTCCATTATCATCGGCCAGAGTGAGGCGCGTGCCATCTTGGTGGAGCTGAACAAGTTGCCCACGCACCGCCCGCTGACGCACGAGCTGTTCCACTTGCTGGCCCTCCACACCCAGTGTGAGCTGCTGATGGTCAACATCATCCATTTTGAGAACGGCGTTTATTTTGCCGATATGGTGCTGCTGAACCGTCAGAATGACAAGACCATTCACATCGATGCCCGTCCGTCCGACGCCATCGCCTTGGCTTTGAAGTTGGGCGTGATGATCCATATCCGTCCTGAGATCTTTGAAGATAATTGCCAGGTTGAGACCCAGAATACTACCCGCGATGAGAGCCTTCTGGATGCTATCAGGGAGGATATGGACGAATCCAGTCTGCGCCAAGAGGAAATCCAGTCCCAAGAGGAGGAGTTCCGAGTGGAATTGTCGGAGATGTCCAAGGAGGAGCTACAGGAACTGCTGGATGCCGCCGTGGACAGCGAGGACTATGAACTGGCGGAGAAGGTTCAGCAAGAACTCGACAAGCGGGGATAGAAACGTAATTAGTCGTTTTGTCCAAGGATGCTTTGCGCCACGATGATGGCCGTGGCGAAAGCGAAGAAGAGGTTGTAGCCCCCGCAGACGCCGTCCATGTCCAATATCTCACCCATTGCGTATAGTGATGGGTGTTTTTTTATGGCCAGATGTGCATCGACCTCCTTTACATCTATGCCGCCGTGGCAGACCTGCGCAAAGGTGAGGTCGTAAGGCTCTTCAATGATCAGTTCCATATTCCTGATGTCAAAAGGCTGGCGCGCATACAAGGCGTGGAGTTTCGGGTGCAGGACTCCTTGCAGGGAGCCGTGCCGTTGCAGGTGCGCGGCCACGTCGAAGGTGTCACGGCTATAGAGGAAGTTCAAGGCGATACGGCAGTTCTGCTTGTCGTCCAAGCGGTTGTAATAGGCCGACAGGTTGAGGATCACGATGCCCGAGATGCCGTCATCTTTGAAGGTGATCTCTCCAAACTCGCTGTGTATTAGATGGTTGTTTTGATACAACGAGGCAACGGCCTTGACGCGGCAGCCAGCGAGAGAGGTGGGGTAGTCCTTGATTTTGAAGCCGACCAACGAAGGAGTCCAGGGATGGATGTCCAGCTGGAGGTCGGAGAGATAGGAGTTGTATAGCTTGCGGTTTTTGGGGATCATGTTGGCCGGGGTGCCCGATGCCAGCACCAGGGTGTCGAAGGCGGTGGGGTAGTTGTTGAGATGCCACCGGCCGTCCTCATGCCATACATGGGTGATCTCGTATTCCATGACGGGATGGATGCGGGGGTGCTCGGGATTCCAAAGTACGTCCACCACCGTTTGCGAGAACTCGGAAAGCGGATAGACGCGCCCCTCCTCGTCTGCGCACATCTCCAGTCCGAAAGAGTCGAAGGTCTGGCCGAGACGCTCGGGTGTTACTTGGCTAAGAATTTGTGCGGCGAAGTCGGGATGGTTGTAGCAGTCGGGGGTGACACTGGTGTTGAAGATATTGGCCTTGCCGCCGCCAGAGGCGCGCAGCTTGGTGCCCACCTGTTTGCAGCGGTCAAAGAGATGGATCTCCACGTCAGAGTGCTCTCTCAGCAGTCGGGAGAGAAACAGTCCGGAGGCCCCGGCTCCGATGATGGCGATCTGTCTCATGGTGCGGGTTGGTTATGCGTTTAGGAAATCCTTTACCAGCTGGTAGATCTCCTGTTGGGCAACGGAGAGGTCGTCGTTGAGGACGGTCACATCAAACTGCGGGGCGAAGGAGATCTCGTATTCTGCTTTGGCAAGTCTCTTGTTGAGCGTCTCTTCGGTCTCGCTGCCACGGTTGAGGAGGCGCCGCTTCAATTCCTCCATGGAGGGTGCCTTGATGAAGATGGCCAAGGCTTGGTCTCCATAGAAGCGCTTGATGTTGAGACCTCCGAGCACATCCACGTCGAAGATGACGGTGTTACCTTCTTCCCAGATGCGCTCCACCTCGCTTTTCAGGGAGCCGTAAAACTGGTGGGCATACACCTCCTGCCACTCCAGGAAGGCGTCGTTGTCGCGGTGCTGGTGGAACTCCTCCTCCGTGATGAAGTAGTAGTCTTGGCCGTCCACCTCATAGTCGCGTTTGGGGCGGGTGGTGGCGGAGATGGAGAATTTGAGTTCGGGGATCTCTTGCAGCAGATAGCGGACCAGGGAGGTCTTGCCGGTGCCGGAGGGGGCGGATACGATGATGACTTTTCCTTGCATGCCTGTGTTTTTTTGAGACGGCAAATGTAAAGAAAAAATAGATATGGTGGAGAGGTGAACATGGTAATAATCTCACGCAGATTTGTCCTAGCTCTTTCCCATCAACAAATCAACAATCTTCGCGTCCTTTGCGTCTTTGCGGTGTTACTACCGTTTCTCCGCGAAGAACGCCTTCAGCAGCTGGCCGCACTCGTCGGAGAGGAGGTCGTGCTCCACGACGACCTTCTTGTGCAGGATCTGGGCGTCCGCGTGGCGCGTGAAGCCCCGCTTGGGGTCGCTCGCCCCGTAAACCACGCGACTGATCTGCGACAACCCGATGGCTCCGGCGCACATGTCACACGGCTCCAGCGTCACATACAAGGTACACCCGGGCAGGTACTTGCTGCCCAAGTGGTTGGCCGCCGCCGTCAAGGCGATGATCTCAGCGTGCGCCGTCACATCTCGCAACGTCTCCGTCTGGTTGTGTCCACGGCCCAGGACCTGTCCGTCCATGACGACTACCGCGCCCACGGGCACCTCGTCCTCTTCGGCCGCCAACTGCGCCTCCTCTAAGGCTAACCGCATGAAATGTTCGTCTTGTGCTGTCATCGTTTCTGGTTTTTAGGTTAGGGTTATCTGTAGATGCTCTTTCAAAAAAATAGTCATGATCTTGGGCATGGGGTATTGCGAAAGCTGGTCCAACGACACAAAGATCTGATGCTCCTGCAGCTTCGGCAGTCTCCGGCATGGCACCACATAAAGGTCTGCCTGCAGTTGCTGGTGGGTCAGCGTCTCGTGGATGGTGGCCACATAATGTTCTCCCTGCTCCGGAGGCGTTGGGAATTCCTGCAACGGGAACTGGTACATGTTGCGCCAGATGTCGTTGCCCACGCGTTTCTCCAGGATGGTCTTGTTGTGGGCAAGATACATGGTGAGTCGGAAATACCGCTGTCTCTTCTTGATTTTCTGAATCTTGACAGGCAGCATATCCGTCAAGTCGTGCTGATGAGCATAGCAGCTCTTCTGGAGGGGACACACGGAACAGTCGGGGTTGGCGGGGGTGCACTGGGTGGCGCCGAAGTCCATCATGGCCTGGTTGAACTTGGCGGGGTCGGTGCCCTTCATCTCGCGGGTGGCGCGGGCGGTGATCTCCCGGCGGGTCTTCGGCAGGGCGATGTCCTCGCGGATGCCAAAGTAGCGGCTGAAGACGCGCAGCATATTGCCATCCACGGCGGGGTGGGGGAGCCCGAAGGCGAAGGCGGCGATGGCGGCGGCGGTGTAGTCGCCCACCCCCTTCAAGGTGCGGATGTCCTCATAACGCGCTGGGAAGATGCCCCCGAAGTCGCTCATGATCTGCTTGGCGGCATGATGGATGTGGCGGGCGCGCGAGTAGTAGCCCAGCCCCTGCCAGACACGCAACACCTCCTGTTCGTCAGCCTCTGCCAACGAACGGACGTCTGGAAAAGTCTCGATGAATCGATGGTAGTAGTCCCACCCTTGCTGTACGCGCGTCTGCTGCAGGATGATCTCCGAGACCCACACCTTGTAGGGGTCTTTCTCTCCCCGCCACGGCAGGTCGCGCTGATGGTAGTCGTACCAGGTGAGTAACGCCTGCGCGAACATGACGGCTCGTTAGTTGCCTTGGATGAGCTGGAACAGCTGGTCCAGGTTGGGCGTCAGGATGATCTCCGTGCGGCGGTTCTTGGCGCGGGCCTCCGCATTGTCGCTGGCATCGATGGGCAGATATTCACTACGGCCGGAAGCAGACAGGCGGACAGGGTCGATATCGCCGTTCTGCAACAGCGCCTTGACGACCGAGGTGGCGCGCATGACGCTCAAGTCCCAGTTGTCTTTCACCTGCCCGTTGCCGTTGAACGGCACATTGTCGGTGTGGCCTTCGATGAGCACGGAGATGTCTTTCTCGTTCTCCAACACGCTGGCCAAATTGCGGATGGCCTTCAAGCCCTGCTCGTTCAGACTCCAGCTGCCGGAGGCGAAGAGGAGCTTGTCCTGCATGGAGACATACACCTTGCCGTCTTTCTCATAGACGTTCAAGCCGCTGCCTTCAAAACCCTTCAGGGCGGCCGTCACCTTGTCTTTCAACGCCTTGACCTCGGCATCTTTCTGACTCAGGATCTTCTCCATCTCGTTGATACGGGCCTCTTTCTCCGCCAGGATGGCTTTGGCAGCCTCCAGGGAGTCCTTCTGGGCATTCAACAGTTTCTCCTTGGCCGTCAGCTCATCTTTGTAGGCATCAATGTTGCCTAACAGTTTGTTCATGGCCGACTGGTTGCTGACATTCAGCTCCGAGAAGTCCTTCAACAGGTCGTCATAGTCTTGGGTGGCCTTGGCCAGGTCGCGCTCTGACATGCGCAGACGGCGCGACAGGGACAGGGTGTCCTGCACCAGCTGGTCCACCTGTTTGATCATGCCGTCCAACTTGGCGCGGAGATCTTTGACAGCGTTGTTGGCATCCACATTTTCAGCGTTTACGTATGTCAATTCGTCCTGACATTTCCGATAACGCTGCTGTAATTCGTCATATTTTTGTTTGGTCACACAGCCTGAAAGGCTTACAATCAAGATGGTCGTGAGAATTAAAATCTTTTTCATTGCTTATTATTTGACGTAATGTGCAAAAATACGGTCTTTAACCATATTTTTCTGCTAAAATGGAAATAATTATAAACAATGGTTTTTGAATAAAGAAGAGGCGGGAAGATGCTGGGCTCGAGGGGTGTTTTCGCCTCAGATCATCTCTCCAGCATACGGTATTTTGCTACCTGTGACCGTGGCGATCATCATCTTGATATCCATCCAGAAAGAGTAGTGATGGAGATAGTAGCGGTTGAGGCGTACCTTGTCGGGAAAGATGACCTCGTCGTTGTATTTCTGAGGCTCCTCCACGGTGGCGAGGAGCTCTTCCTCGTTGCGGTATTTGAGGGAGGCGGGACCCGTGATGCCGGGGCGCAGCTGGAGCACTTCGCGGTCATCGCCCGTGAGCGCGTCTGCATAGCCGGGCACATCGGGACGGGGCCCCACAAAGCTCATGTCGCCGATGAGGACGTTCCACAGCTCGGGCAGCTCGTCCAGCTTGTATTTGCGCAAGGTGGCTCCGAGGGGTGTGATGCGCGACTCGCCGGCCACCGAGACCGATGAGCCGCCATGGTCCACCACCATCGTGCGGAACTTGTAGATGGTGAACAGCCGTCCGTGGCGACCTACCCGCTGCTGGGTGAACAGCACAGGGCCGCCCGGCATCTTCACCCGGATGAGGATAGCGATGACGAGCAGCACAGGGAAGAGGCAAACCAGTCCGACCAAGGAAACCAATCGATCGAAGATATATTTGAAGATCATAGAGGATTATCTTTTGGTGAAAGGGAGAGAAAGCAGGCCTGTCAGCGAGCCGAGACCATAGGAGAAGTGCAGGACAAAGAAGCTCTCCACCAAACGGAAGAAGCTGAGCCCTTTGGATCTGGCCAGCTTGGCGCTTACGAAACCGATCAGGGTGAGATAGGCCAGCAGGCTTGCAGCGGAGAGCAGCCACAGCGGATGCCAGAAGATGCCTGCGATGAGGGGCACGATCAGGGAGAGCAGGAAGAGGAGCGGCACGAAATGGCGCAAGGAGAGGGAGCCCATCTCTCGGGTGTAATAGACGGTCAGGATGTTCCACTTGCCGTTGCTGAAGTTGTTCTGGAAGAGCTTGTCGAATGTCTCCCGGGCGTAGTAGGTGCAGTAAGTGTCCGGCACGAGATAAATCTTCCCGCCTCCGCGGAGGATGCGTTTGTTGAGCTCGATGTCCTGATTGCGCGTCAGCCGCTCGTTGAAGAGACCGTAGCGGTCGAAGACCTCGCGTCTCCAGCATCCGAAGGGAACGGTGTCCACCTCTCGCACCTCCGTGATGCCCGTACGGAACAACGCATCGCCGACACCCAGCTTGTGGCTCAGCACCTCGCGGATGGCCAACGACTTGGGCGTTTTGTTCAGCACCTCCGTTTTCCAGACGCCTCCTACATTGTCGGCTTCCAGCTCATAGAGGCGGCGTACCAGGGTGGAGAAGTAGTTGGGCGGGTAGCTCGAGTGGGCGTCAATGCGGAGAATGACCTCCCCACGAGCTTCGGCAATGCCGCGGTTCAAGGCCCGGGGCGCCGTGTGGCCGGGATTGTCCAACAGGCGCAGGTAGGGACAACGAGTCAGATAGTCCGCCAACAGGTCTCGGGTGCGGTCAGTGCTCATGCCATCCATCAGCAACACCTCCAAGTCGTCCTTGGGGTAGTCCTGTGCGATGATGGACTCAACGCATTTAACGATATACTTTTCTTCGTTATAAATGGGGCAAATGACGGACAGCATGATGATGTCATTTTTCAAAGTGCAAAGATATAAAAATTATCAGCCCGCCAAATGAAAAAATCAGAGGCCCCTTTTCACACCACTGCGTTTATTATTTTCCTATCTTTGCACTTTCTTATGGAAGCGCTTTTAAAAATAGAAGATCTCTCTCTGGACTTGAAGCAGGATGCCGAATGGAAATCCATTTTGCGGCATGTCTCCTTTGAGGTGGGCAGGGGCGAGACCATCGGCATTGTGGGCGAGTCGGGCTCCGGCAAGTCGGTGACGGCGCTCTCTGTCATGCAGCTGCTGAACCGCAATATCGCCCGCTATCCGTCAGGACGGATCCTCTTTTGCGACGAGGGCAAGGAGGAGGGTGTCGATCTCCTCCAATTGTCGGAGAAGGAGATGCGCTCGATGCGCGGTCGCCGCGTGGCGATGATCTTCCAGGAGCCGATGACCTCCCTCAACCCGGTCATCCGTTGTGGCGAGCAGATCACCGAGCAGCTGCTTCTGCACACCTCCATCACCAAGGAGCAAGCCCAGGCGCGCGTCATCGAACTCTTCAAGGAGGTGATGCTGCCGCGGCCCGAACAGATCTTCCGCGCCTACCCGCATGAGCTCTCCGGCGGACAGAAACAGCGCGTCATGATCGCCATGGCCATGAGCTGCCAGCCCGACATCCTCATCGCGGACGAGCCGACCACCGCCCTGGACGTGACGGTCCAGAAGGGCATCCTCGAACTCATCAAGCGACTGCAGGAGAAACATGGCATGAGTGTCTTTTTCATCACCCACGACCTTGGCGTGGTGGCCGAGATCGCCCGCAAGGTGGTCGTCCTCTTCAAGGGCGAGATCGTGGAGCAGGGCGACATACGCGACATCTTCCTGCATCCCCAGCATCCCTACACGCAAGGTCTGCTGGCCTGCCGCCCTTCCATGGACGAGCGGTTGGCGGTGCTGCCTACGGTGGACGACTACGTCAACAGCCAGGGACATGTGGCCAAGCAGGAGGTGACCGCCGAAGAGCGCCAGGCCTGGCATCAGAAGCTCTACGCCCAGGAGCCGCTCATCACCATTCGCGACCTCAACAAACGGTATCCCATCCGCAAGGAGAAGCTCTTCGAAAAACGTCGCTATGTGGAGGCATTGCAACATATCGACCTCGACATCTACGAGGGTGAGACCTTGGGCTTGGTGGGCGAGTCGGGGTGTGGCAAGACCACCCTGGGGCGCTCCATGATCCGGCTGATAGAGCCTACCTCCGGCTCGGTGCTGTATCGCGGGCGCGACCTCATGCAGCTCTCCACACGCGAGATGCGGGCTGTGCGTAAAGACCTTCAGATTATCTTGCAGGATCCCTATTCGTCACTCAACCAGCGGCTTACCATCGGCGATATGCTCATCGAGCCGATGCGCGTGCATGGTATCGGAAGCAACGAGAAGGAGCGGCGGAACAAGGTCATCGCCCTGCTGGAGCGCGTGAGCCTGAACGAGACCCACTTCTATCGCTATCCCCACGAGTTCTCCGGCGGCCAGCGCCAGCGTATCTCCATCGCCCGTGCCCTGGCGGTGAACCCGCGCTTCATCATCTGCGACGAGTCCGTCTCCGCCCTCGACGTCTCCGTGCAAGCTCAGGTGCTCAACCTGCTCAACGAGCTCAAGAAGGAGTATCAGTTCACCTACATCTTCATCTCCCACGACCTGTCCGTGGTGCGCTTCATGTCCGACCGTATCGCGGTGATGCAGCAGGGCCGTATCGTGGAACTCGGCGAGGCGGATGCACTCTGCCAAAACCCACAGACGGAATACACCCGCACACTGCTTAACGCCATCCCCAGGGGGTTATAAGATAATCCTTGCATGAAATATAAAACGGCTGGTTTACTATTAAAAACCAGCCGTTACTTTACTCTTATACAAAATAAGGGGAAAAAATAAGTACGTTACCAATTATCATTTTCTTTGGGCTGGGAGATGGAAGTATCTGAGTCCTTTTCTATGTTGATATCCTTATTTTTTTGATTATTTTTTGTTTCTCCTAAAATAGATAATACGGTTTTTTCATAAGCGATTTTAGCTTCTAATACGGTTTTTACATAAGTGATTTTTGCTGCTTTAACTTTTCCTTTGTAAATGATTTTAGCTTCTTTTAGTGCTTGTTTTGTATTAGAATTTTTCGTTTCACTATGCTTGTCTTTATTATTATTGCTTTCGGCTTTTTTTTGTGTTCGGTTGATGTACTTAGTATCTTTTCCATCAAAGGTTTCATTATCTATTTTCGAATTGAAACAGTTTTTATTAGGCAGTGTTATATACCTACCATCGTCGTACATCACCGCTTCCACTTCAACATACGGAATGGTCTTCTGTACGCCCTCTTGCGTATATACTATTTCTGTATCCGTTATCTTAACTATGGTGACATTTTCGATGTTGCCGTTAGATTTGGTGATAATAATGTCAGCGGAAGCAGACAAAGACAGTATCAGTATCCAAACTAATAAAATAATTCTTTTCATCGTTCTACTATTATTCATCTTCGGGAACTAATCTAAACATAAAACTCACATCGTTATCGTCAATGAGAGAGCGGAGATCATACTTCTTTGTTTGCGTATAATATCCATTTTTTTGACAACGAATTTCAATTTGCACCAAGCTGGAGTTGTTGTATGTTAATCCTTTAATGTCAAGAGCTTCCGTTGCTTCGTATGGTGTTGTATCAAGATATTTGTAGTCTTGGTTTTTGACTTCTGGTGTTTTAGAAATCACACGCCAGTCTACATCTGCGCCTTGTGGACGGGAATTAACGCTCCAATGAATGACAAGATGTTCCAATGCTGTATTACCTTCGCCTTGCACTTGCTTATTCGGTTCATCTTTAGGATTATCAGCGCGATGTAAGAAAAAAGCGATTCTATCCCAGTCCACGTCGTCAAGAGCATTGACATACGCCTTGTTGATGGCTTCCTGTGCAATTGAAATGGACGAGGAACTACCATAAATACTCGCCCGGCCAGCCACTTCTGTTGTAGGATATACAAGACTGCGATTATGGTCAAACACTTTGATATCCATTATTACTGTTCCCTGCCACCCAATTCCTGATAGCCAATCAACATGGAACTCTTTGACAGTTACTTGCATTAAATAATCAGTAGCAACATCTGCGTCCATATTAAATCCCATCACGCGCATATACCGTCGCATACTTTCGGGAACAAAGGAACCAATGCTGGGATTAACATTAACAGTCGGTTTGCTTGTTGTAGCGGCATCGAATATCTGTATTAAACGTTTGTCACCACGTCCATCTTGGATATTCAGACGAATACCATATTCAAGGTTGGCATATTTATCCGCTTGCGGAGTTTTTAAAAGAGTAAGGTTGATGGTTTGGGTTGTTGTTGTCGATATTGAATCGAGTACTTTATTTGTAAAACATGATGTGGTCAATAATGACAATCCTGCTAATAAGGTAATAATCATTGATTTTTTCATAGTGCTCTGTTTTTATGGTTATTTTGAATCAACGTTTAATTTTATCAATTTAGCCGAAGCTGTTGTTTTAAAGATAATGTCTTTGCCTCGTTGCTCAACATTGGTGGAAATTACAGGTTCTATAACACCGTCTGCACCTCTCGCCTTGGAGGCATTGATCAGACGGTAAATGGCAAGGCTGCGAACAATGTGTTCTGGGGAAATACAATCGGAAAATGTCTTATCATAGTCATTGGACAAAAAACCGAAACGTGCAATCCCTTCGTAATCACAAATATACCAATTTCCAGTCTTTTTGTCCTGACAATAGACAACCTCAAATTCATTGTTTTCCTCTTTTATGGTGACTGTCGCTCCTTTGATGGTGTAAATAACCGTTGCCTCTGCTGTCGCAGTATTTACAATTGTATAATCGGTGTTGTGTTTCAGGTTCATTTCATCAAGTCCCACGGAATTTACAGTGTTGATTGCTTGAGGAATAACCATATAAGTTTTGGAACATGAAAAGAGAAATAGAACACTTGAGAAGATTGTTGCTGCAATGATAATTCGATGTTTTAGCATAATTATATAATAAAAAGTGACACCTACTCACTCTCGGCTTTTCGGCAAACTCCGTCAGCACCTTGAATTCTCGGATGGACATTTCATCATGAGATACTTGTAAATTGGCACATAAAAATAGCGTGGTGCTATTCCCATTTCGATTTGGGTCTGAAGGTTTTGCTGGACTACCTTGATATACCAAATCTACACGAATACAGCCCACGCTTTCACGTGAACATTTCGGCTTAACCCTTGGTATATCATATTGTCTATAATAAGTGTCCAGCTTTTTACAGACCCAAGTTTTGAGCTAAAACGCTATATGTTTATGTTGTTGCCTTTATTGTTATTTATTCATAGGCAGATCGATTAGGTGACTAATTATTCATATTTCAAGCATTCGAGTATAGTTATTCTTGATAGTGTCAGTCATAAGGCAATAACTGTCTGGAGACTGGCTCAAGTAGAATAGACTAGATAACCCCTTTCCTTAAAGTTGCAAAAATACATTTTTTCTAATATATCTGGAAAATTTAACCGATTATTTGTCTATTATTTGATGATTTTAGTTTTAGGTTATATGGCGGGGTTGTTTTTTTGAGGTGATTATATGCATGATGGTATTCACTCCCTTTCGCGGCGGCACGGGCCGTCCTCATGGCACGGACTTCCTGCGCCGCGAATTGCTTTCCGTGTGCATCCTGAACCCCATATTGTGGCTGACGCCTTATATGGGGTTATTAGGATAGTGTCTCTCCGAGACACTTCCCCTTTGCCGCCGCTGTCAGAGGGCGGACAGAGCGGGCGGCATTCATGTCGGCTTGATCTTTTGGCAACTTTTCTATCAAGAGAAAAGTTGAAGAAAACTATTGATTCTGGGGACATCACTGTCCGAAAAGCAAAGTTACCTTTCCGAACAAAACAATCAATGATCAAGAAGCAATTGTAAACAACCACAATAGTGCCATCAGGTATATTATCACTTTTAGTAATTGAAACATAGGCAATTGATGCAAGTATTCTTATTCATCATACCATTACATCATGTTGGAAGTTGTTGTTCATTGGGATATATGTTAAGAATTAATCTGTCCTTTTTTTTGTTGACATCTTGTTCGTTTTTTTTTCTTGAAAAATGAATAAGATTATAAAAAAATGTATCTTTGCACGCACAAATATTAACCTATTAAATTTTCAAGACGTCATGAAAAAATTCTTATGTATCAGTGCGTTCGCTCTGTTCCTGATCGTGGGCGGAACTTCCTGCAACAAGACCTGTAACTGCAAAACCTATCTGGATGGCGAAGTGGTTACCGAATCCTCTTTCGACAATGAGGGTGGCAAAAAGTGCTCCGACTACAACACCGTCATGGTTATCGATGGTCACAAGACAGGTATGGAGTGCCACTAAAAAAGGACTAAACCCATTATGAGAGGATACCCGACAGGATATCCTCTTTTTTTTTATCTTTGCCGCTCATTTGTGTATTATACGGAAAGAAACCTGTGTCTTGAATATGGAAACTGACAAAGTAAAGATCGTCCCCGTCCTCAAAATGGTGCTTCGGATTCTGCTGGGAGCCTTTTTTATCGCTACGGCCATTATGAAGCTGCTGTCGCTGGATCATTTTGAGCTCTATATCTTCAGTTTCCAGATTTTCAATTTTGTCCTGAGCGCCATCATCGCCCGACTGGTCATCGCTGCCGAGATGATTTTGGGCTTCTTTCTCATATTCAAGATTTTGTATAAACCGACCTGGTGGGCTACCATGCTGATGATGGGCGGTTTTACCCTGCTCCTCGTCTATGTGGCCATCTTCCGGAATGACAGCAGCTGTCACTGTATGGGCGACCTTGTGGAGTTGAACCCCGCCTGGTCCATCGTCAAGAACCTCGTCACCATCGTCCTGCTGCTGCTGATCCGGAGAGAGACCCCCGCCCGTTTCCGGGGGTGGAAGCTTGTGGGCATTCTGGGTGTCTGCGCTGCCTTTGTCGCCACCTTCGTCTGCTTTCCGTTGGATGGGATCTATAATCTTTTCAAAAAGGATAAAAACCCCTACAATGAAGAGGCTTTCCACGCCTTTATGCAGGATTCGTTGATGAGGGCCCAAGAGCTGGATACCGGCAACTATATCATCGGGGTGGTCGCCTCGGGATGCAAGTATTGCAAGATCAGTGCCGAGAAGCTGCAAGCCATCAGCGAACGGAACAGGCTGGATGACAGTCGTATCTTGCTGACCATCTGGGGCAAGGAGGAGTCCCTGGCGGAGTTCGAGGAGATAACGGGCGACAGCGAGTTCCGCTATGTGACCATCTCTCCCATACAGGCTGTGCAACTGGTCAATGGCCGCTTCCCGACCTATCTCTTTGTCCATAACGGCCAGGTGGTCCAGACAGCCGACCTGCGACAGCTGACAGAACGTGGCGTGGTGGATTTCATCCCCCAACAGAAACAAGCATCTTCCCATGAGTAGCACCAAGAAAACCAATACCACCTATCAAAAAAAGATCGAGGAGATATACCAATATTATATGTCCTATGGCTTTGACCATTCCGTGGAGGAGATCGCTGCCAAGATGGGCATAGCCAAAAAGACCTTTTTCAATCGTTATCATTCCAAAGAGAACTCAGCCAAGCTCTCTTTCGACCTCTGGATGCGCAACATCGCGGGGCGTGTCCGTGCGCGACAGGCTGCCTGCAACAACGTGGTGGAGGCTTTGGTCGTCTTCATGGCCGAGATGCAGGTGATTGCGGCGGAAGAGACCTCCTACTACACCTTCGCCGCCGAGCGCAACCTTATGATGGACGTGAAGGCCCCGTTTGCCAAGATTGTCATGGAGGCTTTGCAGACTGGGAAACAGCATTACCAGATCTGGGAGTCGCTCAACATCACCACCTACACGACCTTTTTTCTCTTCAATGTTTTCCATTATGTCATTGACAAAAAGCTGGATGGCGACATGATCCGTTACCTGCTGATGCCGGCGATGAACGAACGCGGGATGGAGCTAATGGAGTTCGTGATCGGCAGTATGGAAGACGCATAATTAGATTTGTAACTTCATCAAAAAATGATATTTTTGCCACTTGTTTTTTGAAAGAGACATAGATATTTAACTTCATCAACACTGACAGTTTATGTATAAAATCACGAAAAAAGAGGAGTTGGGTCAAGACACGCACTTGATCGTGGTGGAGGCCCCGCACATTGCCCGCGCCGCGCTGCCCGGACAGTTTGTCATTGTGAAATCCGACGCCACGGCCGAGCGCATCCCGCTCACTATCAGCGACTCTAATCTGATGAGAGGAACCATTTCTTTGGTTATCAAGACGATAGGATTCTCCACGCGCAAGATGGTCACCAACTTCGCCGTGGGTGATTCCTTCTTGGATGTTGCGGGTCCGTTGGGACAGCCCTCCGCCTTCGTGAACCGTCCCATGGAGGTGCTGCGGAAGCATCGTTACTGCTTCATCGCGGGTGGCGTGGGCATCGCGCCCATCCTGCCGCTGGTGCGCTGGATGTATGCCCATGGCCTCGACAGTGATGTCATCATCGGTGCGCGCACTGCTTCGCTGCTCTTCTACTTGGAGAAGCTGCGTCCAGTGTCCAAGAACCTCTACATCGCCACGGACGATGGTTCTCTGGGCTTCAAGGGAACGGTCACGGATCTGTTGCAACGGCTGGTGAAAGAGGAGGGCAAGCATTATGACGAAGTGACGGCCATCGGTCCGATGATCATGATGAAGTTTACGGCCAAGAAGTGCGAGGAGCTGGGCATCCCTTGTGTTGTCAGCCTCAACTCCCTGATGGTCGATGGCACCGGCATGTGCGGCGCCTGCCGTGTGACGGTGGGTGGCGAGACCAAGTTCACCTGCGTGGATGGCCCCGAGTTCGATGCCTCCAAGATCGACTTTGACGAGTGCATGCGCCGTCAGGTGATGTACGACCATATAGAGACGCGCAAGCAGCTGGAGCAGCAGGAGATAGAGGAGGGCCACGTCTGCCATGTCGGCGGCATCACCCACGAGGCGCCCATGCCCAAGCGGCGGGTGCCGGTGCGCGAGCAGCCTGCCGAACAGCGCCGCCGCAACTTCGAGGAGGTGTGCTATGGCTACAATGCCGAGGAGGCTGTCGAGGAGGCCCGCCGCTGTCTCAACTGCAAGAAACCGCTCTGTGTCACCGGCTGTCCGGTGTCTATCCATATCCCCGACTTCATCCGGAAGGTGGCGGAAGGCAACTTCGAGGAGGCGGCCCGCATCATCAGTGCGGACACAGCCCTGCCTGCCGTCTGCGGACGCGTGTGCCCGCAGGAGACGCAGTGCGAGGGGCAGTGCATCCTCGGCCGCAAAGGAGAACCTGTCGCCATCGGCAAACTCGAGCGCTTCGTGGGCGACTACATGCGCGAGCATAAGCTCTCCTTCAACAACGAGATCGTCGAGAACGGCTTCAACGTGGCCGTCATCGGCAGCGGTCCCGCCGGCCTGACCTGCGCCAAAGAGCTCCGCGCCAAAGGCTACGGCGTGACCGTCTTCGAGGTCCTGCACGAGTTCGGCGGCGTGCTTGTCTATGGCATCCCCTCGTTCCGTCTGCCCAAGGATACAGTCGTGAAATCGGAGATTGACAACCTCCGCCGCATGGGAGTGCAGTTCGAGAGCGACATCGTGGTCGGGCGCACCGTCACGGTGGACGACATCCTCAACAAGTGGGGCTTCGACGCCATCTTCCTAGGCACGGGCGCCGGCTTTCCCAACTTCTTGAACATCGAAGGCGAGAACCTCTGTGGCGTGGTGTCAGCCAACGAGTTTCTGACCCGTAACAACCTGCTGTTCTCCTATAAGAAGGAGCACGAGACCCCCAACTATGTGGGCAAGCGTGTGGCAGTGGTCGGTGGTGGCAACGTGGCCATGGACGCCGCCCGTACCGCCATCCGTCTCGGTGCCGAGGTGCACATCGTCTATCGCCGCTCCGAGGCCGAGCTGCCCGCCCGCGCCGAGGAGGTGCATCATGCCAAGGAGGAGGGCGTGGTCATGAACCTGCTCTGCAACCCCAAAGAGATCCTCAGCGATGAGAAAGGATGGGTCAAGGGGATCGTTTGCACCCGCATGGAGCTGGGCGAGCCAGACGCCTCCGGCCGCCGCAGACCCATACCTATTCCTGACTCTGACTTCACCATCGATGTCGATATGGTCATCATCGCGGTCGGCACCTCGCCCAACCCGCTCATCGTCTCTACTACTGACGGCCTCGAGACGAACCGCCATGGCTGTGTGAATGCCGACGAAGGCGGGCAGACCTCGCGCCGGGGCATCTTCGCCGGCGGCGACATCGTGACGGGTGCCGCCACCGTCATCCTCGCAATGGGTGCCGGCAAGAGCGCCGCCCATAGCATTGATGAATACCTGCAACGCATAGAGCCTCACTGATTGGCAGAGAAGCTGTTAACCGATGCGTTTTTTTGAGGAAATAATTAAAAAAAAATATCACTATGGCAAAGAAAATCAACCTTTTGTGCATCGCTTTGATGATGCTCGTATTGGGCGCCCGTGCTGATGAAGGCATGTGGCTCCCGTATTCTATCAACGGCCAGAACCTGGCGGAGATGCAACGCCTGGGCTGCAAGCTCACCTCCGACCAGATCTTCAGCTTCAACCAGCCGAGTCTCAAGGATGCTATCGTCCAATTCGGCGGCGGCTGTACCGGCGAGCTGATCTCCCCCGAAGGACTGCTGCTCACCAACCACCACTGCGGCCTCTCCTATGTGCAGTCCCACGCCTCCGTGGAGCACGACTACCTGCAAGATGGCTTCTGGGCCTACAGCAAGGATCAGGAACTCCCCAACGAAGGCCTCACGGTCTCTTTCCTGAACTATATCGAGGATGTCACAGCTTTGGTGCTGGAGGGCGTCACCGACAATATGTCGGAAGCCGACCGTGCGAAGCTGATTGAACGCAACGGCAAGAAGCTGGCCGAGGAGCGCAAGGGAAAACGCGATGTGGAGGTGGAAATAGTGCCTTTCTATCATGGAAACCAATACATCCTTTTCGTGTATGATGTGTATAAAGATGTGCGCCTCGTGGCTTGTCCGCCCTGGGGCATCGGCAAATACGGTGCCGACACCGACAACTGGACCTGGCCGCGCCACAAGGGCGACTTCTGCATTTTCCGCGTCTATACCGCCCCGGACGGTTCGCCCGCCAAGTATAGCAAAGACAATGTGCCCATGAAGTCGAAACACTTCCTGCCCATCTCCCTGAAGGGTGTGCAGCCCGGCGACTATGCCATGATCCTGGGCTATCCCGGCTCCACCGACCGCTATTCCTACTCCGGCGCGGTGAAGAACATCATCGACCTCGAAGGTCCTGCCATCGTGGATTGCCGCACCACCAAACTCAACCAGTATCGCAAACACATGGATGCCGACCCCGCCGTCTTCATCCAATACGCCTCCAAACAGGCCAGCGTCAGCAACTACTGGAAATACTACATCGGCCAGGTGAAACAGCTGCAACACAACAAGGTCGTGGAGAAACGTCTGGCCCAAGAACAGGAATTCAAGAGCTGGATGAATGCCGATAAAGAACGCAAAGCCAAATATGACGGCATCTTTGACGAATTTGAAGAGTATTGGAATCACCAGAACAAGTACACCAAGGCGCTCATCTATCACCGTGAGGCGGGTCTGACTGGTAGCGAGGCTGTCTATTTTGCCTTGAGATTCAGACAGCTGAACAATATGATAGAGAACAAAAGCTCCAGCCCGGAGATGGTCAAGAGTCGCGCAAATGGTATGAGAAAGGCTGTCCAAGACTTCTTCAAAGACTACAACCAACCGCTGGACCGCGATGTCACTATCGCCTTGCTGAATCTCTTCTATCAGGAAGTGAACGCCGACCAGCTGCCTTCCATCATCAAGAAGGTGGGAGACAAATCCCATGGCGACTTCACGGCATACGTGAACAACGCTTTCGCCAAATCCATCTTTGTGGATCAAGACAGGATGAATGCCTGGCTTGACAATCCCAAATCACTGTCGAAAGATCCAATCTTCGCGTTGATGTACAACATCCTCACCTCTTATTGGGATCTGGGCGATCAGGCTGAGAGCGTGAGCAAAACTCGCGCCGACCGTCTCTACATGCAGGGCTTGATGGAGATGCAGAAAGAACGCAACTTCTATCCGGACGCCAACTTCACCATGCGCCTCACCTACGGCAGCGTGCAAGATTGTAAGCCCGCCAACGCCGTGACGTATGACTATATCACCACGTTGGACGGCGTGATGGAGAAGTATGTGCCCGGCAACTGGGAGTTCGATGTGCCGAAAGACCTCATCAAGCTGTGGGAGAGCCATGACTATGGTCGCTATGCCGACAAGAACGGCGATTTGGTGGTCAACTTCATCACCACCAACGACATCACCGGCGGCAACTCCGGCAGCCCAGTCCTCGATGGCGAAGGCAACCTCATCGGCTTGGCCTTCGATGGCAATTGGGAAGCCATGAGCGGCGACATCTCCTTCGAACAGAAGGTGCAACGTACCATCTGCATGGATGTGCGCTATCTGCTGTTCATCATCGACAAGATGGCCAACGCCCAGAATCTGATGAAAGAGCTGAAGATTGTGGATTAGACCATGGTTTTAACCTTTTTTCACCTATTTTTTGTTAATTAGAATCCTGTATGAAATTTGTAAAAGCAATTTTTATGGCGATGTTGGTATGTATGACGGCGATGGCCACTGTTACCCCCGTTGAGGCTCAGCGGGCGCCTGGCTATGGACGGGTTGTGTTGAGCAATATTGCCACGCGTACCTCTGTGCGCAGTTATTTGGACAAGCCGGTAGAGCCCGAGAAGATAGACCAGATGCTCCGTGCGGGCATGGCGGCGCCCACGGCGGTGAACCGCCAGCCTTGGCATTTTGTGGTGGTCACCGACCGCAGACAGCTGGACGCTATGGCCAAGACCAACCCCCACGCCTCCATGCTGGAGAAAGCTCCGCTTGCCATCGTGGTGTGCGGCGATATGAACAAAGCCCTCGAAGGGGAAGCCCGCGAGTTCTGGGTGCAGGACTGCTCCGCTGCCACCGAGAACATCCTGCTGGCGGCCCACGCACTCGGCCTGGGCGCTGTATGGACGGGTGTCTATCCCGATGCCAAACGCGTCAAGGAGTTGTCTGCCGTGCTGAAGCTCCCCGCCAACCTGGTGCCGCTCAATACAATTGTCATCGGCTATCCCGACAAGGAGAACAAGCCTAAAGACAAGTGGGATCCCAAGAATGTCTCGTATGATGTTTACGGTGGCGCCCGCCCCAAAGATATGACCTCCTTGCCATCCCGTGGCGGATTCACCGATTTCGACTATGCCAGAGAGTTTACCGAGAATCCCTTCACCTTCTTCAAAGGCAACGGACTGCTGCTCGCTTGCGGCGACAAGAAAAACCACAATGCCATGACCATCGGTTGGGGCGCCCTCGGCAATGTGTGGAGCTCTGACGTGAACACCATCACCGTGTATGTGGCCCCGGCCCGCTATACCTACGAGTTCATGGAGAAATACAAATACTTCACCGTCATGAGGTTTGACGAGAGCCGCAAGGATGTGCTCGAGTACATGGGCACCCACAGCGGTCGCGATGTCAACAAGGAGAAGGAACTGGGATTGCATGTGGCCTACACCGAGCACGGCGCACCCTACTATCTGGAAGCCGTGGAGGTGTATGAGTGCGAAATCATCTACCGCGACCAATTTGACCCGGATGGATTCGGCGAGATACCCCAAAAACGTTACGAGAACTTCCCCGCAGGAATCCATCATCAATATATTGGAAGAATTTTAAGCGCGAAGAGAAGATAGTGGATGATAATGAAATAAATCCTATCCTTTCTTCGTTATTCTATCCGTATATTATTGATAACTAAAAAAATGAAACAATGAAAAGAATCATCGTACTCACTCTTTTGATATGGTGGGCTATGTTTTCCTTGTCAGCCCAGAAGGAGTTCACCGCCAAAATCGATCACGCCACCGTCTATCTGCAAGGTGCGGCCCTGACGCATACTGCCACCGCCAACCTCAAGAGTGGCACCTATGACATCCTCATCAACGGACTCAGTCCCGACATCGAGGTCTCCAGCCTGAAGGTCACGGCCAACGGCGTGCTCATCTCCGCTTCCGAGTTCTCCAACGACTTCATCACGCCCAAGGAGGAGAGCGCCCGCATCCAGAAGCTGCAAGACTCTTTGGAGCTTTACAAACGACAACTGCAGGAAGCCCGGGACGAGCTGACGGTCCATACCCATCTGCTCAAGATGCTCACAGACGGTACGCTCTACAATATGCAGCAGAAGGACGGCACCGTCTCTGTGGCCGACATCAACGCCAATATGGAGCTCTACAAGTCGAAGGCAGGCGCCTTGCAGCGCAGCATCGACCAGGATAACCGCAATGTGACTAAGTTGCAGGAGACGGTCAATCGCCTCCAGAAGCAGCTCAACCAGGACATGACCAAGGACAAGCAGCGCACCGGCGTGTTGCGCCTCTCCGTGAGCGTGCCCCAGACGGTCAACACGGAGTTTACCATCACCTACTTCACCGATATGGCCGGCTGGGTGCCCTGCTATGACATCAACATCGCCTCCATGGACAAGCCCGTGGTGCTGAAGTCCAAGGCGCAGGTGACGCAGGTCACGGGCCTTGACTGGAACAACGTGAAGCTGACCCTCTCCAACGCCACCCCCAACCGCACGAAGGAGGCCCCTGTGTTCAAGACGTGGTTCCTCAACTTCTACCGCCCGCAATATTCCGGGAAAGCCACTGTGGCTGGAGCGCGCAGCAATACGCTTACCTATGCCTTGTCACCCCTCGAAGGAGTGTCTGCCGTTGACGGGGAGATGGTCTCTGCCCAAAGCAATGCCGCCCCGATACTTATGGACGAATATGTGGAGGTGGATATGCAGGAGGTGGCCGTCAATTACAACATCTCCGTGCCATACGATATCCCCGGCAACGGCAAGGCGCAGCTCATCGACCTGAAGAACTACGACATCAAGGCCGAATACAAATACTACAGCATCCCCAAACTGTCAGACGAGACCTACCTCATCGCCACATTGTCCGACTATGAGCAGTACAACCTGCTGCCCGGCTATGCCACGGTGACTTTCGACAATACCTTCGTGGGCAGTACCTTCCTGCGGCCCAATGCCACCGAGGAGCATGTGACGCTCACCCTGACCACCGATCCCAGAGTCTCCGTCAAGCGGGAGAAGCAGAGCGACTACTGCAGCACCAAACATGTGGGCAGCACGACTACCGTCACCCAGTCATATCTCATCACCGTCAAGAACAACCAGACCAAGACGGCCAAGTTGACCTTGAAGGAGCAGTACCCGATCTCCAACAACAAGGATATAGAAGTCAAGTTGGGCGATGTGACTCCCAACGCCACCTATAACAAAGAGGATATCGGTGTCTTGACGTGGGATGTGGAGTTGAAGCCCGGTGAGACCCGCACCTTCAGCGTCACCTACAGCGTGAAGTATCCGAAAGACAAAAATGTGAACCTGTAAATTCGGCTATTAGCTAGGACTTTGAACTTGAAACCCTTAATCACATAATCGCCTAATCGTCTAATCGGTAAATTGCTCTTATGTTAATATCCAAACAACAAGTTTCGTGGCGTTATTGGCTGGTTTTGTTGCTCTGTGGCATGATGGGGTGGGGGAATGCCCAGAATTCCTATGCCGAGTATTTTCCCCAGTTGGTGAAAAACAACAGCAACCAGGTGTGTCCTTTCACCACTACTAAAAATGTGACCTGCCAGCGGGCGACCTTCGAGGATAATAACCTGCATGTCTATGTGGAAGTTCCTTCCGACATGTTTCCCGGCCTGAGTGTATCTCAATGGAAGCTCCTTCTTGCCGACAGGCTCAGGTTCAACTTCGACATAAACAGCTATATCAATCCGTTGTACCATGGGGCATCGGATATTGGTGCGGGTCTGGTGTATCATATCCAGATTAAAGAAAGTGACAGATCCTTCAATATCCGCTATTCGCCATCCGAACTGAAAAAGTTTATCGCTGCCCGCAACACCAAACCCTATCAGTCGATATCCAAATGGCAAGCCCGTGTCCAAGTGTTCAGCAACAATGCCAGCGATAATCTGCAAGGCGCCGAACCAATAGCTTCCTTTAGTATGGACTCCGTGATCATTTTGCAAGAAACGGAGACATGGTTCTTTACGGCTTCCAAGGATGATGTTTTTGAGAACTTGTCTCAAGTGTTTGATGATCTTTGGGAAATCACGGAGAAGGATATTCTCTTTACACCTGACAATTATGACGGCCTCGTGAAAGCGGAGTATGGATTGCAATATCTTTTTTATAATTCTGATCATACCGATAGTATTGGGATGACATTCCCCTTCAGCGCGCTGAAAGAGAGCTGGGATCATGCTCGTCGTCTGGTGCTGGCCGATGACGCCTTTATGCAACGGTATATGCAGGAATATGCCAAAACCCTTCCGAGTTTGTTGGAGAAATATGTCTCTGAGTATGAAAATGTTCGTCATATCGACATCTATTATGAAGATGGATATACGACTATGGTGATGACGATGGACGATACCGCCAGCATCTTGCAAGCCACCCCCGATCAGATTGCTATTTTGAAACAGTCAATGCTTCCGTATCTGAAATACACTCAACAGGGAGAAGATGAACCGGAAATATATGGAGACACTTTGGTGACCCCTGAACTTTTCTATCAGTATATGAAAGGTTTCCGCTATATGTATATAGGGGAGAATACCAGAAAGACGATTGATATCATCTGTCCCATGGATGAGGTCTTTGCAGCTCCCGAAGTGGCGGTTGGCGAAGAGGAGACTGCAAAGGATTTTTTGATCAGACGCTATTCGGTGGAGGAATACCATCAGCTAGTGAAAGATTTTTCAAATGCTTGTCCCGTACAGCAAGGAATACTGACATTTACAGACGCTGTTTATCAGGACAATTATTTGCAACTGTATGTCACGATGGACTCTACTGCCAAGGCAAGAAATGATCTGGATCAGCTTCGTGAGATTATGTCATTGCAGTTGTCCACCTCGTACGACGCTATCTTGTTTACGAAACTGGCTGAGCTTGGTTCTGGTGTGGTTTTCCATTTTCAATTTTACGATACGTTGGCAGAGATTCTATATACACCGCAAGAGATCAAAGGTATCTATGCTAATATGGGCGATTCTTTAGTGGTGAAAAAGCAAGGAGAGGCTTTGCTGGAACTGCTTGTACAGAACATGAATAAAGAATGTCCCGTGTTTGAGGAAGGTTTTGGAACTGTGGACTCATTTGTCTTGTCAAATCAATGCCTGATTATCAATTTCACGCTGATTGAAGAAGTGGCGGATCCTTTCTTTATGCAAGGGAAAGACAATGTCAAAGACTTGTATCGTATGCAGTTTATGAATGGCGATCCATCGGATATGGCCTTGTTGGAAATGTGTGTAGATGCAGGTTACGGCATTTGTTACCGTTTCTCAGAAAGAGAAAAGGTCTATACGGGCAAAAAAGCCAAAAAACGTCATCGCTCGCCGCGTATGGTTAAAGTCTGCTTCTCCGTAGACGAGCTGAAAGCGTTGCTGCAAGAAAAATGATGCGGAGGATTAGCGGTTCTTGCGCCTCACTGCCAGCCATACGCAGCCATACAACAAGGCTATCACGGCCAGGCAGATGACCAACGCCACCACGATACGGGTGTTGTGGTTCTCGATGCAGGATGACATACCATAGTCCAGCAATCCTACCGTGCCTCCCAAGGTGGGCAACAGGAGAAACAACATTCCGGTAAAATCATACGAATTCTCCTTCTTGCCGGTCTCTTTACCCATACGATAGCGGTACATGAAGTACGCCAGAACAGCATATACGGGGAGGATGAAAATCAGATAGAGAATGATACGATACATAGTTGGATTGTTTTAATATTTGGGTTGCAAAGATAATTATTTTAACAAAGAAACGGACCTGAGAAAACCAGGTTATACGAATCTTTTCTTGATGATATCCACGATGCAGTCGGGAGCGATGATGCTCAATGCCACGAAGATGCGGCTCCACACGCCTGGTATTCTGCGCTTCCATCCGCGGAACAGGGCATTCACGCCCTTCTTGGCCACCTGATGGGGCTTGAGCATCAACCCCAGGCGGCATAGCCGCTGGCGTGTCTTGACCGGCAGGTTGTAGAGGTCGGTGTCAACTGCGCCAGGACAGACGCAGCAGACGTTGACCCCGTGGTGCTTCAATTCGGAAGCGAGACCATAGCTGAACGACATCAGTGCGCTTTTGGTGCTCTCATATACGGCGATGGTGGGGAACTTCATGAAGGCGGTGATGGAGCTGGCGTTGAGGATGTAGCCATGGCCGCGGTCTTTCATGGCCTTGCCGAAGAGGAGGGAGAGGGCCACGGGGGTGTGCACATGCAAGGTCATCATCTTCTCCGACAGGGCCACGGGCTTCTCCACGGCGGCACCGAAATAGAACATGCCGGCATTGTTGACCAGGACCTCCACATCGAGTTGCTGCTCCTGACAATAGTCGAACAAGCGTTGGGCGGCGTCCGTGGTGGCGAGGTCCATCATCAGGGTGCGCACGGTCGTGCCGGGGTGGTGCTCAAGGATCTGCTCTTGGGCCTGTATGTTGAGGTCGTCACGGTTGCTGACGATGAAGATTTGGTAGCCGCGAGAGGCTAACTCCTCCGCGTAGGCCAGTCCGATGCCGGAGCTGCCGCCGGTGATGATTGCATAGCTCATAGGTTCGTTTTATAACAACATGGATTTTGCTTTGTTCAGGGCCTCCACCAGCCTGTCGATCTCCTGGCTCGTGCTGTAGAGGGCGAAGGAGGCGCGCACGGTGCCGGGGATGCCGTAGCGTGTCATGATGGGCTGGGTGCAGTGGTGACCCGTGCGCACGGCAATGCCTTGATGGTCGAGGAGCACGCCCACATCGTAGGGGTGCGCACTGCCCAGCAGGAAGGAGATGACCGCCGCTTTGCGTGGCGCCGTGCCGATGAAACGGATGCCCTCTATCTGCGCCAGCGCCTCTGTGCCGTAGCGCAGCAGAGCGGCCTCATGGTCGCGGATCTGCTCCATGCCGATGCCCTGCATGTACTCGATGGCTTTGCGCAACCCGATGACGTCGCCCACCGAGGGAGTGCCCGCCTCAAACTTGAAGGGCAGCTCGTTGTAGGTCGTCTTCTCGAAAGTCACGGAGCTGATCATCTCGCCGCCGCCTTGGTAGGGCTTCATCTCATTGAGCCACCGCTCTTTGCCATACATCACACCCACGCCCATCGGGGCATACATCTTGTGGCCCGAGAAACAGTAGAAGTCGCAGTCGAGGGCCTGCACATCCACCGGCTCGTGCGCCACCGCCTGGGCACCGTCCACCATCACGGGCACACCGTGCTCGTGCGCGATGCGGACGAGCTCCGCCACATCGTTGATGGTCCCCAAGGTGTTGGATACGTGCGTCACCGCCACGATCTTGGTCTTGTCCGAGAAGAGAGCCGCGTAAGCATCCATGTCAAGCATGCCTTCGTCGCTGATGGGGATGACCTTCAGCACGGCGCCCCGGTCTTCGCATAAGAACTGCCAAGGCACGATGTTGGAGTGATGCTCCATCTCGGAGATGATGATCTCGTCACCAGCCTGGATGTAGGTCCTGCCGAAAGAGGCCGCCACCAAGTTGATGGCTTCCGTGGCGCCCCGCGTGAAGATGATCTCGTAGTCGTGGGCGGCATGGATGAACTGCTGCACGCACTTGCGCGCGAGCTCGAACTCATTCGTGGCCATCTGACTGAGATAGTGCACCCCGCGGTGTATGTTGCTGTTGATGGTCTCATAATAATGCCGCAAAGCATCCATGACCACCTGCGGCTTCTGAGTCGTGGCCGCATTGTCAAAATATACTAAAGGCCGGTTATAGACCTGTTGTGTCAATATCGGAAAATCTTCTCTATTCATGTTGTGCTGTATTATCAGTGATTTCATCCGTGTCTTCCTCTTGCCGCTCTTTCAATGGATGCATGTTGCGTAAGTGCATGGCATAGATGGCAATCAGAAATACTACGGTCAAGATAGCTGTGAAGTCCATGGACATGTTCCCGCCAATGACAAAGTTCATGATGAGGATGTTGAGCAGCTGTCCGATGGCGTACAGGTGAAAACCTATCTGGTTCAGCTTCCATATCATGAGGAGAACACCCACGAACATCAGTGCCTCCACCCCTATCAACATCAACCATTGGGGAGTGGTGACAGTGGCGAAGGTCTCCATCAGGAGCTCGACATTTTCCTTGCTCATGCCCATGGCGGCCCCCATCTTGGGCATCATCTCGGCAATCCGCTCGGGCATCAGGATCATAAAGGTGTAGGTGATCGTGTTGCTGACCGCGTCCAGCAGGGAGCAGATACTCATAAACCACAAGATGAAAGTCCTTTGTGGTGCTACGGCCGGTGGTTGGAGGTTGGTAGGAATGGACATATTAAGTTATCAGTTGTCAGTTATCAGTTAACAGTTATCAGTTGTCAGTTTTTAGTTTTTAGTTATGGTTAGATATTCAGGATCGGAGGGAAGCACCTTGAATCGTTCGTCACTGCGGTGGCCGACAACCCAGGCGATAGCTTCGCCGATGCAGAAAAGGAGGATGTGCTGTTTTTCCAATCTGTTGATTTTTTGATCGTTGAAGAAGTCGCTGAGCTTGCGCTTGCCCTTTCCGCCTAAAGGATAGAAAAAGTCACCATGACGCCAGTGACGCACCGTAACGGGGAAGGTCAGCTTGTCGGGAGCGATGTAGAGTGCGTCTTGGCGTTTGAGACTGGCGAGGTCTCCGAGGTTTGGCATCTGCGCCACGTTGAACAGGGTGCGCAGCTCATCCAGGTTGTGAAAGACGACAGGCTCCTCGGTAGAGGATAGGGTGGGGCGCACCAGGTACTCGCCTCTGTTCACGACTAGCGTGTGCTCCGGCGCCAGGAAGATCTTTCCCGTCTGCTGGGTCTGCAAGATAGCCTTGACATCAGCCTCCGAGAACCGATAAGGGCGTAGGATCTCATAGAGCAGGACTTCACTGTAAGGATGGCCGTCAATGACAGACCTCTGGATAGCGACTTCCGTGCCATTCTCCGAGACGGCACGCTCCTTCAGCTCCTGCACAGCTTGCTGGTAGAGAGCGTACTGCTGCTGCCAGATCTCCTTGTTGTGCAACAGGGTGGGGATGAGGTTGGGGTTCAGCGTTTGCAGCGTTGGCAGGACGGAGTGGCGGATCTTGTTGCGTTTGATGCGCTCGTCTGCATTGGTGCAGTCGGTGACAAAGTCGATATGCTGGTTAGCGGCAAAAGCGTGGATCTCTTCCGAGGAGAAGGGGAGAAGCGGGCGGATGATGTGGCCGTTGACGGCAGGGATGCCCGTCAGCCCTTTGAGGCCGGTGCCCCGAGTCAGGTTGAGCAGCATGGTCTCCGCGTCATCGTTGGCGTGGTGGGCCGTCACGACAAAGTCATAATCTTCCCCGATGGCTTCGAACCACTGGTAGCGCAGGCGCCTGGCGGCCATCTCCACGGACTCTCCCGTTTGTTCTTTCTCTCCCAGCGTGTTGAATTCCTGCACATGGCAGACGAGTTGGTGCTCTTCCGCCCATTGCTGCACAAAACGCATGTCACGGTCGGAGTCCTCGCCCCGCAGATGGAAGTTGCAGTGGGCAATGGCAAAATGATAGCCGGACAGCAGAAACAGGTTGGCCATGACCATGGAGTCGGCGCCACCGCTGACCGCCAGCAGATAACGGCAGTCGTGCGGACAACCGACAAGTCGGGTCATCTGTCTCTGGAAGCGTTTAATCATATAGCAGGGTGTGACGACTCTTGTTTGTCCAGATGAAAATACCGGTTGATGATCATCCGCATATACTCGAAGTTTCCGAAGGGTATAGTCTTGGGCTCCAGACCTTTGCCCATCAAGACAAGGCCTTGCTCCAACGATTCGGTGTAAGGAGTGATATCAGTCTCTAATGAGAAACTCATGTCGTAATTGTGAAGTGTCACACGGTTGTAGTCTTGGTACACCTCTTCGAAAAGGATGTTGTTTTCTTCACAATAGGACTGCAGCATCTCCACATATTCATCCCAAAGCTCTGGTTTTTCGTTGTGATTGTAGAAGAAAACCACCGCTTTGAAGTCCGGGAGGGTGTCGATCTCAACAGCCTCGAAGTGTCCCATGTCGTTGATGATGTACTGCTCGGTGTATGTGTGAAAACGATGATATTTCTCCGGATTGTCGATCACCTGCTGTTTCGTGGCGCCAGTGACGGAGTGGGTCCAGTCGTACTTCTTGACGATGCGGAATGCGCCATCGGGTTGACGATAGGTGGTCCATCGTTCCGTTTCCAGCACATCACCCTCTTGGGAGGCCAGATTCACTGCGACAGGCATCAGGTCGAGGATGCGCTGGGTGCCGTAGCCGGAGGTCACCAACAGGTATTTCCACTCGCGGTTTTGGGATTGCACAAGCATAAGCTCGCGCCCTTGCGGAAGACGTTCAACACAGAGCACTCCCCATTCTTCCGGGAAGGTGGCGCGCATGGTCAAATGCTCTCCCTGGTAACTGTTGCTCTGACGCAGGAAATTCTCCAACATGGTCTCTTCAATGGAGTAGAGTTTCCCGCTTTCGGAAATGTTCGTCTTGATGGTGTCAGGAATGATGGCGATAGGATAGTCGTAGTCGGCATCCTCGTTTAAGGGTTCCTGATGCCGGTTGCGGCAGCTTGTCAGCAGCAGACAGATGCAACATAGCAGTAATAATCCATTTTTCGTTGACATGATAGGTGTTTTTAGGTTGTTTGATTATGATTCTTCAGAAAAGTTGTCCACCTCCTCGCGAAGATTTTCCATGATGAAGTTCTGACGCTCCTGCGTGTTCAGGCCCATGTAGAACTCGATGATGTCGTCGATGTTGCTGTTGGGGTTCAGCACGACGGGTTCCAGACGGATGGACTTGCCGATGAAGCCTTTGAACTCCTTGGGGTCGATCTCGCCCAGACCTTTGAAACGGGTGATCTCGGGCTTGTTGCCGAGCTTCTTGATGGCGTTCACCTTCTCCAACTCGGAGTAGCAATAGATGGTCTCCTTTTTGTTGCGGACGCGGAACAGCGGGGTCTGCAGCACATAGACATGGCCCGAGCGCACCACATCAGGGAAGAGCTTCAGGAAGAAGGCCAGCAACAGCAGGCGGATGTGCATACCGTCGACATCGGCATCGGTGGCGATGACGATATTGTTGTAGCGGAGTCCGTCTATGCCGTCCTCCAGGTTGAGGGCGGCCTGCAACAAGCTCAGCTCTTCGTTGTTGTAGATAGCGCTCTTGGTCTTGATGACGTTGGCGGGTTTGCCCATCAAGCTGAAGACAGCCTGCGTGTTGGCATCGCGCGATTGGGTGATGGAACCGGAGGCGGAGTCGCCCTCGGTGATGAAGATCATCGTCTCCAAGCCGCGGGCATCGTTGGTGTTGAAGTGATAGCGGCAATCGCGCAACTTGCTGTTGTGCAGGCTCACCTTCTTCTGCAACTCCTTCGACTGCTTCTTCATGTTGGCGATGGCGGTACGCTCCTTTTCGGCCTCTTGGATCTTCTTCAAGATGATGTCGGCAACCTCCAGATTTTTGTGCAGATAGTTGTCCAACAGTCTGCCTATCATATCGTTGACGTAGTTTCGGATAGTCTGTCCGCCAGGTTCCATGTGCTCCGAGCCGAGTTTGGTCTTGGTCTGGGAGTCGAAGATGGGGTCTTTGACCTTGATGGACATGTTGGCGACTATGGAATTTCTGACGTCTGCGGGCTCGAAGTTCTTCTTGAAGAAGTCGCGGAAGGTCTTGACGATGGCCTCGCGCATGGCCTGCTGATGGGTGCCGCCATGCTCGGTGTATTGGCTGTTGACGAAGGTGTAGTACTCCTCGCCATATTTGCGGTTCGTGTGGGCCATGGCGAACTCGAAGTTCTCATCTTTCAGATAGATAGGCTCATACAAACAATTTTCGCCCACTTTTTTGTTGAGCAGGTCCAGCAGACCGTTCTTGGAGTAGAAACGCTTGCCATTGAAGTTGATGGTCAGTCCGCGGTTCAGATAGACGTAGTTCCAGAGCAGGTTCTCGATGTATTCTGTGTACCACTCGTAATTCTCGAAGATAGTGTCGTCAGGCAGGAAGGAGGCCATGGTGCCGTTTTTCTCATCTGTCGGCTCGATGGGATACTCCTTCGTCAGCAGTCCGGCAGAGAACTCGGCCCTTTTCATCTGGCCGTCTCGCACGCTCTGCACGAGCAGGTGTGTGGAGAGCGCGTTCACTGCCTTCACACCCACGCCGTTCATACCGATGGAGGCGAAGTCGCCCTTGAAGTTGCGGCCTGTGTTCATCTTGGAGTAGCAATCGACCACCTTGTTCAAGGGGATGCCGCGCCCATAGTCGCGGATAGTTACCCGCTTCTCTTTGATAGTCACGTCAATAGCTCTTCCGTAGCCGTTCATGAACTCGTCTATGGCGTTATCCATCACCTCCTTGAGGAGCACATAGATGCCGTCGTCATGGGAAGAGCCGTCGCCCTTCTTGCCGATGTACATGCCCGGTCTCGTCCGGATATGCTCGTACCAATTCAGGGTAATAATGTTGTCGTCTTTGTATTCTGACATAGATGGTTAATGGTTTTTACAAAGGAGCGCAAAAATACAAAAAATTCCGTTGCGGCTTGGGAATGACATGATTTTGTCATGACATCCATGTACGAATAAAAAATATCATACCTTTGCCATGGAAAAATTAAACGTATCTGTCACCGCCAAAGGTCGCCGCGCCTCCGTCCGTTGCCTAAAAGATTAATTGGAATGGCACATTTTGCGATTTACCCACTTTCCGCACCGGAGTTGTTTACATTATTACGCTACTTTCCTCAACTTTTTTCATCCCGATTCCGCAAAATGTAGTACTTTTCATAAGAGAAAAACGTCCTTACAACTGTATCTCGAACCTGAAGCTGAGAATAGCTTCTATTCCGAACAGATTATCCCCATATCCAAAATCATATCCCCAACCAGCTCCAAACCACAATTGTTTGTCGTTAAGGTAACGATAGCTGCAACCGATATATTCGGAAATATAACCACCCCAACACCAACCGCTGGAGTGTCCGTCATCTTCAGGAAATGAAATGAATTCTACGGAAGGTCCTCCCGTAACACCTATGATGGGACTCCACTTGAACCTGTTCAACCAACGGTAGCGGAAATCCAAACCTAATTTGAAACCGAGATCTTCAAAGTGCCTGAATGAACCTTTGGATAAACCTTTCATGGGTACAGGGATAGACCATTCTTCTCCCTGGCAATGCATGTAGGCAAACTGAAAGTCCAGCGAAAGGATCAACCAAGGATTGAATTGAATCCCGTTCAGCACGTGCAATCGAAAACCCATATCATAATAATTCTGATTATTATACTCAATAGCAAAAGGTTGAAGGGCGTAATCTGTCCCAATAGAATGAAAATAACTGATTTTCGATTTTGGTTTCTCAGTCTGAATGCTGTCCGTCTGCGCCGGCGCCACGCCATTCATCGCCAGCACAATCAGTCCTGCGGATATGATTTTCTTGATACAGTCCATACTCAAATCGTTTTGGTCTCTATTGTATAAGATGAGGTTTTTGTTAAAGGCGATAATCCATGCAAAAATAAAAAAAATAATGCAAGTCGCAGCTTTTTGTATTTTTGCCCACCCAAATTATAAACACGCTTCGTATGTCTAATTCTGAAACATCTATTCAATCTTCCGACCGCTTTCAGAAAATCATCCGCACCAGCGTTGTTGGCATCGTAGCCAATGTGTTGCTGGCGGCGTTCAAAGCCATTGTGGGCCTGCTGGCCAGCTCCGTGGCCATCGTGATGGACGCGGTGAACAACCTCAGTGACGCGCTGTCGAGCGTCATCACCATAGTCGGCACGAAGCTCTCCGCACGCCCCGCCGACCGCAAACACCCCTACGGCCATGGCCGCATCGAGTATTTCAGCGCGATCATCATCGCCGTCATCGTCCTGTCGGCAGGTATCACCTCGCTGATCGAGTCGGTGAAGAAGATCTTCGCGCCCACCACGCCGGAATATACCACCGTGACGCTTGTGGTCATCATCGTGGCCATCGCGGTGAAGCTGCTGCTGGGCCGTTTCGTGAAGAAGCAGGGCGAACGGCTGAAGAGCGACGCCTTGATCGCATCCGGCTCAGACGCCCTTTTTGATGCCATCATCACGTTGGCGACCCTCGTCTCCGCCGGCATCATGCTGCTGTGGAACGTCTCGATTGACGGCTATCTCGGCGCACTCATCTCCCTCGTCATCATCAAGGCCGGTGTCGAGATGTTGGCTTCGCCCGTCAACGAACTGTTAGGCGCACGAGTTTCGGAAGAGCTGGTACACAACATCAAACAGGAAGTGATGGCCTTTGAGGAAGTTCACGGCGTCTATGACATCATCCTGCACAACTACGGTCCCGAGGTGATGATCGGCTCCATGCACATCAGTGTCGATGACACGATGGATGCCTACCAGCTTCACGGGCTCACGCGCCGCATCTCCGGACAGATGTACACGCAGCACAACATCATCATGACCGTGGGCGTGTATGCCGTTGCCACGGGCGCAAATAAACGCACCGAGTTGCAGACCACTGTCATGCAAGCCCTCAGCCGCCACAAAGATATCACCCAGGTGCATGGATTCTACTATTTCGAGAAGGAGAACCGTGTCTCGGTGGATGTGGTCCCCGATCTCTCCGTTCATGACGAAAAGGCTTTCCACCAACAACTCGTGGCCGAATTGAAACCGCTCCTGCCCGACATGGAGCTGAGCGTGGTGATCGACCATAATTACAGCGAATAGGTGAGACGAGCGTAAATAATAATCCCATCTGTGATGTATATTCATCTATGAAAAAAATCATATACATATCATTAGCATTTTTGGTCTTGTCAGTATGCTCATGCCGCAATAACAAGACGTATCAGACGGATGGTCCCAATGCCTCGAAGTATGCCATAACGGCAGAAATGGCGTATGAAGGCGTGTACAACTATTGTCATAGCGTGTATGACTGGAGCGTTGTGAAAGAGAATCCTTCCATGATGTATGTAGAGATGGGAGAAGAGACGGACTCTGCGTATCAAGTGATATTCCGCAGCTATACGGGGGCGTTGGTGTATTTTTATGTAGATAAAATAAGTGGCACCACCCGAATGGTGGAGCAAGTTCCAAGTCTTGGTGTCGAAGAAGAAGTTGGAAGCTTCGAATTGTCTGATTATACAAAATAATTCACTGTGAATAACATAGACCACCCCCACGACTTCGGCCACATCATCGTTCGCGATGCCACCGAGAACAACCTCAAGCACGTCAACGTCAGGATTCCCAAAGGGAAAATCACGGTGGTGACCGGCGTTTCGGGGTCGGGGAAGTCGTCGTTAGTGCTGGACACCATCGCGGCCAAATCGCGCCGTGAACTCAACGACACCTTCCCCTCCTTCACCCAGCAGTATCTGCCCAAATACGGGCGGCCGCATGTGGGCGACATCGAGAACCTGCCCATCGCCATCGTCATTGAGCAGCGCAAACCCGCCTCCAACTCGCGCTCCACGGTGGGCACCTACACCGATATCTACGCACTGCTGCGACTGCTGTTCTCGCGTATCGGGCAACCCTTCGTGGGCTACTCCGATGCTTTCTCGTTCAACCACCCTTCAGGCAGCTGTCCGCGTTGCGCCGGATTGGGCGAAATCCGCGAGTTGGACATCCACAAGTTGGTCGATTTCAACAAGTCGCTCAACGATGAGGACACCATCCACTATATCGCTTTCCACAAAGGGGGCTGGCGCTGGATACGCTACGCCCACAGCGGTCTCTTCGACCTCGACAAGAAAATCAGGGACTACACGTCCGAGGAACTCGACCTTTTCCTCAACTCGCCGCAGATCAAGTTGAAGAACCCGCCTTCCAACTGGCCCAAAACCGCCAAATACGAAGGCCTTATCCCCCGCATGTACCGCAGCATCATCAACTCGGAGGAGGGACTGCTGCACGCCGCGGCGCTCAACCCCATGCTGACGATGGGCACCTGTCCCGACTGCGGCGGCACACGTCTCAACGAAAAGATACGCTCCTGCAAAATCAACGGAACCAATATCGCCGAGGTGACGGCCATGAGCATCAGCGACTGCCGGAAATGGATGGAGACCATCGACAATCCGCTGGCGGAGGATATCAAGCGAGCCACCACCGAACGGCTGGCGGCGTTGGAGGAGATCGGACTCGGCTATCTCACCCTCGACCGCGCCATCGGCACCCTTTCCGGCGGCGAGGCACAGCGTTGCAAGATCGCGAAATTCATCAACTCACCCCTCTCGGACGTGATGTATATCCTTGATGAGCCCAGCGTGGGCCTGCACAACCACGACATCCTGCTGATGCAGAAATCGGTGCAGAAGCTCAAGAACCACGGCAACACCGTCATCCTCGTGGAGCACCACAAAGAGATTATCCGCATTGCCGACCATATCATCGACATGGGACCCGGTGCGGG
>JAFZZT010000007.1 GCA_017615595.1 Bacteroidales bacterium
CGGCGTGGAGGTGACCTCCGAGGTCGTCAGCATGGCCGCGCCGGCACGCGAGGGCGACACCATGGGCGCCGTGGTGCGCGGCCATATCAGGCACGTGCCCGCCGGACTGGGCGAGCCCGTCTATGACAAGTTCTCCGCCCGTCTCGCCTACGCCATGCTCTCCATCAACGCCGCCAAGGGCTTCGAGATAGGGGCCGGCTACGAGGCTGCCAAGATGTGCGGCAGCGCCTACAACGACGTGCAGAACCCCGACTACACGTTCCGCACCAACCACGACGGCGGCGTGCAGGCTGGCATCACCAACGGCGAAGAGGTGACCTTCACCGTGGCCTTCAAGCCCATCCCGACTGTCCGCTTTGCACAGGAGACCATCACCTATGAGGGGAGACCGGCCGTCTATGAGGGCTCAGACCGTAACGACCGCTGCGTGGTCCCGCGCGTGCTGCCCGTGGTCGAGGCCATGGCCGCCATCACCACCTTGGATTTTATGCTGCTGGCGGATTCAGATTTTTTTGCTAATTTTGCACCCGCAACTTGAATGATGGTGTTGCTGTCGAAATAACGATCATAATTAAACACAACAGATATGAAAAAATACTTTTGCCTTTTCCTGCTGCTGATATTGAGTGTCGTATGTCTGAACGCCCAGAACGCCCTGCCGCGTACTTACGAATATGATGATGCCGGCAACCGGATCCTCCGCAAGACGGTCGAGCTGCGCAATGAGGTGGCACAAACTCCTGTCGCCGCCCCCGCTACCAGCGCCACGGAGGCGCAAGCCGCTTATTATGAGGAGTCCTTGGGCGACAAGCTGACGGCGCGCATCTATCCCAACCCGACCAAAGGGGAGGTATGCCTGCGCTTCAACCGCAACGTGAAGGAGGGCTACTATCAGATTCTGAACATGTCGGGCCAGACGGTGAAACAAGGCTCTTTTGAATCTGCCGCCGCTTTGATTGACTTCTCCGCATTCCCCACGGGCACCTATATGCTCTACCTCTCCGCAGACGGCCAACGAGACACCTGGAAGGTTGTGAAGGAGTAGGAATATGGAACTTATCGCGACAGAACAGAATCTAGGACAGGTGGCGGAGGCCATCCTGCAGGCACACCCGGACGAGCGCGTGTTCGGCTTCTTTGGCGAGATGGGCGCCGGCAAGACGACGCTTATCAAGGCCCTGTGCCACGCTCTCGGCGTGCTGGACAACACTTCTTCCCCTACCTTTGCCATTGTCAACGAGTACTGGACCGACCATGACGAGCCCGTCTATCATTTCGACTTCTACCGTATCGACGAACCCCGGGAAGCTACCAACATCGGCTTCGAGGAATACCTCGCCAGCGGCTGTTATTGCTTCATCGAGTGGACCGAGAAGGTGGAGAGCATCCTCCAAGGTGACTATGTGCCCGTGACCATCCAACGCACCGAAGACGGCACCATGCGCCGTTTCATCTTCTAAACGAACCCTCTCATGAAAGATTTAGTCCTGATAACCGAAACCCCGACCCCCGATGTGGCGGAATACCCCCTCAAGGTGGAGCATCCCATGCCCAAGACCACGATGGCTTTGGTGAAAGACGACGATCCCCAAGCTTCCTACAGCATCCTTCCCCCGGAGTCGGTGCAGACGCTGGTGGAGAACCATGTCATCGTCTATATGCAGCACGGCTTCGGCACCCACGCCCACTTCACCGATGAGGAATATGCCGAGGCTGGTGTCGTTTTTGAAGATGACTTCACCGTGCTGGCCTCCCTGGCCAAGGTGCTCGTCAAACAAACGGACTTCACCGAGGAGGAGCTGGAGAAGATACGGCCGGAACAGATCCTCTTCTCGTCACAGAATCTCTCCACGCTCTCCGAAAAAGCCCTCCAGCTGCTGCTGGAGAAGAAGGCCGCCGCTTTTGCCTGGGACCTGCTCCATGACGATGAGCAAGGGTATATCGTGGACAAGATATTCTCCGACCAGATCTCTAACTTCGGCATCACCTTGGCGCTCTCTAACCTGCTGCTGCCCTTGTTGCTGGATCTGTTGATCCATCCCAAGATCCGCTACGCCCTCCAGAAAAACCCGCAGCTGATGCAGTGTGTCTATTGCTACGACGGGACCGTATGCCACCAGCCCCTCGCCGACCGCTTCATGCTTCCCTGGAAGGATATCATCTCCCTCTGCTGGGACTTGAACTAACGGTTCCTTTCCTCCGACTGACATTTTGTCATATTTTTCCTTTTGGCAACATCCTTGCAGTAGGATAGGATGTTTTTTTGTTTTTAATCATATACGAAAGGAATAGAATATGAACCCTAATAATCTGACAATCAAAACCCAAGAAGTGATTTCCAATGCGCAGATGATTGCGATGCGGAATCAGAACCAGCAGATAGAAAATCTGCATATATTGAAATCCATGCTGGAGATGGACGACAACGTCGTGCCGTTCCTGATGCGCAAGCAGGAGTGCAACCCAAAGGCGGTGGCCGCGGTGGTGGACAAAGAGATCGGTCGTCTGCCCAAGGTCACCGGTGGCGAGTTCTACCTCGGCGGTGGCGCGCAACAGTCGCTGCAGAAGGCCATCATCTTCTGTCAAGACTCCGGTGATGAGTTCGTCTCCCTGGAGCATCTGCTCTACGGCCTCCTGATGGCTAACGACCGCACCTCCCAGATCCTGAAGGACGCGGGCATGACCGAGAAGGGGCTGAAGAGTGCCATTGAGGAGCTGCACAAGGGCAACAAGGTCAACAGCGCCAACAACGAGGAGACCTACAATGCCCTGAACAAGTACGCCCGCAACCTCAACGACATGGCGCGGCGTGGCAAACTCGACCCGGTCATCGGCCGTGACGAGGAGATCCGCCGGGTGCTGCAGATCCTCTCCCGCCGTACCAAGAACAACCCCATCCTCATCGGCGAGGCCGGTGTCGGCAAGACCGCCATCGCGGAGGGACTGGCCCAACGGCTCGTGAGCGGCGACATCCCCGAGAACCTGAAGACCAAGAAGCTCTTCTCCCTCGACATGGGCGCGCTGATCGCCGGCGCCAAGTATAAAGGCGAGTTCGAGGAGCGTCTCAAGAGCGTCATCAACGAGGTCATCGCCTCCAACGGCGAGATCATCCTCTTCATCGACGAGATCCACACGTTGGTGGGGGCCGGCGCCTCCGGTGACGGAGCCATGGACGCCGCCAACATCCTGAAACCCGCCCTCGCGCGTGGCGAGCTGCGCTCTATCGGCGCCACGACCCTCGATGAGTATCAGAAATACTTCGAGAAAGACAAGGCCCTGGAGCGTCGTTTCCAGCCCGTCCGTATCGAAGAGCCCGACAAGGCCAACGCCATCTCCATCCTCCGTGGGCTGAAGGAGCGCTACGAGAATCACCATCAGGTCAAGATTTTAGACGAGGCTATCATCGCCGCCGTGGAGCTGTCGCAACGCTATATCGGCGACCGCTTCCTGCCCGACAAGGCCATCGACCTCATCGACGAGGCCGCCGCCAAGCTGAAACTGGAGATCAACTCCGTGCCTGAGGAGCTGGACGATGTGGAGCATAAGATCAGCCAGCTGGAGATCGAGCGCGAGGCCATCAAGCGCGAGAATGCCGACGACGCCAAGGTGTCCGCCCTCAGCAAGACCATCTCCGAGCTGCAGGAGAAGCGTAATGCCATCTCCACCAAGTGGCGCAGCGAGAAGGAGATCATGGACAAGATCCAACACTGCAAAGACGAGATCGAGAACTACAAGGTGGAGGCGCAGAACGAGGAACGCCAGGGCAACTACGGCCGGGTGGCCGAGCTGCGCTACGGACTCATCAAGAACGATGAGGATATGATCAAGAAGCTGCAAGCCGAGCTGGAGGCGCTGCAGGGTGACAAGGCCATGATCGACGAGAAGGTCGGTGCCGACGACATCGCCGAGGTGGTGGCCCGCTGGACCGGCATCCCCGTCAGCAAGATGATGCAGAGTGAGAAGTCCAAACTCCTGAACCTGGAGACCGAACTGCACAAGAGGGTGGTGGGCCAGGACGAGGCCATCGCGGCTGTCTCCAACGCCATCCGCCGAAGCCGTGCCGGTCTGCAAGACCCCAAGAGACCCATCGGCTCGTTCATCTTCATGGGCACCACCGGTGTCGGCAAGACCGAGCTGGCCAAAGCCCTCGCCGAATACCTCTTCAACACCGAGGATGCCATCATCCGTTTCGATATGAGCGAGTTCCAGGAGCCGCACTCCGTCTCCCGTCTCATCGGCTCGCCTCCCGGCTATGTGGGCTACGATGAGGGCGGCCAGCTGACCGAGAAGGTGCGCCGCAAACCCTATTCCGTCATCCTGTTTGACGAGATAGAGAAAGCACACCCCGACGTCTTCAACGTGCTGCTGCAAGTGCTTGACGACGGCCGTCTGACCGACAATAAGGGCCGTTTGGCCGACTTCAAGAACACCATCATCATCATGACCTCCAACTTGGGTTCCAACATCATCCAAGACAACTACTCCGACCGCGCCAACCTGACGGACGAGGAGGTCTTCGACCGCACCAAGGCGGAGGTCACTGATCTGCTGAAGAAGTCGCTGAAGCCCGAGTTCCTCAACCGTATCGACGAGATCGTGATGTTCCAGCCGCTCTCCAAGAAGGAGATCAAGAAGATCATCAACCTGCAGATCTCGCAGCTGGGCGACCTACTGTCACAACGCAACATCAAGGTCGAGTTCACCCGCTACGCCATGGACCTGCTGTCGAATCTGGGCTACGACCCGCTCTACGGTGCGCGTCCGCTGAAACGGGTGATCCAGAAGTACATCATGAACGAGCTCTCCAAGATCATCCTCGCCGAGGATATCAAGCCCGACAGTGTCATCATGGTGGATTCCGTGGAGGATGGCAAGTTCGTCTTCTATCAGAAATAAGGTGTGTGGCAGGGGCGTCCATGATGTCCCTGCCATGCTTTTTTTGGCACAAAGTTTGTAAGAAATAATCGTCATTCGAAAATTTATACATCTATTATATTATGCAAACAGGTAAAATTAATGTACAGACCGAGAATATCTTTCCGGTAATCAAGAAGTTCTTATATTCAGATCATGAGATTTTCCTCCGCGAGCTTATCTCCAACGCCGTGGATGCCACCCAGAAGATGAAGACCCTGGCCACGCGCGGTGAGTTCACCGGCGAGCTGGGCGACCTGACCATCCAGGTGAAGGTCAACAAAGACGATAAGACCATCCGCGTCATCGACCGCGGTATCGGCATGACCGCCGAGGAGGTCGATAAATACATCAACCAGATCGCCTTCTCCGGCGCGGAAGACTTCCTCGCCAAGTACAAAGGTAACGACGCCGCCAACATCATCGGCCATTTCGGACTGGGATTCTACTCCTCCTTTATGGTCGCCGATGTGGTCGATATCATCACCAGATCTTACCAGGAAGGCGCCAAGGCGGTGAAGTGGAGCTGCGACGGATCGCCGGAGTTCACGCTGGAGGAGACCGACAAAGAGGACCGCGGCACCGAGATCGTCCTGCACATCGCGGAGGACACCCAGGAGTTCCTGGATGAGCCCAAGATTGTCGGACTGCTGAACAAATACTGCCGATTCCTGCCCATCCCGATCCAGTGCGGCACCAAGACCGAATGGGTGAAGCCCGAGAAGAAAGAAGGGGAGGAGAAGGAAGGCGAGGAGCAGAAAGAGGAACCCAAGGAGGAAGCCATCCAGGTGCCCCGCATCATCAACGACACCGAGCCGATCTGGCAGAAAGCCCCCTCTTCCTTGACCGATGAGGACTACAAAGCCTTCTACCACAAGCTCTACCCGATGAACATGGACGAGCCGATGTTCCAGATCCACCTCAACGTCGATTACCCTTTCAATCTGACGGGCGTGCTCTACTTCCCGAAGGTGAAAAACCAACTCGACCTCAAGAAGAACCGCGTGCAGCTCTACTGCAACCAAGTCTTCATCACCGATGAGCTGGAGGGCGTGATCCCCGAGTTCATGACCTTGTTGCACGGCGTGATCGACTCCCCCGACATCCCGCTGAATGTGTCGCGTTCCTATCTCCAGTCGGATGCCAACGTGAAGAAGATCTCCACCTACATCAGCAAGAAGGTGGCTGAGAAGCTGGAGACCATGTTCAAGGAGAACAGAGAGGAGTTCGAGAAGAAGTGGGACGAGCTGAAGGTCTTCCTGGAGTTCGGTTCCCTGACCGATGAGAAGTTCTACGACAAGATCAAGGACTTCTATCTGCTCAAGAATACGGATGGAAAATACTATACCATTGAAGAATACAGAAATATGGTCTCGGCGCTCCAGACAGACAAGAACGAGAATGTCATCTTCCTGTACGCCGCCAACGTGGACGAGCAGCATCTCTATATCAACGCCGCCAAAGAGCACGGCTATGATGTGCTGCTGCTGGACGGCTTCTTGGACACGCACTTCATCAACATGCTGGAACAGAAGATCGAGAAGACGCGTTTCACTCGCGTGGATGCCGACATTGTGGAGAAGCTGATCGAGAAGAGCGACGAGGAGCTTGTCTCCAAGTTGTCTGACGACCAGAAGAAGACCCTGAAAGAGTACTTCGATAAAAATGTGGACAGTCAGAAGTTCACGGTGCTGGTGGATGCCATGAGTGAGACAGACCTGCCCGTGATGATCACGCAAAACGAGTTCATGCGCCGCTTCAAAGACATGGAGAAAGTGTCGGGACAGCAGAGTTTCTACGGCGGTTTCGAGCACTATAATCTTGTCGTCAACGGCAACCACCCGTTAGCTAACCGCTTATTGGAAGAGACCGATGAGGCCAAGCGTGGCACACTGGTGCAGCAGATGGTCGATCTGGCCCTGTTGTCCCAGAATATCCTGACCGGCGAGAAGCTGAGCGAATTCGTGAAGCGAAGCTTCGAGATGATGAGTTAGAAATTAGGAGTTAGGAGTTAGAAGTTAGAAGTTAGAAGTTGTCAGTTATCAGTTATCAGTTGGAAGTTATCAGTTGGAAGTTATTTAGTTGGAAGTTATTAGTTAGTGGTTGATAGTTGGGGAGTTGAAGGTGTGTTGAGGAGAGCTGGCTGACAACCTGAAAAATCGCTATTTTTGGCAAAAGTTGCGGGATGATTCTCCGACTTTTGCCATTTTTTTTAGGATCTTGCGACGAGTTGATTTGTCTAAGTTGTTGATTATCAATTATGATGTATTTCAAGAAAATTGCATGGGAGGGTGTTGTGTGGAAAAGAAAAAAATGTATTTTTGCGCGCTTAAAAAGAAACCGATTATTGTCCTTGATTGTTAGCTAAAGGAATTAATTAAAAAACTAGAGGAATGTGGGTGAAGACATTTCTCACAAAAAGAAAGAAAAAGTAAAATGGATGCTGTAAGTTACAAAACAGTTTCGGCGAACAAAGACATCGTCAAGAAAGAGTGGCTCGTTATCGACGCTCAAGAGTTAGTGGTTGGTCGTTTGGCCACCACCGTTGCCCGCATCTTGAAGGGCAAGCACAAAACCTATTACACACCGTCCTATTTCTGCGGTGACGAGGTTGTGATCATCAATGCTGAGAAAGTGAAATTCACGGGTAAGAAGTGGACGGACAAAGAGTATGTTCACCACACCACCTATCCTGGCGGCCAGCGTTTTGCCACGCCGAAGGATTTCATGCGCAAATATCCGGAGCGCATCATCGAGCACGCTGTGAAGGGCATGCTGCCGAAGAACAAACTCGGTGCCGAGATGTTCCGCCACCTGCATGTGTATGTTGGCCCGAACCACAAGCACGAGAATCAAGACCCCAAACCCAGAGTAATTAACATTAACGATATTAAATAACAATGGAAGTGATCAATACATTAGGCAGAAGAAAAACCGCAGTTGCCCGTCTGTATATGCAGCCCGGTACCGGTAAGATTGTGGTCAACAACCGCGATTACAAGGAGTATTTCAGCGTGCCTACTTTGCAATATAAGGTAGAACAACCGTTCATGGTCGCTCAGCTGATGGGACAGTATGACATCAAAGCCAACCTCGATGGCGGTGGCGTCACTGGACAAGCTGAAGCTCTCCGTATGGCGATTGCCAAGGCGCTTGTTGAAATCAACCCTGAACTCCGTCCCGCTTTGAAAGCCCAGGGATTCCTCCGTCGTGACCCGCGTATGGTCGAGCGTAAGAAACCCGGTCAACCCAAAGCCCGTAAGAGATTCCAATTCAGCAAACGTTAGTATTCGGAATACAATCAAATGTTTAGTATCGAAACTCTGGAGATTCTGCAAAGACTACTCCGGAGTTGCTTTTAAGAACGTAAACAAATCAATAAAAACATGTCAAACGTACAATTTGAAGAATTATTAGAAGCAGGTTGTCACTTCGGACACCTCAAAAGAAAATGGAATCCCGCCATGGCTCCGTATATCTTTATGGAGAAGAATGGTATCCACATCATCGACCTCTACAAGACGATGGACAAATTGGATGAGGCTTGCGCCGCAGCCAAGCAAATCGCCCGTTCCGGTCGTAAAATCTTATTCGTAGCCACCAAGAAGCAGGCTAAAGAGACTGTTGCTTCCATGGTTAAGGAAGTCGGCATGCCGTACGTCACCGAGCGTTGGCCCGGCGGTATGCTCACCAACTTCTTCACCATCCGCAAGGCCGTCAAGAAGATGAGCGACATCGACCGTCTGATCGAGAGCCCTCAATTCAACAACATCTCCAAACGTGAGCGTCTCCAAATCCAACGTGAGCGCGCCAAACTGGAGAAGAACCTCGGTTCCATCGCCGACCTGAACCGTCTGCCCGCAGCCGTCTTCATCGTGGACATCATGAAGGAGCACATCGCGTTGGCCGAAGCCCGCAAGCTCGCCATCCCGACCTTCGCTATCGTGGACACCAACACCGATCCTCGTTTGGTCGATTACCCGGTGCCCGCCAACGATGACGCCTCCAAGTCTATCGCCGTCATCCTCAACGCCATCTGCGAGTCCATCAAAGAAGGTCTCAACGAGCGCGAGATGAACAAGGATGCCCAGCCGATGGCTGAAGAAACCGCTGATATGGAGGAGAACGAAGAGCGCACGGAGGAAGCCCCCAGAGAGGGTAAAAGAAGAAGAATCTCTGCTAAATAATTTACTAACCCCCTTAAAACTTAGAAATTATGGCAACAATTACCGCTGCTGATGTAAATAAACTGAGACAACAAACCGGTATTGGTATGATGGACTGCAAGAAGGCGTTGGTCGAGGCTGACGGCGATTTCGAGAAGGCCATCGACATCCTTCGTAAGAAAGGTCAGAAAGTGGCCGCCAAACGCGCTGACCGCGAGTCCAACGAGGGCCGCCTCATCGCCAAGACGAACGCTGACCACACCAAGGGCTTCATGCTCTTAGTGGCTTGCGAGACCGACTTCGTGGCTAAGGGCGAAGAGTTCGTCACCTTCGTGGATACCATGATCGAGAAGGCTATGGCTGCCAACATCAACACTCGCGATGAGCTCCTGGCTATGAACATGGACGGCATGACCGTGACGGAGAAGCTGACCGAGCTGACCGGCAAGACGGGTGAGAAGATTGAACTTCCTCACTACGACACGCTGGAAGCTCCCTATGTGGAGGCTTACAACCACATGGGCAACCACAAGGCTACCCTCGTGGGCTTCAACAAGAACGATGAGAATGCTATGGCTACCGCTCACAACGTGGCCCTGCACATCACCGCCATGAATCCGCTCGCACTGGACGAGACTGCCATCCCGCAAGAGGTGAAGGACAGAGAACTCGCAGTGGCTGTTGAGAAGACCCGCATGGAGCTCATCAACAAGGCCGTTGACGCCGCCCTGAACAAGGCTGGCATCAACCCCGCCCACGTTGACAGCGAGGATCATATTAACTCCAACATGGCTAAGGGTTGGATCACCGAGGAGCAGGCTAACCTGGCCCGCAAGATCAAAGAGGAAGAAGCTGCCAACAAGGCCGCCAACCTCAATGAGACTCAGATCCAACAGATCGCCCAAGGTCGTCTGGTGAAATTCTTCAAGGAGAGCACCCTGATGTACCAAATCCTCGTGATGGGCGGCGACGGCAAACAGAATGTCCGCGATTACATCCACGCTAACGACAAAGCGCTGGAGTGTACCGCCTTCATCCGCCGTCAGATTGGCGAGTAACCGACATTGGTTTGACTATCCAAGAGAGATGGAGTGGGGGAAACCCCATTCCATCTTTTTTTTATCTCCTTGTTGTATTGAAAAATTATTATTTTCGCAGCACTAAAGCGATTGTTATGAAGAGAAATATATTCCTTTTGTTGACTGCTTTTGTGCTGCTGCTGCCGGCGGCACTGAAGGCACAATACACCTACAGTGTGGAAATTGGTGATTTTGAATACAACAGCAACTCGACTTTGCTGCCGGTTACCACGAACTACAACTACTCGTTGACACAGCAGATTTACACCGCCGCCGAGATAGATATGCCCTACGGAGGCACGATCACCCATATCCACGTGGCGGACATCATATCCAGCAGCTTCAACATGAATGGTGTCAAGGTGTATATGAAGAATGTGACCAAAAACAGCTTCGTGAGCAACACCGACATCGTCCCTGTGTCCGAAAGCGACAAGGTGTGGGAGGGCACTTTCACCCAGTCAGGCACCATCAACCTGACCAACCCGTTCTACTACGACGGCACCAGCAACCTCCTGATCTGCTTCTACGATCCCACCTCCGGCTACCCTGGCTCCAACCATAAATTCCTGACCACATCCACCACCACCTCCCATCCGGGCCAACAGCTCGCCTTGGCATACTACGGTAACAGCGCAGTCCCGAACTTGAACAACCTGGGTGCCTATTCCGGCACGAAAACCCTCCTTAACTATCGTGCCGACATTATGATGCTCATCAACGAAGATGTCAGAGATGTCTATGTCCACGGCTTTAGCGAACCGGTTTGGAACGGCCACCCTGACTACACGTTGAATGCGCCCTCCAACGCACCGTATCACATCAATACCAGCGCGACTTATTGGCAGGATGCCACCCTCAACAGCGTGCTCTCCGCGCAGGATGTCTTCGACCAGGAAGGCCACGACTATGTGTTGACGGTACATTTCACATGTGACCCCGGCTACCGTTTTTCCGATGATGTGGACGTCTCCTTGGTGGGTTTCAACAACTACATGATCGCCGAAGTGGGCGTGGATTCAATAGGTCTTTACCTTCGAACAATACCTTTCCATGTGAACTCCGGAAACACGGTGAACGACGGAATCGCCACAAGCAACACTATTCCAGTCTATGGCAATTACGTTCTCTACTATACGAAGGCCGAGTTTGTGATTCCTGACAACAAGCTCTACAACCTCATTGACAACAGTGTTATCACCGACATCACTTTCTACGCCGACTCCAATTACGAGTATCTCACGTGGCAGGGCGCTAACTTTAAGGTTTTCATGAAGGAGGTGGAGGACGCCACTATCCATGATTTTTACGGCTATGAAGACGCCACGGTCGTCTATGAGGGACCTTTGAGTGTGGTGAATGGAGAGATGACCATCACCTTCGCCACGCCATATACCTACCACGGCGCTCACCTGCTCATCGGTGTCTATAACACGACAGTGGGAGAACGACATCCCTGCACATGGAAGGGTATGACCAGCTATGGCAGCTCTGTTCAAGACTTTACGTCCAATCCGTTGGATGTAAACATGCCCTCACAGTCTAACTTCCTGCCCAAAACCACTTTCGGGGTGGCGCCTGCACCGGCCACGCTCGTGCAGATCGGTCACGGTGCCAGCACCGTCTCCACCTCGGTGCCGACAAATATAGCAAGCAATTATTCTCTGACGCAGCAGATATATACGGCGGAGGAGATCGGCCGGGCGGGTAACATCTATAGCATCGCCTTCCATAATAATGGAGATACTGCGAACCGCAACCTAGACATCTATATGGTGCACACCAACAAGACCACCTTCAGTAACAACACCGACTGGGTGTCTGTCACTGCCGCCAACCGCGTCTTCAGCGGCGATGTCAATTTCCTGTCTGGCGAGTGGACCACCATAGCGTTGACGGCTCCGTTTGCCTACAATGGTGCTGACAATTTATTGGTTGTGGTGGACGATAACACGGGACACAACTTCAACGGCAATGGAGCGTTCCGTGTCTTCAGCGCTTCAGGGCAGGCCCATGGCTGTTACGATACCAACACGAACTTCGATCCTGCCAATCCAAGCAGTTACAATGGTTGGATGGGCACATCAAAGAACCAGATTCTGCTGGACTTTGCACCCATCTTGTGTCCCAAGCCTACCGATCTGGCCATCTCCGACACCGGCAAATATTCCGCCACGCTGAGCTGGATGGAGACCGGCACCGCCAGCGAATGGCAGATTTGTGTGAATGGTGACGAGGCCCATCCCATTACGGCGACGACAAATCCCTATACGCTTACAGGTCTCACGCCCCACACATCCTATACCGTGAAGGTGCGGGCCAATTGTGGTGGCAGCGATGGCGTGAGCGCGTGGAGCCCCAAGCAGCAGTTCACCACCAAGGCATCCAATTCCGACCTCATCGTGCAGATCGGTCAAGGTACCAACGGCATCGAGGAACTTCCGACTCAGGTCGGCTACAGCTATTCCATGTCGCAACAGATCTACACGGCGGCGGAGGTTGGCCATTCAGGGAACATCAACAGCCTCGCGTTCTACTACACCGGTTTTGTGACAACCCGCAACATTGACATCTATATGGCTCATACCAGCAAGACCGGCTTCAGCGGATCTGCAGACTGGGTGACGGTCACCGCTTCCGACCTTGTCTATAGCGGGAATGTGGAGTTCTTGTCCAACGACTGGACCACGATAGAGTTCTCTTCCTTGTTTGCCTACAACGGCACCGACAACCTGTTGATTGTGGTGGATGACCACACGGGCCACCCGAGCTCGCCCTCTCGGCCTTTCTTGACATTCCCAGCTTCAAGCCAATCCATGGACGTTTTAGGTCATAGCGCCAGTTTCAATCCTGCCAATCCGGGCAGTTATTCCGGAACGGTATTGAATGAAAAGAATCAGATCCTGCTGGGCTTTATATCGATCGCCTGCCAAGCGCCCACCGCCCTCACGGTCTCTGACATCGACCAGACCTCTGCCACGCTGAGCTGGACCGACCTTGCCGGTGGCCACAATTGGGAATACCAATACAGCACCTCCATCAGTTTCGCTGAAAACACAATCTCCGATTTCGTGACAGGTAGCGCCCATGTCCAGCTCGCAGGCCTTACCCCCAGCACCACGTACTATGCTCGCGTGCGCTCCCTCTGCGAGACGACGTCGCCTGTCTTTTGGAGCAGCGTGAAAAGCTTTGCCACCGAAGCAGAGCCCCTCCCAACTCTCGTGCAGATTGGCGACGGCAACGGCACGAACAGGTTCCTGCCGACAGACATCTGGAAAGATTACTCTCTCACGCAGCAGATCTATACAGCGACAGAGATCGGCCGGGCGGGTAACATCTACAGCATCGCGTTCTACAATACCGGTGATGCGATTGACAGAAACATTGACCTCTATGTAGCTCACACCCCTAACTACCATTTTTTCTACGATGACGATTGGGTGAGTGTCACCCCCGCCGACCGCGTGTTCAGCGGAAGTGTCACGTTTCTGTCCAACGATTGGTCCATCATAGAATTCCAAATGCCGTTTGACTACAACGGCACCGATAATTTATTGGTTGTGATGGATGACAATACGGGTGGTCATGCCAGCGGTCGCTACTTCCGGACCTTTTATGCACTGGATCGGGCCATTGCCATAAGTGAGATTATAGACTATGACCCCTTCACGATCTCTGCTGAAGGCCAAGTGTTGACAGAGAAGAACCAGATCCGCTTGAGCTTTGAGCCAATGGCTTGTCCTACGCCCAACGGCCTCATTAGTTCTAACATCGGACAGACCTCCGCCACGCTGAGCTGGACGGAGACCGGCACTGCCACAGAATGGCAGATCTGTGTGAATGGAGATGAGACCAACCTTATCACCGTGACCACGAACCCCTATACCATCACGGATCTCACACCCAACACGACAAACTCCGTGAAGGTGCGTGCCCACTGTGGCGACGGCTCGAGCTTTTGGAGCGCCGCGCATACCTTCACCACCACATTCGATTCCACCGCCCTTGTGCAGATCGGAAACGGCGATGTGGTTGATGACATGCTGCCGACCTTCACCAACTATGATTATTCTCTGACACAACAGATTTATACTCCAACGGAAATCGGCAGATCAGGTAATATACACAGTATCGCGTTCTACCAAACTGGAAATGCTGTGACCCGTAGCCTCAACATCTATATGACACACATCCCAAGGAGTACCTTCTACAACGAGAACGACTGGGAGAATGTCACCCTCGCCGACCGTTTCTTCAGTGGAAGTGTTACTTTCCAGTCCAATAGCTGGACCACGATAGAGTTGTCGGAGTTGTTCGCCTACAACGGATCCGACAACTTGTTGATTGTCGTAGATGACAAAACAGGTCATCCTCAATCCAATCACCCTTTCCGAGTTACTTATGCTTCAAACCAAGCCATTCTTTTTTACAATACAGAGACGACTTATAACCCTACTAATCTGGGTAACCATCAAGGCATGGTTTGTAATAAGAAGAACCAGATACAGTTAGGCTTTGTACCGTTGCAGTGCTTGGCGCCCAACAGTATCAACGTCTATAACGTCAGCCAGACGGCTGCACGGCTGAGTTGGAATGGTCCTGCCGATGGTCAGAAGTGGGAATACCAATACAGCCCGACTCCCGACTTCTCCACAGGCGTCGTCTCCGGCATGGCGACAGGTGCCACCCAGGTTCAGCTGACGAATCTTGCCTCTGGGACCACCTATTACGCCCGCGTGCGCACCGTGTGCGACAACATAGGCACCAGCGATTGGACGGCAACGGTAAGCTTTACCACGGTTCAGGTGTGTCAGGTGCCTACCGACATCACCGTTTCCAATATTGGCCAGACTACGGTCACGGTGGGTTGGAACGGTCCTGCTGACGGCTATGAGTGGCAATACTATTATAGCACGACTGCCGATTTCTCCGAGAACAACTACACTGGCTATGTAGCCGGAACCACCAATCATCAGTTTGCCGGTCTTACCCCTGAGACTACCTACTACTTCCGTGTGCGCACCTACTGCGGCACGACAGGCATCAGCGAGTGGAGCGAAACGATCAGCTTCACCACGCTTCCGACGTGCCATGCTCCCACCGCCATCACTGTCTCCGACGTCAGCCAGACTACCGCCACGCTGAGCTGGACCGGCCCTGCTGACGGCAACGAGTGGCAATACGAATACAGCACGACCGCCGACTTCTCCACGAACACAGTCACCGCCTATGCGACGGGAGCCACCACTGCTCAGCTCACGGGTCTCACTCCCTGGACCATCTACTTCGCCCGTGTGCGTACCTTGTGCGGCACGATAGGGGACAGCGATTGGTCAGTGGTAGTGGTCTTCACCACGCTTCCGCCGTGCAACGCGCCCTCATATGTCAGCGTCAATGGCATTGGCCAGACGTCCGCCACATTGGCCTGGGTTGGTCCTGCCAATGGCTACGAGTGGGAATACGAATGCAGCACCTCTCCTGATTTCTCCACGATTCTCCTGAATGACTTCGTGACAGGCGTCGCCAATGTTCAGCTCAATGGTCTCAACTCGGGGACCACCTATTATGCCCGTGTACGCACCATCTGCGGTACGACAGGGATCAGCGATTGGACTGCTGCGGTAAGCTTCACCACCAAGATAGACCCCGCCTCCCTTCCTGTTGTTCAGATCGGCAACGGCACAGGTGTCACCAACATACTGCCCACGCGCACCATTCTCAATCATTACTTGTCACAGCAGATCTTCACAGCTGCGGAGATCGGCCGGTCAGGCAATATCTACAGTGTCGCATTCTATAAAGGTACTACTAACGCCATATCTCGTAATCTCGATATCTATATGGTGCATACCAACAAGACCACTTTCAGCAGCAATACCGACTGGACGGCTGTCACGGCTGCCGATCGCGTGTTCAGTGGAAATGTCGAGATGCTCACCGACGCTTGGATTACGATAGAATTGTCGGTCCCGTTCGCCTATAATGGTACCGACAACTTGTTGCTGGTGGTAGATGACAATACGGGGGTAGGGGGTGATAATTGCACTTTCCGGGCCTTGTCTGCGTTAGGGCAATCCATTTATGTGTATAGTCTTAATGCAGATATCTCCCCATCTAATCCAGGTGGCTTCTCCAACTGGTCGATGTCAAACACGAAGAACCAGATACGGTTAGGCTTCGTGCCGATAACGTGTCATGCCCCCTCCGACGTCCTTGTGTCCGACATCAGCCAGACTTCCGCCACGCTGAGCTGGACCAATACGGCTTTCGGTAATGAATGGGAATATGAATACAGCACTGCTCCCGACTCCTCCACGGACAATGTCTCTGGCCTCGTGACAGGCACCACCTATGTTGATCTGACGGGTCTCGCCTCTGGAACGACTTATTACGCCCGCGTGCGCACCTTGTGCGACACAATGGGTGCCAGCGATTGGACGGAAACGACCTTCACCACCGAGGCTGTCATCCCGCCCTTCTTCTATATTACCGGCGACGACAGTGTCTGTCCGAACCAAACCACCAACCTGATCGTTCACACCAATTTAGGAACCAACTACTTGTGGAGCACCGGCGAAACGGGCGAGACCATCACCGTCCCTGCCGGCGACTATTCCGTCACCGTGACCAATACCAACGGTGACGTGATGGCCACGGACAGTTTCATTGTGATGGAGAAAACGACCTACAACATCACGGTCAGCGATGTCGTGTGTGCCTCCGAGCTGCCTTATGTGTGGAACGGCGATGCCTATAATGCCTCCGGCAGCTACTCCAAGACCTTAACCGCTGCCAACGGCTGCGACAGCGTGGTGACGATGAACCTCACCGTCAACCCGATTTACTCAGTGTCCGACGCCCAGACCATCTGCGCAAGCGAGCTGCCGTACACTTGGAACACCATCACCTTCACCGCCGCGGGCACGCAGAGTGCCACCTTGCAGACGGTCAACGGCTGCGACAGCGTGGTGACGATGACCCTCACCGTCAACCCGACTTACTCGGTAACCGATGCCCGGACCGTCTGCGCGAGCGAATTGCCATACACGTGGAACACCGTC
>JAFZZT010000033.1 GCA_017615595.1 Bacteroidales bacterium
AGACATCGTTAAGGACAATCGCAATATGCGGATTGTATATAACTATATAGCCCGTCATCCAAACTGCAAGGCGGCAGACATCAAGACACGGGGTCTTTTTTCCCAAACCACCGTCAACCGCATCCTCGGGCAGCTCAAGAAAGAGGGGCTCATTGAGTATCAGGGAAGCAAGAAGTACGGAGGATACAAAATAGTTGAGAGTTAAGAGTTAAGAGTGATCAGTGATCAGTTAGAAGTTAGAAGTTTGGAGTTAGAAGTTTTTTTTGTTTACCGTTTATGCGATTAGACCGTAACCATCTAATCTTTAACCTCTTAATCTTTTAACCTCTAATCTCCTCTCCGCTCCTCCATGCTCCTCCATGCTCCTCTTTTCTCCTCTCCTCTAATCGCATAATCGTCTCATCGCCTCATCGGTAAACCGTAAACCGTAAACTGTAAACCCTCTAGCCCCTCTTAGTTCCTTAACTAGAAAAATGTATCTTTGCGGCCCGAAAAAACGACCTATGAACTTCAAGCTCACCGCACCATACCAGCCCTCCGGGGACCAGCCCGAAGCCATCCGCCAGCTGGTGGAAGGCCTGCGGCGTGGCGACGAGGCACAGACCCTGCTGGGCGTCACGGGCTCCGGCAAGACCTTCACCATCGCCAACGTGCTGCAGGAGGTCAACCGGCCGGCCTTGGTGCTGAGCCACAACAAGACGCTGGCGGCCCAGCTGTACAGCGAGTTCAAGCAGTTCTTCCCCGAAAACGCGGTCGAGTACTTCGTCTCCTACTACGACTACTACCAGCCGGAGGCCTACATCCCGACCACCAACACCTACATCGAGAAGGACCTCTCCATCAACTCGGAGATCGAGAAGCTGCGACTGCATACGACAGCCTCGCTGCTGTCGGGGCGCCGCGACATCATCGTGGTGGCATCCGTGTCGTGCATCTACGGCATCGGCAACCCCGACGACTTCGCGCGCAACGTCCTCAACATCCACAGGGGGATGATCATCGACCGCAACAAGTTGTTGCTGGCCTTTGTGAGCAGTCTCTACTCCCGCACCGAGCTCAACCTCCAGCCCTCGCAGTTCCGCGTCAAGGGCGACACCGTGGATATCTTCCCTCCCTATATTGATTACGCCTACCGTATCGTCTTCTTCGACGATGAGATAGAACGTATCGCCATGATAGAACCTCTTTCTGGTGGCGTCATCGGCGATGTGGAACAGATCACCCTCTACCCTGCCAGCATCTTCGTCACCACCCAACAGTCCATGAACGAGGCCATCGACCAGATCACCCTGGATATGGGAGAGCAGGTGGAATACTTCAAGTCTATCGGAAAACATCTGGAGGCCAAGCGTTTGGAAGACCGTGTAACCTACGATGTGGAGATGATGAAAGAGCTGGGCTACTGCTCCGGCATAGAGAACTACTCCCGCTATTTTGACAAGCGGAAGCCCGGGGAACGGCCCTTCTGCATTCTGGACTTCTTCCCGGAGGACTTTCTGCTCATTGTGGACGAAAGTCATGTGACGATGCCGCAGATCGGGGGCATGTATGGCGGCGACCGTTCCCGCAAGGTCAACTTGGTGGAGTACGGATTCCGGTTGCCGGCCGCTTTGGATAACCGGCCCTTGAAGTTTGACGAGTTCGACAGCCTGACGGGACAGACCATCTTCATGAGTGCCACGCCGGCGGAGTTTGAGCTGACGCGTTCGGGTGGCATCGTGGTGGAGCAGGTGGTGCGTCCCACGGGATTGCTGGATCCGCCCATAGAGGTGCGCCCCGCCACCAACCAGGTGGACGACCTGCTGAAGGAGATCGAAGATACGGTAGATAAGCACGAGCGGGTGCTGGTGACCACCCTGACCAAGCGGATGGCGGAGGAGCTGAACACCTACCTCACCAACATTGGCATCAAGACATGCTACATCCATTCGGACGTGGAGACGCTGGACCGTGTAGAGATCTTGAAAAAGCTCCGCGAGGGGGTCATTGACGTGCTGGTGGGTGTCAACCTGTTGCGAGAGGGCTTAGACCTGCCGGAGGTCTCGTTGGTAGCTATCATGGACGCCGACAAGGAGGGCTTCCTGCGCAACGAGCGGTCGCTGACGCAGACGGCGGGACGGGCGGCGCGCCATGTGAACGGTCGCGTCATCTTCTACGCCAACCAGATCACCAAGTCGATGCAGGCCACCATGGACGAGACGGCGCGCCGCCGCGCCAAACAGCTGGCCTACTACAAAGAGCACCACATCACGCCCAAAGGGGTTGTCAAGTCCGAAGAGATGCTGCTGGCCAAGCAGGTGGAAGAGGCCATAGAGCACCCCGCACAGACCCGAAGCTATGACACCGAGCCACTGGCCACTCCCCAGGCCGCCGAAGACGACCTCCACCTGATGAATGTGGAGGAGCTGCAGAAAGAGTCTAAAAAGCTGCGCAAAGAGATGGAGAAGGCGGTCAAGGCTTTGGACTTCGACAAAGCCATACTCCTACGCGACAGAATCAAGGAGGTGGAAGAGCGAATCAAGAACTATTAATCAAAAAAAGAGGGCAACCCTACGGTCGCCCTCTCGTGTTTTGAGTGTCTGGACAGGATTATCCCAAGAACGGATAACCATAGTCCGTTGCCGGCACAAACGTCTCTTTGATACAGCGTGCGCTGATCCAGCGGACGAGGTTGAGCATACTGCCTGCCTTGTCGTTGGTACCGGAAGCGCGTGCGCCACCGAAGGGTTGGCAACCCACCACGGCGCCTGTCGGCTTGTCGTTGATGTAGAAGTTGCCGACAGCATGGCGGAGTTCCTTCTCGGCCACCTCGATCGCATAACGGTCACGGGCGAAGATAGAACCGGTAAGGGCATACGGAGAGGTCTGGTCGCAAACGCGCAACATCTCCACATACTTCTCATCGTCATAGACGTAAACGGTAATGACCGGTCCGAAGATTTCCTCGCGGATGGACTCATAATCCGGCGTCTTAGCCACGATGATGGTCGGCTCCACGAAGTAGCCCACGCTCTTGTCGTAGTGTCCGCCCAGGGCAATCTCTGCATCCGGAGAGGCAATGGCTCTGTCGATGTAGCCTGCGATATTGTCGAAGGACTTCTCATCGATGACAGCGTTCACGAAGTTGGAGAAATCACGCACATCGCCCATTTTGACGGTCTGCATCATCTCTTTGACATGCTCTAATGTCGGTCCCCAGAGAGATTTGGGCACATAAGCGCGGGAAGCGGCGGAGCACTTCTGTCCTTGGTATTCGAAGGCACCACGGAGGATGGCCACGGCCAGCTCGCGGGCAGGAGCGGTGTGATGTGCAAAGATGAAGTCCTTGCCACCGGTCTCGCCGACAATCTTCGGATAGGTGTTGTAGATGTCGATATTCTGGCCTATCAGCTTCCAGAAGCTCTTGAAGGTGCCCGTGCTACCGGTGAAGTGGATACCGGCCAGGTGCGGGGACTTGAAGGCCACCTCGCTGATGACGGAGCCGCTGCCGGGCAGGAAGTTGATGACGCCATCGGGCAGACCAGCCTCTTGCAAGAGGACCATCAGGTAGTAGTTGGACAGGATAGCCGTGGTGGACGGTTTCCAGATGGTGACATTACCCATCAAAGCGGGAGCCACATTCAGGTTCAACGCGATAGAGGTGAAGTTGAACGGGGTGATGGCATAGACAAAGCCCTCCATGCCGCGGTACTCGTTACGGTTGAGCGTGGCGTGGTCGGAGATGGGTTGCTGACCATAGAGCTGGGAAGCGAAATAGGTGTTGAAGCGCAGGAAGTCGATAGCCTCGCAGGGGCAGTCGATCTCAGCCTGCATCGGGCTCTTGCCCTGGCCCAGCATACAGGATGCGTTCAGGATATAACGATATTTGGTGGCGAGCAGCTCCGCGGCCTTCATCATGATGGAAGCGCGCTGGATCCAAGGCATCTCCTCCCAATCCTTCTTGGCTGCCATGGCGGCGTCTATGGCCATCTGCACCTCTTTCTTGCCTACTTTATGATATTTTGCCAAAACGTGACCATGTTCTGTCGGCATCACTACCTGACCCAGGTCGCCTGTTCTAACCTCTTTGCCACCGATGATCAAAGGGATTTCAATCACCTGGTTGTATTGTCTCTCCAGTTCGGCTTCCAGCAGCTTTCTTTCCGGTGTGCCAGGGGCATAAGAGTAAACAGGTTCGTTTTTCGGTTCTCTGAATACATAATTAGCGTTGTTCATTTCAAATGTGTTTTTGTTGAATAATTTATGTGGGTTAAAGCGGGGGCAAAGGTACAAAAAAAATGTGAAATAAAAACGGCCTCCCCAAAAAAGGGAAGCCGTTGAAATATTGCGTAATATGAGGCAATCCGACTAGTCTTGCACGCAACGGACAGACACAGCCGTGCTCTTGTCGTTGGTGAAGTCTCCGCATCCGCTGTTGGACGGGTAGATCCAAGTGCCCCAGGCTTGGGTTGTGCTGCCCTCGGTGCAACTCCAGAGATTCAGCATCGTACCGAATTCTTCATAGGTACCCGTGGAAACTCGTTTACCTGCCGGGGAGTTGAAGTAAGAATAATAGCCCGTCAAATTGTTTCTGAGCGATGTCAGCTCAGCGGTGGTAGGAATGTGCCAGCCACGCGGACAGATACCTTGGTTCTTGCCTTGGCTGGTAGTCATGTTGGTTCCGCCACCTGCGCTGTTCAGGCCATATCCTGTTGCGGCTGCCCAGTTGTAAAGATAACCATAGCTGCTCACATTACTGGTGTTGTTGTTTGGATTGTAAGCATAGCGAGCCGTAGTGGATATGGAACCTGTCCCGTTAACCCTGGTGAGGGCTGTACCGAGTCCGTTTGTTCTCCAATCCAACACATCGTCATATTGATAGGCTTTCAAATTCTGTCTCATCCAGCATTTGCCGCCTCTGGAAATCGTGTTATAGGTATTGCCTTGTTGGTCTGTCAAGATCTGACCACAGGTGAGCTTGGTTCTAACCTGTGTTATCGGAGTAATGATGGTAGTTCCAAAAGGATTCTTGGCGTAGGCGACAATATAATAAGTCGTGTTGCTTGTCAGACTGTCTATCGTCAATTCCTGCAAACCAGTGCCAGCAGTGCTGGAGGGTTGTTTCACCCAACTGCTACTTGCATCATTGACATTGGAGGTACTTGGTAGAGAAGTAGGCACGTTAGCACCAACCGAAGCACTGCTGGTGTATAAAAAGCCTCTCTCCGTCACTGGCGCTGAACTCGTGACATAAGTCTTTAATTGGATCGTGGTTTGAGAAACATGCGCACTATAGTGATACGGAGATTCATAAGCACTGTTGAAGCTTACTGAAGGTTTGCTGGGAGTGGTGAAGGAGATCTCATTGCCATATACATACGTGCCATCAGCGCACTTGGCGTAGGCGCGCACATAACGAGTTGTGTTAGCGGTTGAGAGGCCATAAGTACAAGAATACTCACCCGCACCCATATTAGAACCGTTATAAGTGCTATGACCCGAACTATTGGCCATGGTGGGATTATGGCTGGCGCCTGCCACGAAGCCCTTTTCCACATAGGCAGGATTGCCCACACGGGTCACGTTTCCTGTAAGCGTCATATAATAACCAGAACCGGAATAAATAGCAGAGGTGGTAGTAACCAAAGGTGTGGCTTTCGTAGTGAAATAGCGATACACAACAGTGTCTGCCGGACCCCAGTTGGTCCAATAGCCAGAAGCTCCATCTATCGCATAATTAATACGACCACAGTATCTGTATGTGGTACCGGGTTCAAGTCCAGAGTTAATATAGAAATAGTAGGTACCTCCTTGTTTGGGCAGACTGTTAACCGTAAAGTTGATTCCATTCTGAGTGAAAGTTCCCGGAGCGGAAGCTGCAATGATAATACTACTGGAGGAATATGTTCCATCCGCTTGTTGCTTATAGAGCCAGAATCTGAAACCAACTATGCTGTCGGCATCATTCTTCGTGATATAAGCGGACAATGTAGCTTTATTGGTATCAATCGTGGAAGCTCCCGGGGTATAAGCGGACACACGAGCACCTTTCTTGGTGGTAAAGCTATTAATCTCGCCATATTGCGTACCATTGGCATTCGTGGCGTATGCGCGATAGTAATAGGTCTTGTTTTCACTAAGACCCGTTATATCTGCAACAAAATCGCCAGCGGCTACGGTCACCGTCTTGGTGTAGTTGGAAATAGTCGGTGTAGAGGTGGTGGAAGAAAGAGCATAGCAAATACCCACTTGCGACACAGAAGAGGCGTTAAAGGTAGCATTGACGCCATCGGTTAAAAGAGTGCCGCCCACAGTGGCTCCTGTGCGGGTCCTGTTGGATACCGTGGCACTGGTAGTTACAGAAGGAGGCGTGGCACCCTTGATACAACGCACGGAATAGGCGGTATTAACGTTAGGTGTGCCATCTGTGAAATAGTAAAGATCATATCTTAAGAAATACCGTGTTGCGGTTGTTGTCTGGAAAGCAGCAAGTTCACCTTGAGCGTTTAGACTTCCTGAGGCAGAGTAATAACCTGCAGGATATGCATTAAAACCTGAAGCATTGTTGGAGGACTGGCCATTGCCCACCTCGCAAGTACCCGTACTTTCGTTCCATCCAGAGGTGGAAGCCAAGGATTTGGCAACAGCGGAGAAGTTAGAGCCACAAGCGAATGAATTATTGTTCTTCAAATAGTTATGGAGTGTTTCAAACTCGCTGGGTGCGGGCACATGCCATCCACTAGGACATACACCCTGCAGGTTACCCGTGGAGGTCATTTTGCGGGTGGTGGCATCCACATTGTACAGGCGGCCATAGTTGCTATTATAAGTGTTAGGCGTGTAATAGGTGATAGCCCCACTGCCCGGATAGGTGGTGCTGCGCAAGTTCTGTGCAGTCCAGCACTGGGTGCCGATCTGTACCGTAGGATAACTATTGCCATTCTGGTCGGTGACAGTGGGTGTTCCTGGACATTTATAACCATCGGAAGCAACGATGTACGTAACTTGTTCGCTGTAGGATGTTCCAACGTCGCTGGTAGCAAAAGCACGCGCATAGATCGTATCGCCGGCAGACAAGTTGGATTTCAACAAGCCTGTTGGATAACTGCCTGTCGTGGCAGAGGTGGTGGCATACGAATAGACCCCTGTTGCTCCATCCTTAGGATAAGGAGTCTTGCCATATACAAGACCTCTTCTGGTAACTGGAGAAGTGCCAGGATCTGTGATGTTGGTATAATATCCTTGAGCGTATGAACTGGTAGGTGTGAAAGTGCTCGTGATCTCCACCGTAGGAAGTTTGGGAGAGGTAGCTGTTGTGGAAGCATCCTTCAAACAACGGACAGCATAATAAGCGGTACTGGAAGTGGTGTATGTATAAGGTTCCGCCGCCGAATAAGCAATGTAAAATCTGTAGGATGGACCATTTGAAGCCCAGAAACCAGCGCCGTTGGCATGGTTCTGATAAGCGAGGAAATTCAAACCGGTAGCATTATTGCCACTCTGGGTGTTGCCTGGAGCATTAGTAACGGCAGAACTTGTCCATCCTGTGGTGGCGGCCAATTTTTTGGCGGAATTCGTACCCGCATAGGTGGTCAGCTCGTTCCACTCCGTAAGGGTCGGGATATGCCATCCCACAGGGCAGATACCCCTCACAATGCTCACAGTGCCCACAGCGGAAATTTGACCTTGCATAGCATCGGCCCAATAGTATGATTTACCTGTGTATGAGGTGTTTTTGTCTGGAGTATGATAAGCCACGGGCGTGTTGTCAGCAGCCTTGGTCGTCTTGAGGTTCTCCTTCATCCAGCACAGACTACCAATCATCACCGTGTTGTAGGTGTTGCCGTCAATGTCGGTGATGGTGGCCAGACCCGGACAAGGCTGTCCATCCTCTACGGTGTGGAAACTCTTGGCCTCACCGTAGGCTGTGTCGATATTGTTGATGGCAAAGGCACGATAGTAGTACTGAGTATTGGTAGTGAGACCATTTATGGTGGTACCTGTCATGATCTTAGGCAAGGTTGGATTGCCACTCCATGAATATTGTGTTATAGCTGTACTATGAGTTACGTTGGCAGAAGAACCCACCACGAAACCGTATGAAAGAATCGGCATACCACCATTGTCGGTGATCTTGCCTCCTAAAATCCAAGCGCTGTTCTGAGTGATGGACGACACACTATCAATAGTTTCCACCGTGGGAGCATAGACTGTATTCGGCTCCCCATTGGCAGAGCTACGGATACAACGAACCGACAAATAAACGGAATCTGCTGCGATTGTGTTGCCAATACTGGAAGCGGTGCCTCCAATATATAGGTAACGACTATAATAATTCATTCCAACTGCTTTTTTGTCGGAAGTCCAGAATGCGGCAGATTTGCCAAAGCCAATATAAGAGGAACTACTACTCGTATTGAATGCGATGGGATACTGTCCTGCTGGTTTGACAGAGAAACCTGTTGCGTTGTTGTTAGTTTGCTGCTCATATCCAGGTTCATAGGGGTAGTTGGGGTTGTTTTGCCATCCTTCGGAAAACGCGATAGGCTTCGTGCAAATGTTACCATTTACCTTATAGTTCGCACCTACATAGTTGTACAACTCCTGCCAATCAGCACTGGAAGGCAGTTTCCAGCCTTGTGGACAAATTTGAGACGCTGCTTTATAATTAAACAGTCTTCCATATTGATTTTCATTGTTCATGGAGTTACTGGGATTAACATAACGAGGTGTGGTGGAAGAATACACACCTGTTCCCGGTCCTTCTATTGCGCCTCCCATAGATACTCCAGAACCAATATTCGCACTTCTCAAATTTTCTCTTGTCCAACACTGATTACCGATTCTAATAGTGGAATATGTGATGCCTGAATAGTCGGTCATAGTCGGACTATTCGGACAGGGTTCGCCGTCTTTCGGGGTTTGCATATCTTTGTTCAATTTGTGAATGCTATCCAAGAGGTCGTCTATCTGGTCGCTCAAATCATTGAATTTATTCAGCATGTTCTGATAGACGGTCTCCAAATCGCAGAAGTTCACGGCCTGTTCGCAATCGCCGGTGCCTGTAGTGGTAGAGAGGTTCATAGACCCGTCTGTGCCCACGTTGTTCAATACCGAAGGTACCTCTATGCTACCGATGGCCGCCACCTCCACATTGCCCGTAAAGGTCTTGTCACCACCAATGGTCTCATCTTCGGTCTTGGTTACATAGTTGCTCATGTCTGCCGTGGTAAGATAGTTGTTCATATCTGGCTTGTTGCGGATATAAGCCTTGTTGTTGGGATCCGTTTCAAACCAATCGGGGTTCACTTGAGCCTCCACATCTGCCGAGGTGATAAAGTCTTGGTCATTGGTGAAAGCACTCAAGACAGTGGGAACGGTGGGGATGTTAGGCTTGTTATGAATAAAGGCTTTGGACGACTCATCTGTTTCATTCCAGTTAGCCTGTACCTGGGCGGGAACGTCGGCAGCGGTGATGAAACCTTGGTCATTGTTGAACTGGCTCAAATTGGTCGGTTTATTGTCCAGGTCGCCATAGTCGTTGGTGAAGGAAACCGCGGAGAAGGTCGGTTTGTTGTTCACATTGTCCCAGTTAACACTCACCTTCACAAAACCGCCATTGGTCAGGAAGATGGTGTCGTTGCTGATGCTCAGCACCTGATACTCCTGCGCTGGGACCTGCGCCAAGGTGATGAATCCGCTGTTGTTGGTCAGGTCGCTCGTCTGGGTCGGCACCGTGACATTGACAGTCGTGTTGTTGGCGGAGTTAGCGGAGAATGTTCCCAAGGTAGTACCATTCTGCTGAATCGTCAATACAGAATTGTTAATGGTCGGTTTGTCGGACAAGTCAGTATAACTTCCCGAAGTGGCCACCTGCGCTAAGGTTGGAGCGCCCACCAGGTCGCTGTACGCACCCGTGGTGGCGATAGGCGCCAAATTCGGCTTGTGCAGGATCTGGGAGACACCGCTCGTGGCGTCCCAGTCGGCATTCACCTGAGCGGGAATGTCCGCCTCGGTGATATAGTTGGCATCGTTGGTGAAAGCACTTACGTTGGTTGGCACGGTCGGAATGGTCGGGGTGCCACTCAAGTCGCTATAGTTACCGCTCGTGGCCACCGGCGCCAAGTTCGGAGCTCCCACCAAGTCACTGTATGCACCCGTGGTGGCGATAGGCGCCAAATTCGGCTTGTGCAGGATCTGGGAGACACCGCTCGTGGCGTCCCAGTCGGCGTTCACTTGGGCAGGAACGTCCGCCGCTGTGATGTAATTGGCATCGTTGGTGAAAGCACTTACGTTGGTCGGAATGGTCGGGGTGCCACTCAAGTCGCTATAGTTACCGCTCGTGGCCACCGGCGCCAAGTTCGGAGCACCCACCAAGTCACTGTATGCACCCGTGGTGGCGATAGGCGCCAAATTAGGCTTGTTCAAAATCATGGCCGGACCGATGGTGGCATTCCAGTCAGAGTTCACCTGGGTGATTTCACCGCTGGTGGTCGGGATGAGATACTCGTGTGAACCGGTTGCATCGGTCACCGTGATGAGCACATTGGAACCCGAAGCAGTAGCTGTCACTGTCGGAGAGAAACCGTTAGCACCATTCACACCATTGGTCACGGTGTAGGTAGTCGTGGTACCATCGGTATAGGTGATCGTGTAGGTATCTACATTGTCGGCAGTACCCGTCTTGGCAATATTGGAGATGCCCTTGCCCGGCGCACCAGTGGGACCAATCGGTCCAATCTCACCTTGGGCACCGTTGGTCACGGTGTAGGTGGTGGTGGTGCCATCCGTGAAGGTAATGGTATAGGTGTCCACCAGGTCGTTGGTGCCGGTCTTGGCGATGCTGGCGATGCCGTTGCCGTCCGCACCGTTTGTACCGTCCGTACCATCGGCGCCATCTACACCGTTGGTCACGGTGTAGGTGGTGGTGGTGCCATCCGTGAAGGTGATAGTATAGGTGTCCACGTTGTCAACCGTGCCCGTCTTGGCGATGCCGGCGATGCCGTTGCCGTCCGCACCATTCGTGCCGTCCGTACCGTCCGTACCGTTCGCGCCATCCACACCGTTGGTCACCGTGAAGGTGGTCGTGGAGCCATTCGTGAAGGTGATCGTGTAGGTGTCCACATTGTCAACCGTGCCGGTCTTGGCGATGCCGGCGATGCCGTTGCCATCCTCACCATTCGTACCGTCCGTTCCGTCCGCGCCATCCACACCATTGGTCACGGTGTAGGTCGTTGTCGTACCATCCGTGAAGGTGATGGTGTAGGTGTCCACATTGTCAACCGTGCCCGTCTTGGCGATGCTGACAATGCCATTGCCGGCGGCAGCGGCTGTTCCATCCAAGCCGTTGGTCACCGTGAAGGTCGTGGTAGTACCGTCTGTGAAGGTGATGGTATAGGTGTCCACGTTAGCTACGGTACCTGTCAAGGCAATACTGGCGATACCGTTACCTGGAGCGCCAGGCGCGCCAGGAGCACCGGGAGCACCAGGAGCACCGTCATTGCCATCAACACCCGGGGCGCCGTTGGTCACGGTGAAGGTAGAAGTCATACCATCCGAATAGGTAATGGTATAGGTATCGATCAAACCATTGGTGGTCGGACCTGTGATACTCTGGATGCCACGGCCATCGTTGCCGTCGTTACCCGGAGCACCAGGGGCACCGGGAGCGCCTGGAGCGCCGTTGGTCACCGTAAAGGTGGTGGTAGTGCCATTCGTGTAATTAATCGTATAAGTGTCCACAAGGCCGTTGGTGATCGGACCCGTGACGGAGGCGATGCCATTGCCGGGAGCGCCATCGTTACCGGGGGTGCCGGGAGCACCGGGAGCGCCCGGAGCACCGGGGGCACCATCGTGACCATGGCGCAGCACATAGGATTGGATCGTGCCATCCCCCATCGTCAAGGTTAACACATAGCCCGTGTCCGTAGGCGCGATGGCAAAAGCCGGCACGTTGCCCGCACTGCCCGCATACAACGCATACGGCACACTCAAGAGCTGCTGCACTCCCTCAATGGTGTAGCTAATGCCACCTTCAGGGTCAATCTCGCTCTTCAAATAAAAAGGACCGTTAGCCCAGTTGATGGCTTCCATGGAGCCCGACACCACCGTGCCGTCTCCCACCTCCAAGGTCATCAAACCATTGGTATTCGTCATCACTGAATGATTTTCCACATAAACAGGTGTCCCGCTTATGCCACCCTGCAAAATCGTGATTCTGGCAGAGACGCTGTGGTTCTTCACCAACACACTGTTGGCATCACGCACCACAGCCTGATAGCTCATCTTATGCGGCGCCTGTGCGAAAAGGGTCGCCACAGTGAGTATCAAAAAACCGAAAAGAAATAAAAATTTTTTCATAACTGTATATTTTTATGATTACTGATTTTTTTCTATGAATAGCCGACAGCCAAAAAATTATGGCCAACAGCCACTACAATTTATTCTTCACCACCTTGAAGGTCTTCAGCAGGGTGTTTCCGTCCATCACCCGCAACTGATATGTGGCAGTGGCGTAGGCGGAAAGATCCATGTGCGTTTCAAAGTCCGTGACGTTGAAAACCTGCAGCAGCTTGCCATTGGCGTCATACAACTGGGCTGTCAGCCCGTCTATCGGCATGTCAAAATTGGTGATCCGAAGTTGGACATAACTGGCTGTAGGGTTGGGAAAGAGAACGGCTTCCAGCAGAATCTCGGGATGATCTTGAATGCCTACCGTTTGTATTTCGTAAGGCTGCTGTACACCTTCTACGATGTACTTCGCACCGCCATTGACCTGCTGGTCGGCAATTTGACCAACCGTGTAGGTTACGGTGCCGCCTGAACCCGTAGCCGTGCCTCCGGTAGCCACCACTGCCGACTGGCCGAAGAGACCACCTACAAGCACGCTGATTAACAATGTTAAGTAAAGCTTTTTCATATAGTTTGTAGTTTTAATTATTGATTCTATTTTTCCGTTTGCAATAATAAATATTATTACAACACCCCTCAATGAGTAAAATTACTCATTTTAGGAAAAAAAGAAATTATGTGATCGATGATGGTTGTAAGTACTTGTCTATTAATACACTATTCCGTTTTCAAAAACATAGTGTATCAGTTCTCCGGTACTGTTGAACCCTAGCTTTTTGAAGATGTTATTCTTATGGTTCTCAACCGTACGATTGCTGATATTCAATTCATCAGCAATCATTTTGACAGAAAGGCCTTGGGCGCACAGGCGCATAATCTCCAGCTCGCGGGCAGTGAAGGAGTCGCCAGGTATCGGTTTCTTGGCAGTGGAGACTGCATGGATGATTTCCGAAATATCCTTGCCAAAATACTCCATGCCATTGCAGACAGAATCAATCGCAGCAGCCAAGGTGTCCGGATTGGAATATTTGCTGATAAAGCCACTGATGCCCAGCTGCATCAGTTCCAAAATGGTATTTTTGTCTGTATCAGCAGAGATGATCAACACTTTGGCATTTTGGTTATAGGATCGGAGATAATGCAAGACTTCCCGGCCGTTGCCGTCAGGAAGCATCAGGTCTAAAAGAATCAAGTCTATGTCCGTATATTTCCCCAGAATAGCCTTCGCTTCCTTCACCGTGGAGGCTTCCGCCACTACCTGACAAGGAATGTTGCAGTTACTCATGGCCATGATGGTGCCCATTCTGGTAAGCGCATGATCTTCAACGATTAATATTTTGATATTTTCCATAACCTAACTGTTAGATTCTTTATAAATGCCCTATTCAGCTTTGGGCAAGGTAAACGAAAAGGTAGTATATTGACCAGGAATACTCGTTAAATTGCGCTGGCTATTGCTTCGTTCTAGCAGCTCTTTGCAAATCATGAGGCCGATGCCCGTGCCGGATTCGCCGGATGTTCCCGCCGTGGAAACCATCTCCTGTTTGAAGATGCGCTCTTGTTCTTCAGGGGGTATCCCCACTCCATGGTCTGTCACTTTGAGAAAGATATGATGGTCTGCCTCCTCACTTTCGATTTCCACATTACCATTTTCAAAGGAGAATTTGATGGCATTATGCAGCAAATTGTAGAGAATGGATTCAAAATATCGCATGTCCGCCAACACAAAAGTATTGGCGGGAATCATGATGGAAAGATTCACATTCTTCATGGCGGCAAACGGCTGGATTTTTCGGACAACATCCTTGGTAAGGGTGGACAAATCAGCGCGAATAGGCTTGTAATTCAATCGGCCTGTCTCCAAAGATGCCCAGTCTAAAAGATTGAACAACAAGTCGCTAAGAGAGTCGTTTGATTTCTTGAGTTCGGCAATTTGCCGTTTTTTGTCAGTGTCGGAAATCTGGTCATAATGGTCACAGATGTAGTGCAGAACCTGTTTCTGGGCCTGGACCGGATTTTTCAAGTCATGCGAGACCACCGAGAAAATTTGGTTACGGGTTTTATTCAGAAGGGAGAGACGTTCATTGTTCTTTTTCCGGACTCGGGCCAAGCTAAGGGAGACAACCGTCAAGGATGCCAGCAAAGCCAGCAGGGAGAGCGTGAGAATCAGCAGCCGCAGACGGTTTTTGAGCAGTTTATCCTGATCTTCCAGTTGTTTTTCCTTTTCATGCGTCTCGTAAGCCACCTGATACTCGCTGATCAGTTGTTGGTATCGTTCGTTGTTCAGGGAATCCTTGATGCTGGTGCTTTTCTCCAGATATTGGACTGCTTTTTCCAGCTGATTAGTCTTTTTATATAGCTGATAGAGTTGATTTTGAATACGCCAGAGAAGCGGGTTGAGACCGATTTCGCGACATAGCTGTTCGCCTTCCAGGAGATAGCTTTCGGCTTTGGCGTAATGATTGTCTCCCATCTCGCACATTCCCAGCTGTTTAAGGACGATGATACGATCAACTATTTGTTTGTTGTCCTGAAATATTTTCATGGCTTGCAGACAAATCTGCCGGCATTCTGTCCACTTTTTTTGATCCAAAAGGATGTCTGCTTTTTGAGATAAGCGGATACCTTGTTTGTCGATTCTGCCGGCGGCCTCGTCCAGTTTCAAGGCCTCGTCAATATAGACAAGGGCCTCGTCAGGGCGGTGCATACACATCAGGATCTCGCATTTGATGCCCAGTCGAACACAGAGGTTGCGCGTGTCTTGGGGCATGGAACGTTCGATTTGGATAGCTTCGTCAATGTACCGCAGGGCCTCGTCGTAGTGTTCTGTGGAGAGGTTGATGGTCGCCATGGAGTTCAGCGCCGAGCTCTTGAGCGTATTATTTCGGAGTTTTTCGGCAATGGCCAACCTTTTTTGGGCGTAATCCAGTGCGCTATTGAAATTACCTTGTCTTTGGGCGATGACATCTAATAATTGATAGCAGTGGGCGATCCATCGCAGCGAGTCTTTGGGGATTGTCGGGAGGGCCTTTTCGGCGTACTGGCGAGCGGCAGAGAAGCGGTTTTCAAAGTAGTAATAGTTGGCGGTGCCGAGATAGACCAGCATGTGGGATAGCTCTTTGTTTCTCAAGAATTTGGGCGTTATCGGATAGTCATAGAAATCCTCTTGGAGAAAATAGTCTATGAGTTGTTGGGCGATAGCAGAGCGTTGAGGGTGGTTGTTCTGGTTATACAGGGTTATGAGGGAGTCCACATCCACGTTGGCGAGCAGGGGAATAGGGGCCAGACAAAGCCATATAAGATAGAGTTTGAGACGCATCGTATAGAATTTTGTCGGCAAAGGTAAAAAAAATAGGAAAGCGGGGGCAAAAAAAAAGCCCCTTGGGGTTTCCAAGGGGCTGTGGTATTGGGCGACGACCTACTCTCCCACCGGGTCTGGCAGTACCATCGGCGCGGCCGGGCTTAACTTCTCTGTTCGGAATGGGAAGAGGTGTGCCCCGGCGC
>JAFZZT010000034.1 GCA_017615595.1 Bacteroidales bacterium
ACAATGTCGGTGTTGCGGTCGTAGAGGGCACGCTCGTACTGGATGGGGCGGGTAGTGTCTTTAGCCTTCAGCCAGTCGTAGGCGGCTTCGTAGCAGATGCCGTTGCCCGACTCGTTGCCTAACGACCACGAGATGATGCACGGGTGGTTCTTGTCGCGCTCGTACATATTGCGAGTGCGCGCGACTGTGGCTTCCTTGAAATCAGCACGTTTCGCCAGCGACTTCTCGCCATAGCCCTGCGCGTGCGACTCCGCATTGGCCTCGTCGATGACGTACAAACCGTATTTGTCACACAGGTTGTAAAACTCTGGTGCGTTGGGATAGTGGCTGGTGCGTACCGTGTTGATGTTGTTGGCCTTCATCAGCAAAATATCCTGTACCATACGCTCTCTGGAGACTACGTGTCCCGTCTCGGGGTCGTGCTCGTGGCGGTTCACCCCGCGGATGGTCACCGGCACCCCGTTCACCTTCAAAAGCCCGTCTTCGATGCGGATGTTGCGGAAACCGATGGGGATTGTTATTTCTTCGACAATATTATGTTTTTTGGATTTATGATCTATCGTTGCCAGCGACAAATCAAGACCATATAAATTGGGCTTTTCGGCCGTCCAAGGCTGTACATCGGGCCAAAAAATATTAAAATGGAGGGTTTTGATTTCGTGACCTTGTAGGGTCGAATATTGATCATCATCTATTCCGTAAAAGTATTCCAGGTCGTGTAGAAACGTATTACATTTCGTCTCTACAACGTTGTCCGTTAAATTTTCAATCACCACCTCCACATCTAAAATCCCGTTTTGGTACGTCGAATCTAAATCCGCCACCACCTTATAATCCAAAATGTGGGTTTTGGGTTGGGCGTAGAGGGTAATACTGCGCTCGATGCCGCTCAGCCGCCAGAAATCCTGGCATTCAAAGTAAGAACCGTCGCTCCACTTGAAGACCTGCAGGGCGATGAGGTTAGCTTTCCCGAAGTGCACAAACTCGGTGATGTCGAATTCGGAATTAGTCTTGGCATCTTCGCTGTAGCCCACAAACTGTCCGTTCACCCAGAGATAGAAACAGGACTTCGCACCTCCGACATTAAGGATAACCTGCTGTGGTTCGTCATAATCGTTGTCAATGTATATCCATCTTCTATAGCTGCCCACAGCATTCCCTTTCACGGGCACCTTAGGTAATTGGCTGTTGTCAAAGTCGTTGGTAGTGTTCACATACACGGGCACACCGTATCCGTTCAATTCCCAGTTGCCCGGCACGGGAATTTCGTCCCAGCCGCTGTCGTCGAAATCAGTACGGAAGAAATCAGTTGGACGTTCGTCGGCATTGGGTGCATAATGGAATTTCCACATTGGAGAGAGCCCCCAGTCAATGTAATCGATAAAATTTGAGCTCCTGTTATTGTCTGGGATGTTCGCTCGCGGGTAGAGTTTGTTCACCTCGAACACGGCGGGGTCCTGCCACTCGGTGAAGGTCTGCGCGGTGGCGGAGAGGCAGAAAAAGCCCAACATTATGATGAACAGGTACTGTCTCATAGCACGATTATCATAATTTGACTCTACATCAAAAATCCAAGAAAGAGTCTTTGATGGAGCTATTTAGACTATGGTCTATATATCTTTTCTTTCCCTATTGAATAATCGAGTGATTACTTCATTGGGATCTATGGCATTATACAGATGCTTTTGTCCTTTCAAGTCAGTTCGAATTGATTGCGGATTGCGATTGGTGTCAAAATGCAGCGTATCAACAAGAACACCTGTCTTGAAATCAAACACTTGGATAAATGCCATTTCTGAAGTAGAGGACACATGCTTACCTTTGCCGTAAAAATCCGTAGTATCTTTGCAGGAAATACACAACATGTAGTCTATCGAATCTGGACTATCGCTATAGTGGTTATTTTCGATGAGCGTTTCATTCAAGGCAATCCAATAGTTTTTAACACCGTCTTGATCAACAGTGAAGGCAATGAGCTTGCTTTGAGAAGGAATTCCATTCTCCAGGAATTGAACATTACAACGAGAAGACATTTCATTGAATGAAGGAGTTTCTTTAACATAACTTCCAATCTCTTCTATTTTGTTGAGAATGGCCGTATCCAAAGCAGCATAGCGTTGTTCACGCATCTTGGTGTCTGCGATTATTTCTTTTTCTTTCGCAGCGTCCTCTTTTGCACCAACGACGACAGCAAACCACATAAGAATCATAGGTGCGGAAATGCCCAGAAGAGCACTTACCCACTTATGTTTCTTATTATGGGCTGCAGATTCCGTGTACCACTTTTCGGGACGTTTTTTCAAGCTGACATTAAAAGCCACCAGACAAACGACCCAAATAACGGAGGAAATAATAGCGTAAATCATAATCAATTTTTGATGGAAAATTTTCTTTAGTCCTTATCAGAACGTATATCTGACACCCAAATTCGCGCTCCAGTCGAAGTATCCTAAATCATAATCTCTATTGAAGAGCATACCGTAACCGGGACGAAAGTCCAGTTGAAGTGTGAGGGGGATGTTGAACTTGTACTCCAATCCCAAGATGCCGTTTGCCCCGAACTTGCCATAGTCATAACGATAGGAGGTGTCAAACCACCAAACATCGTAAACACCATAGAACCAAGAGTATCCCAAGCTAACTCCACCCCCGATGAATCCATACAGGCCTCCGGTGAAATGGCCTTCATACATCAGGTTGGGGTTCAGCTCCAGCGTGCTGATATTCATGTTGCCATATTTGTTGGCTCCTATGGTGTATTTGTAGCCGAGGTCCAGCTGCAAGGCCAGGTGGTTGGTCAAAAAGGTCTTGTAGGAGAAGGCGTTAAAGTTACCCACTGTTGCGCCGACACTGTGTTTGTAGGGGGCTTGTGCGAAGGCAGCACCCACCATTCCCATCAACAGGAGGACGAGAATAGCACATTTCTTCATTTTTTTCATGATGCAATTGTTTTTGTTGTTTATACTTTGAATGAAAAATTTTAGTCAAAAAGAGAACTGTCTTTTTCGCGTTGTCGCCAACCATGATATTTGGTCATGAAACACCATAGGCGGCAAACAACGCTGCAAAATTACAATATTTTCCATTCAGAGACAAAACCTTTCCATTTTCTTTTTTGGTGATTAATTACCTGATGGCATGGCATGGCATACCCTACCTTACTGCGGCGATCCGCACTTTTCCACCCGCACCTCGCGCAGGAAGCTGGTGAAGGTGATCACCGTTGGTTTACATACGGAAGGAGAAACTCCCGCAAATCCAGCCGTTGCAGCTGTGCGGGAAACTCAATGGTGACACCCATCACCTTGGTCTTGAAATGTTCGCAGGTAACGTAGTAATCCAAGGCATTTCGGGTGGCGATACCTTCTATCTGCGCCCGGATTCCGGAGGCGAAATCCAGTCGTCTTATGTTGCCAGAGAAGAAACGGTCGTCCTGAAAATCATAGAGCAAGAGGAGGAAGGGACGGAGCGCGGCCAACATATTATTCTTGTCATAATCATAACCGCACAAAACAATCAACTGATATTCAGGAATGTAAGTGACGCCCGTAATCAATCCTCTCACGTCATAGCTTTCTCGTCTGTGGGCCAGATGCGTGCCGGGCGTTTTGGGAAGAGCATAGATGGTGGTTTGGCCTGAGGCCCACTGTTTGGTAAACAGATAGAGACTGTCGTGGGTGACGACGAAAGCCTCGCAGTCAAAGTCTGTGGCTTGCGGTGAGGGTTTGAAATCGGCTTGGTCTTCGTAGGAAAACCAGATCGTGTCAACCCTCACTTGCGGATTTGTGATGGAGTCTTTGTTCACCCGCAAAAAATGCAGATCGCGTCTTGTGCCGCTATTGTTGCCTATATCGCCCAAATAGAGGTACAGACTGTCCTGGGCGATCTCTTCCGTGTCGCGGTTCTTGACTCCTTGCAGACAAAGGGTTTCCACTATCGCCCCACTGATACTGTCAATCCGATAGAGACAGTTGTCATGGTGGTCATTGTAAGTCCAAAAGCCCTCCTGCCAGTTGAGGAGTGTGGAGGTGCCTGCCACCCGGGTGTCCAGCGTGCCCAGCACGGCGGCTTTGACTCTGGCGGGGGCATATTTGCAACTGCCATCGTTGACTGTGGCATTGGCATCATAGTTTTTAGCCAGCGGGTCGGTGCAGCCGCACACTTGCGCGAGGCCTCCAAAAGATGCCATCATCAACAGGCAAAAAAAGAGCACAACACGCCTGTTTGGGACAACCGCCCTAAGAAAACGACCTGGACAGTATCGTACGACAAGGTGTTTGTGCAATCTTTTCATATCATAAAAACTGTTAATCGTTACTCATTCTTGACAAAGGAGCCTCTAATGATTCTATCCTTCTGTTGAAGAACCAAGAAGTATATTCCGGCAGATATAGCATGGTCTTTCAGCATGATGGTGTTGTCATTCAAAACACCTCCCATCACTTTTTGGCCTTGGGCATTGAATATGGTGTACTCGGCGCCATCGCAATCCGATGGACAATCCAGGTGAATCCTGTCCGTTGCAGGATTAGGATAGATGTGGGTATCTTCTGCTGCGTGCGGTTGTATCATGGTATAGCCGAGTCCTGTCAGATACGGCAGCATGTAATCGCGCAGATCCAGGTGCCGCAACAACGCCGGAAGATCAATCGTCACATCACCCAAAGTAGTGGTGAAACGTTCATTGGTAAGGTAGAAATCCAACGCATTATGAGTGGCTATCGCCTCCACTTGAGCCCACGTGGAATAGTCAAGGTCGAGTCGCCGTTTATTACCCGAGAAGAAGTTATCATCCTGAAAGTCATACAACAACACCAGAAATGGATGAAAGAGCGTTGAATAATTCGCCATGTCGAATTCATAGCCGCAAAGGGCTACCAGCCGATATTCCGGCAAATAGGTGGCACCTGTTATCAATCCATCGACATCATAGGTGGCTCGTTTCCGGGCCATATAGGTGCCGGGTGTTTTGGGAAGAGCATAGATAGTGGTCTGCATAGAGACCCATTGTTTGGTGAAGAGGTAGATACTGTCTTGGGAAACGACAAAGGCCTCACAATCAAAATCGGTGGCTTGTGGCAGATAGGAGAAATCGGTCTGATCTTCGTATGAAAACCAGATGGTATCCACCTCAAGCATCTGATTCAAGAGCGCCTCCTTGCCAATCCGGAGGATATGCAGATCTTGTCTGAATCCATTGTTGTTGCCCACATCACCGAGATAAAGATAGAGGCTGTCTTGGGATATCTCCTCCATATCATAATTGTAGATACCGTTCATACAAAGTGCCTCTATAACGGCTGCGTTGGTGGCGTCAAGATGATACAGGCAGCTGTCGCCATGATCGTTGAAGGTCCAGTAGCCATCATCCCACCAAATCAGCGAAGAGGATCCTTCCAACAGCGAGTCCAGCGGACCCACCGTGGTGGCATTGACGACAGTAGGGGCATACACACACCCTCCGTCGTTCAAGGTTGCGGCGGGGTCGTAGTTGAGAGCCAGCGGGTCTGTGCAGCCGCACACCTGCGCCTGGCCCACCTGCGCAGACGCGAGGAGGAGTCCGAGAACAACCAACACTGGGCATAGGACCGATGTAAACGACTGGGCTTTTTTCATAGGGGTAGCATTATCGGCGGCATTTTTTCACCTGCTGGACCTGCAGGATGCCGCCCTGGACGACAAACGAGACCTCATAGCCATCGAAGGGAAAGCCATAGACGCGGCTCTCGTCTTGGTGATAGGCCGGCCGCGGGTCCTGGGCCAGCACCTGCCGCAACTTCTCGACCGTCTCCTGGGGCATTTTGCGGGCTATCTCCTCGGGTATCTCCACGGCAATTTGGTAGTCCTCGTGCTCTTGGGTGAACCCCTTGGAGGCCTCCGGGTGGCAGTCGGTGGTGAGCAGATAGGGCTTGATGTCATAGATGGGGGTGCCGTCCATGAGGTCGGCGCCACCGATCAAGAGCGTGGGGTTCTTGGGGGAGAGGTCCACTTCGAGCAACTCCACACAGGAGAGCCCGATGGGGTTGGGACGGAAGGGCGAACGCGTGGCGAAGACGCCCATGCGCCGGTTGCCGCCCAGTCGCGGGGGGCGCACCGTAGGCGACCACTGCTCCTGCCGCACCTCCGAGAATCCCCAGAGGAGCCACAGGTGCGAGAACTCCTCGATGCCGCGCAACGCCTCCGCATTGCGGTACTCCGGCTCGAAGACTATCCGCGCCCGCAACGAGGGCACCAGACCGCTCTGCCGCGGAATGCCGAACTTGGAGGGAAACTCACTCCGCACCCGCGCAATGACGATGGTCTCTACTGTTTGCTTGTCCATACTATCTTAAAAAAACAAGGCAAAAGTGCGAAATAATTTTGAAAAACAAGGTGAAAAAAGGGCACAAAAAAAGAGGATGAATCATCATCCTCTCGGTGTGGTGCTGACGGGAATTGAACCAGTGACACACGGATTTTCAGTCCGTTGCTCTACCAACTGAGCTACAGCACCATCTCAGTTAATGAGGACGCAAAAATACACTTTTTTTTAATTCCTCCAAAAGTTTGGAAAAATATTTTTATATTGTTAGTAATCAATCTATTGAAAAATAAAATAGCATGCCACCACCTCTTGTCTTCATACTTTTTTTAGCCTGATTTCGGAGAAAGATCTTAAAAAAACGTTATTCGTAAGTGATTTCTATGGTGCTATCCTCGTTAATGTCGGCGAGTACCGAGACCTTGCCCTGATAGTAGGCTATCTCCAAACATCCCAGCGGATTGTCCGTGAGCATAAAGCTCTGGCACTCTTTATAATCATCCGCATAGATGACGGTCTGCCAGTCGTTGGAGCTCCGGATCACAGCCTTGAAGGGTCTGTTGCCGACTGCCTCCTTGAACATCTGAACCGGGATATTGGTGATAGCGTTGAAAAAGGCATCCACATACAGGATCTTTCCCTCTATCAGATGTTGATTCTGGTTATGGAAAGCCTGCTCCATCAACTTCAGGACGAAATCGTTATACTCCGTGGTGACCTGCTCTACCGTGCCTTGCAGCAGCGCACCCACCATCTTCATCATCTTGTCGATGGCAGTCATGGAATCGTCCACCAGCTGCCTTCCCTTCAAGGGCATGCCGGCATTCTGGAACATCATGGTGAACACGCCGTTGTCTTCACCGATGAAGTGGTGGCCGTCAAAGGTCAGGAGCACTGGATTGTAGGTGGAGGAGAAGGTGGTATTGGTCAGGATCAGGTGGATGGAGCCTTCCGGGAAGCGGGCGTAGCTCTGTTTCATCAGGAAGGCGGTCTGGCCGAGGTTGTACATGTCCACATGGTGGCTCACATCGAGCAATACAGCATCGGGCGCCGTTTGCAGCAGTGACGACTTCAGAAAGGAGACGTAGGGATCGCGCAAACGCCAGTCGCTAATCAAGGTAATGGTCGGTCTCATTGTCAGGATTTTTCGCTGCAAAAATAATCATTTTTACGCTTCGTTTCTACCGATAATTATTGTATTTTTGCTCATTCATAATAAAAAAAGGCAATGATGAAAAAGGCAATTTTTCTTTTTTTGGCGGCATTCGTTTGTTCCTTGGGTGCCAAAGCGCAGCATTTTGACCAATATTTTGAGGACAAGACTGTCAGAATCAACTATATGCACATAGGAAACGCGCACTCCGAGAGCATCCGCATAGAGCAGTACAAGGTGGGTAACGGCTGGTACGGGACCCGTGCCTTCCTGGTGGAGCCATACCAGTATGGAGACATCCTGATAGAGGTCTTCGATTCTCTTTCCAACAAGCTGATTTACAGTCGGAGCTATTCGGCGCTCTTCTGCGAGTACCGGACCACGGAGCGCGGCGAGACCGAGGTGGCCGAGATGGAGGAATGTGTCAACATTCCCATGCCGAAGCAGACGGTGCGGGTGGTGTTCACCTCCTTTGACCGGAGTCGCAAGCCGACCCAGCTGCTCGACTTCTATCTGAACCCCGCCAAGACGGCCATGCAGCCCATGACAAAAGAGTACCCCGTGATGAACCTCCACAAAGGCGGTTCGCCCAAGAAGGCCATCGACATCCTGCTGATCCCTGACGGCTACGCCAAGCGCGATGCCAAGCTTCTGAAACACGACATGAAGCGTTTCGCTTTTTATATCATGAACTGCTCGCCCTACAAATACATGGCCAAGAAGGTCAACATCCGTGCCATCAAGGGCTTCTCGGAGCAGTCGGGCATCACACAGCCACAGAACAACTTCTATGTGAACACCTTGCTCAACTGCACCTACAACGCCATCGACCTGGACCGTTACCTGATGTGTCTGGGTGTCTGGAACCTCCACGAGGTGGCCGACGACGCGCCCTACGATGCCATCATCATCATCTGCAACAGTGAGAAATATGGTGGCGGCGGCATCTACAACTTTTATTGCACAGTATATAACCACGGCGAATATCCCGACTATGTGATCGTCCATGAGATGGGGCATCTCATCGGCGGCCTGGCAGACGAATACTACACCTCCGAGGTCTCGGTCCAGGACTTCTACCCCGAGGGCGTGGAGCCTACGGAGCCGAACCTGACCACCTTGGTGGACTTCGACAGCAAGTGGAAAGACCTGGTTGAGGAGGGCACCCCCATCCCGACACCGCCTACCTTCAAGAGTTCTCCCGACTACGACCGCATCGGGGCATACGAAGGTGGCGGCTATGTATCCAAGGGGGTCTATCGTCCGAGCCAGCACTGCACCATGAACAGCATCGCGTACGACGATTTCTGCCCCGTGTGTCTCCGCACCTTGGAGGCGATGATTGACTACTATGCTTTAGAGAAACCGAACAAGTAAGCAGACGCCCTCTACAGTGCGGCGTACATGGAAGCGTAGCGGCGGGCTATAGCCGACCAATCAAACTCTTGGAACCGACTCTCCGGCAGCGTTTGATAGTTCTGCGGTTGCAGCAAAAGACGTTGCAGCGCTTGGGCTATCTTCTCCGTAAAGTGCGGATCCACCGCCTCGCCTATCGGTTCGTCGAAGAGACCGTCAACGCCCTCGCCTCTTGTGTACAACACCGACAATCCCTGCGACAACGCCTCCACATAGACCAGTCCGAAGGTTTCGGTCAACGAAGGCATGGCAAAGACGCTACATTGCTGATAATGTTGCTGCAGAAGCGTTTTGTCATAAATCGGCCCATGGCATATCACCGTGTCTGGATGTGCTTGCGCCATCTGATGGACAAAGGCCTCCTGAGCGCCCTCCGCCCCGATCAGATGCAGCTGGACATCCGGGATCTGCGCTTTGAGCGACAGCACAGCCTCCACCAGCCGTTTCACATTTTTGTTGGGCGTGAAATTGCCGACATATACGACCTGATGATTATGACCATGCTGCTCCGGATTCAGGTTCAGCGAGTCGAGCCAATATTGGTTGATGCCATTACAGATAATCTCTGTCTTCTGTTCCACCTCTTTCCGCATGCCACAGAGGGTGAAATGACGCAGGAAGTCACGGCGCAGCGCCGGGGAGATGCAGATCACATGCGAAGCCTCCTTCAAGACCGCGCGATGCACCCACCACAGGTGCGGGGCGAACCGCAGGAAATCATTCACGTCGGTGTTGCGGACGGCCACCACAAAGGGGATCCCATAGTGTTGTTTCAGATAGAGGGCGACAGCACCATCACTGAACAGCGTGGTGGCATGCACGCAGGAGACGGTGGAGATATCCACCTGCCGGACGATATGTTTGGCAATCTTCTCTATCTTGCGATGAAAGAAGACTCTGTGCCATGGTCTCAGCACATAGTCGTAGATGAAACGGGTGTGCTTGGCCTCAAAACGGTTGGTGTCCACCTTGTCAGCATCGCGCAATGGAGCATAGATTATCTGATTAACGCCTTGTTCATCAAGATGTTGACATAATTCCGCATGCACTTTGGTCTTTTCATAGCCATTGCAAATGTGGAGCACCTCGCCCTCCTTAGGCCGCTCGTTTTGCACTTCCGGCTGTTGGTTCCAGCGGAAGGTGGCGCCTAAGAGAAGGAAGGCGAGCATCTGCACGGAGCCCGGGCCATACGGGAAACTCGGCTCCGCCAGACTGACAATGAGCGGCACCATGCAGACCACATATCCCACATCGCGAATGTCGGTTCGCCGTTGTTTGAAAAGATGATACGCGACATTCCCGATGAAGAAAAGGTAAAAGGCCAAGAGCGGAAGGGAGAAGAGGCCGTAACGCACCATCCTGAGCAACGGATAGTTGTGAATCAACATGATGCCCGACTCGTCCTCCTGCTCGCCCTCGATGACATGCTCCGACACGAAATCAATGCCCTGCCGGTTGCGCTCCCAACGATGGGTGGAAGCCTGCTCCATGGTGTTGCCATGACCGCCGAACATGAAACGATTCAACTCGTCTTTGAAAAATCCGTTGAAGAGGATATAGGCTGACAGCGCCAGACAGAGGATGCCCACCACCGTCTTGGCATTGGCCTTGAGGTGCAGCTCCGATTCTTTCGCAAAGACAAACAACACACAGGCTATCAGCGCAAACACGTCTGCGCGGGCCCGTATCAAAATGAGCAACAGAAAAGAGAGCACAAAGAGAATCATATAATGCGTTCTTTCCTCTTTCAGCTTCATGCCCCAGAAGAAAAGGCTGGCGGCACCGATGGCCAGCAGCCCGCCCATCTGGTTCTTTCCTTTGTCAACCATATAAAACTCAGGAACATACAATCCTCCAGCATGATAGAAACAGTTGATGACGATCATGACACAGAGGCCCAACGTGTAATAGAAGCAGATAGTGGCCCAGGTCTTAGGCTTATAGTCCAACCCCGTGCCGATGCCGATGCACAAAAAGGCCACCACCAGCTGGAAGAGGTCTTCAAGACGGAAACGCCTGTGTGTCAGGCGGAAGAAGACAAACTCCAACCCCATCACCACCATGGTCAGGAGGAGGTATCGCATGAAGCGTGGGGCGGCGTATCTCTCCAAGGAAAAGGTCAGCAGCACGACAACGGCCATCACCGCCATGATGGCATAGCGGATTCCATAATATATCGGGGTGAGATATATCCAGGGCAGATAGGAGATCACTATCAGCAACAGGGTGATGACGAGTAATATTTTGGCGATTTTGTCTTTCATTTTTGAGAATTTTCGGTCTCCGGCAGATGCACCATCTGGCCGAAGAACAGGTCGGTTTCTGGCAGTCGGCCGTAGTCAAAGCCGCCGCTGGGGGTAAAGGTGAGTTCGCCGAACCAAGCCTTTCCATTTTCGAGGTAGAAGTCGGCGCGGACGAACGGAAAGGGTTTGGAAAGTTTTTCCGCGTAATCAAAGAGGGCGTCAATGCCATCGGGTTTGGGAATGGTGAAGTCTGCCGGCGCCTGTTTCCCTTGGCGGTTGAAGCGTTGCAGCTGCCACTGGCGGTCGAAGAAGTAAAAGCTCGGACGGGCCTGCCTGCCACGTCCATAGCAGCAGAGCACATACTTGGCTTCCCCGTTGAAGCAATAGACCTTGTAGTCCACCGGGGTGGTTCCTTCGGAGGGCTCAATGAAACGCTCGCAAAGCAACTGTTTGGGAAAGATGTATTGGGGCTCGTATGATATCAGGTGGAATCTTATCTTCTGGAAACGCCGCAAGTCTTTCTCAGCTTTAGGGATATCCAGCTTGGACTTGTCGGTACAGACCACATTGCCGCCATTGCCGAAGTTCCACTTCATGACAAACTTGTCGGGCAGGGCATCCCACCGGATCTCGTCCACCGACTGGTAAACATCTATCACCTCATTAAGGATTTCTGCCAAGCCGCAGTCGCGCACATAGTCGCGCACTCGCACCTTGTCGGCACACTGGTTCACCAAGGCATTGTCCTTATAGTAATGCATCTTCATCCACTGGATTTTTTCGTCCAATGTCTGAGGATCCTTCAGGTTAAGACGCCGATGGTGGCAACGTCTGAACTGGAGTCGGATGCTCAATTCCGGCGAGATGATGGTTAAAAGATAATGTAACCAGAGCGTTATGTTGCTTCTAAAATCCATTCTGCTTCAACGTTAAAACCTGTGGTTGAAAAAAGCGGGCAAATGTACTATTTTTAATGGATTAACTTAACGGAGCATCGTATTTTTCAGATGACGGATATGTTCGAAGATGGTTTCGGTCATCTCTCCAAAGGCGGGACCGTGGGCCGTCTGGCTGAGATCCGGGGCGCGATTCCACTCTATCAGCACAGGCAGACCATTCTCGTCTATGCCGAAATCCCAGCCGATGAGGTTGAAATAGGGCAACCGCAGGTGCAGCTTCTTGACGGTCTCCACAAGCTGTTGGAAGGCGGGGATGGCAAAGCCCTGGAGGGTGGTGCCCACGTCCGTGGTCAGGATGCGCTTTTCGCTGGGCGTTCCGTAGGCGCAATCGCGGATGGTGCCGGTCGTCAGGTCGATGTCGGCGTTGATGCCGCCGGCGGTCTCGTTGTCCACGCTCTTGCCGGCGCGACCTATGCGCACCACCACATAGAGGATGAAGACCTCGTCACCCTGGCGATAGGAGAGCACGCGCAGCGTGTTCAGGGAGGTAGGATTGAGTCTCGCCATCTCGGGGTGCTGCTTCACCGCCTCCTGGATGATGAAATTCCTGCCGTACTGCTCAAAAAGCTGCTCGATGGTCACGTTCTCCTCCACCATGCCCTGGTCCACGGAGAAGACCTTCACGCCCTCGCCCCACATGCCCTCCTGGGTGGGCTTGGCGACCACGCGACCCAGGTTCCGGCAACGCTCCAGCGCCTCGGCACGGGTGATGGGATGCTGACCATCATAATAATAGCCGTTCATGTTCTTGATGATGGTGGCAGGTCGGTTCACATCCGGAAAATAGATGTCGTAGATACCCTTGTCCACGTAGGCATGACGCAGCTGGTAGTTGTTGAGCCGATAGATGACATCGGTATGATAAAGACTGGTCGGCACATAGCGGACCGAGAATTGACCGTTGCGGGAATAGAAATACTCATGCCAGTAGGTAGGCACCTTTTGGCCGACAAGCTTCTGATAAAAGTCTTGGATCTCCGCTTTTTGGGCATTGCTGAGAGGCTTCAGATCGCAGACAGCGCACTTGCCTTTGATGTTGGCAATGTCGCGTTGCCGCATCCGGAACAGCATATACCGGTTATAAACATTCTCAAACATGGTAAGAGTTATGGATGTGCTACAATGCGTTTTAACTTTCTGACGGGCAGCTCGTTTTGCAAGCGTCCGAATTCAAAGGAGAGGTTATTCTGTTGCCAGGCGAGGAAGCAGTCGCGGATCTCCGACCGCCAGCCGCGCTGGATAAAGAGCTGGCCCGTGCGATCCCACATGTCGTTTACCTCCACCACGAACGGCCCCTCTTCGGTGAGCGCGATATCCCACCCTGCCGCTTTAACAAACGGGAAAGCCTGTTGGAACTCCTTGACTTTCTGGCATATTTCCGGCCAGTGCGTTATCTGCACCCCGTTGATGGGCTGTCCGCTGTCGGGATGGACCTCCACCTCGGTGATGCGGTCCCAGCCATCGAAACGGATGGCGTGCTGCATGACGCCGGTCGCGGTGTCGATGGCGGCATCCACATTGCCGCCGGCACCCGCATTGTCCACACAACGACCTTCACGGCCGATCTTGATGAAGGTGGCGGGTATCTTCACGGAACCATCCGGATACAGAAGCGTCATGAAGCGCACCGTGTTGACGGAGGAGGCGTTGATGGCCGACAGCTGCGCAGACTGATGAAGACATTGTTCAAAAATCAGCGGCTTGGTGCCCAGCATGGCGGTGAAGGCTCTTTCTTCCCCGTTGTGGAGTGTGGCGACACCCGTATCGTAATGGATTTGTCTGACCACCTGCACATTGTTGCCATGGGAGGTCTCCGTGGTCTTGATCACGCACGCTTGAACACCCTGCGATTGAAGAATCCGAAGCATCTCCTCCTGGGTGCGGGCTATGTTCTCACCACTGCGGCCGGCCGCGGGGTCATAATAGCCATACAGCGTGGCCATAGGCACACCGGCAGCATCCAAGATCTTATGGGCTAGATATTTATTTCGTGCTAAGATATAGTAATTGGTCGGATTCAGCAAATCCAGATAATAGCGCTGCTCGTTTTCTCCCAAGAACTCATGACGAAAGGATTCTGACCGTTCATACATGCCAAAGAGGGCGTACTCCTCCGCCGTCAACCCCTTCGTCCTCCGCAAATGCAGATAGTCGGCCAACACGTTGAATCGTTGGAAAAACGACTTCGCAGGGTAGTGCACGAACAATTTCCAAAGATGATATAAAAATCTTAATTTGTTATATATCAACATATTATTGAAAAATCTTTTTTCTAACGGCCTTTCACCATTAAAGTGCAAAAATAGAAATTATTTCAATATCGAAACAAGACCGCGGGCACTCTGACCTTGGCATGAAGAAGAAAATATAACAAATGAAGAGGTGGAGTTAATTTATTTGTTATCTTTGCCGCCGCAATTGAATTTATCACAACAAAAATTATAACAAATGAAAAAATTCTTTATTCTAATCGCTGTCGCTGCTCTGATGATGAGCGGCAACATCGCTTTGGCTCAAGAAGAAGCCAAAGATGAGGGTTATGTGTTCACCGTCAAGAAAGAACTCCCCATCACTTCTGTGAAAGACCAACATCGTGCTGGTACCTGCTGGTGCTATTCCGGCTTGGGCTTCATCGAGGCTGAGTTGCTCCGCATGGGCAAGGGCGAATACGACCTTTCCGAAATGTACATCGTGGCCAACACGTACAACGACCGCGCCATGGCTGCTGTCCGTACGCACGGCGACGTCTCCTTCTCCCAAGGCGGCTCCTTCTATGATGTAATCTACGGCATGAAGACTTTCGGTCTGGTTCCCGAGAGTGAGATGCGTCCAGGCGCCGCTTATGGCGACACGCTGTCTGACCATTCTGAGCTCTCCGCTTTGACCGACGCTATGGTGAAAGCCATCGCCGAAGGTGACCACAAGAGCTTGCAGAAAAACGACAAAAACGAAGTGCTTTGGCAAAAAGCCGTGGCTGCTGTCCACGAGATCTACTTGGGCAAAAACCCGGAGACCTTCACCTACAAGGGCGTGACCTACACTCCGAAGTCCTTCTACGAGTCCCTCGGTTTGAATCCTGACGACTATGTGTCCATCACCTCCTACACGCATCATCCTTTCTACGAAAAATTCGTATTGGAGATCCAAGACAACTGGCGCTGGTCTCAGGTCTATAACGTGCCGTTGGATGAGCTCATGGAGATCTTCGACTACGCCATCGACAATGGTTACACAGTAGCTTGGGGTTCCGATGTGAGTGAGCCGGGCTTCCGCTTGGGCATCAAGAAAGGCTTCTGCGTGCTTCCTGAGACAAAGGCTTCCGCCATCCAGGGCAGCGACATGGCCCATTGGACTGGCATGAGTCCTAAGGAGATCCAGGACGAGGCTGCCAAGCACCCCACACCGCAACGCTGGGTCACCCAAGAGGAGCGCCAAGTGGCTTACGACAACTGGGAGACCACTGACGACCACGGTATGCTGATCTACGGCAAAGCCACCGACCAGATGGGCAACGAATACTACATGGTGAAGAACAGCTGGGGCGACTACGGCGACTATCATGGCATGTTCTATGCTTCCAAGGCTTTCGTCCGCTACAAAACGATGAACATCGTGGTGCACAAGAATGCCATCCCGAAAGACATCAAGAAGAAACTGGGTATCAAATAAGAAACCTTTTCTTCCAAAGCAAAAACGCATCGCTACCGTGGCGATGCGTTTTTTTGTTGGTGCTGTCGGCGTTCCTCCTCAAACAGCCAATGGCGCAGCTGGTCAAGCTGTGGCACTGACAGATCTTGAAATCTGATCTCTGGGGTAAACCATTCGGGATTCCGGTCGGGCATCCAGCATGTCATGTTCTCCCACAGCGCCCGCACGTCCGGCATCGGCTGGCGGGCATGGCTGCGGCGCACATACTGCAGGATGCGAAGCCCGTCTGCTTTCTCGTGGTAAGCGTGGATGAAATGGGGCAGGTCCTTGACATTCTTCCGGATGGGTCCCCACAGGTCATCCTCTTGGAACTGACCCTTCAGAAAATCCAGGAAGTCGTTATCGACATCTTCGTGATAGAGCTGTGGCAAGAGGCGTGTTGCCTCCCGCACCGGCTCCCAGAGCTGATGATGGAAGATCGGATAGGAGATATCCGCGCCCTCCATGCCCTGGCGGATGGCGGGGCCCGTGCCGAAGGGCACACGGTCAGAGGTGCGGGTGGCGGGATAGACCATCTCGTCATTGGTCGTGCCGACTGGCGCCATCTTGCAGAACTTCTGGAGGAGATAGAAGTCCTCGCCGCTCTGATAGGGGGTGATGCCGCCGATCTTGCGCAGGGCGCCGGCCCGCATCACGATGGCAGAGCCGAGGGCCGTATATTGGTAGGGCGTGTCCGTCCGCAGCATGTTGACGGCGTAGTTGCGCATGTAGAGCTCGTAGCGCAGCATGGCGCGATCCATCGGCTCGTCGCCACTGAGGGGATGGTAGTAGGGCACCGACAGGGCCGGCCACTCGGGATGATCACTGAAAGAGCGTAACAGGGAAGCGAGGTAGCCCGGGCGCACGCGGGTGTCGGCATCTAGGCTGACGATGAGATCTTCCGCGTCAGCCCGCTCCAATATCTTGTTGAAGAGGGTCTTGCGTGCCCAGCCGACACCCGCCTTCCTCCCCTGCCACCCACGACCGGGAGACGCACAGTCTATCACCCCCAAGGTTAACCCCTGGAAGTGCTGTAATAACGCTATGGTCTTTTGATTGTCTTCACAAATGTGCCGGCGCGCTGGCTCGTGCCACCAGCTATCCGGCTGGTTGACACACATCCACACCTCATCGGGCACTTGTGTCTGCTGGGAAAGGTCTGAGAGCGTAACTGGCAAGGACGACAGCTCGTCCATCACCGGTATCGCCACGAAGACCCGCGGAGATGCCATCGCTACTTGACCGTCACCACCACGTCACGCGTCTTGATGGTGGTCTCTTCGACTTTGTCGCGCGCATAGACAAAATGGAGGGTCTCTGTGCCTTTTTTGACGGCCTGGAACTTCCAGTAACGGTTGGACGCCGCACCGACCATGCCCTCCGGGGCGGTGCGCTCGTAACGGTTGTCCACAGAGTCCACGACCGTGATCTCGTCTTTGTTGGCCAAGGTCCACCAGTATCCTAAAGAAGCATTGGTGGTGAAGGCTATCTCAACGGTCTGGCCTTTCTTCAGCGTGACCTCGTTGGTCTGCTTGTCGAGAGAAACCATCTCTTTTTGAGATTTACATCCTACCATCATCAAAAACAAAGCGCCGAGGAATAATATCTTTTTCATTTTTGCGAATTATAAAACAGCGGCAAAGATACATTTTATCTTCAAACAACCGCTATTTTTTCCAGAATTTATCGGTGATGTCGAGGGGCTGACCGTCCACATTCTTCAGCAAGCGCTGGTTGGTGGTCTTTTCTTTCAGGCTGCCGAACTCCGCCTTATAGGGACCCACCTTCACATAGTCGAAATGCTGGAAGTTGTCGGGAACAGCCTGTTTCCCAGAGTACCAGGCCACCTTCAGCGGAGAGGTCTTCCGGATATGGTCTGCCAGCTGTTGCACCTGGTCTGGGGTAGCATCGCCACCCATCAGGCAGACACAGGTCACGGAACGGCCATAACGTTCCAAGATCGTGTCCATCGTCTGCGCGTCCAACGTCTCGCCAATGTCCTCTTGCAGATGCGGACTATGGCAGCCGGGGCAGTGGTTCGGACAATTGGTGATATTCACCGCGAGCGTCACCTCCCCCGGAATCTCTTGGAAGACAATATCGAAATTGTAGTACTTAATTTGTTGACGATTTAGTGATCAGTGAACCGTGATCAGTGAACAGAATTCTAGTTCTCCATCTTTGCATAATATCTTCTGGCGGCTTCCTCTTGGCGGCCTTGGGAGAAGCTGCTGACGCGCTTCATGTATCCAATGACGCGGGTGAGGTAGTCCACATTCTTGCTGTGGCACTCGGGGCACTCGTGCAGATAGCGTTTGTCGATGTGGCCGCAGTCGTTGCAGACGGTATTCGGGATGTTGAAGGTGAAGTAATTACAGCCTTCTTGGGCAGCCACGCGCAGCAGATGGCGATACTGCTCCTTGCTGAGATGCTCTTCCAGGTTGCAGTGCAAAGCGGAACCACCGGTGAGGTGTTCGATATAGCGTTTGCCATGCATGCGGAAACGGTCGATGACGTTGGTGTGCTCGTCTTCCACGATGTAGAAATAGCTGTTGTAGCAGTCGCGAGGCACCTTATAGCCGTCTTCGCGGTCCCACTTGGCATGTTTGACGCCCACGTTCTCGGCCGGGATCATTTCGCAGTTGAACATCAAATCCTTGGATTTATACTGCTTGTTGTAGCGTTCTATCAAACCCAGAATATCCTCCACGAACTTGGCATATTGGTCGTTGTCGGTGATAGGGATGCCCATATACTCGGCAGCCTCCACCAGTCCGTTGACGCCAATGGTCAGGTATTGGCGGTTGATGGCGATGAAGCCGGAGTCGAAAAGCGGCAGCATGCCTTGTGCCTGCAGATATTTCAGGTTCTCGTTGTAGGCCGTCTGTACCTTGTGCATCAGGTCGATGACCTCCTCCACAAACTGGAGGAACGGGATATTGTTGCGATGTTCGTATTGGATGCAGCGGTTCAGGTTGATGGTGAGCACGCTCTTGGAGCCGGTGGAGACACCGCCCGCGCCCAGGGTGTAGCTGAATCCGTTGTCTTGGATCTCGTTACGGAGACGGCAGCAGCTGCTGAGAGAGTCGGCGTTGTCGCTGACGTAGGTGAAGAAGGAGTGGCCGGCGGCGTACATCTCGGCGGTGAAGTCGGCATACTCTTGGTCCATGATGTCGCCATCTTTGGAGAGCAGCGCCATCGTCTCGACCGGGAAGGTCAGGACGGCACGGGTGCGCTCCTCGTTGAACCAGCGCATAAAACGTTTCTGCAGCCAGCTGACGGACTCCCAAGTCGGGGCGGTCTGATCCGGGAAGCGGAACTCGCCGAACAGACTCTTGAAGTAGTACTGGTCGTAGTAGGAGATGTTCCAGAACACCGACTGGTAGTTGCGGGCGCCGGAGGGCTGGTTGATGGAGTAGATGACCTGCTGGAAACAGTCGGTGATCACCTTGTCGATAGAGCGCTGACGGGCGGAGAGATCCACCACCTTGTCGGCATGCTGATAGTAGTCGTCTCCATAGTCCTTGCGGATGAAGTAGTCCATGTACATCAGGAACTCGGGGGTGGCGCAGGCGCCGCTGAGCATGCTGGAGACCATGAAGACCATATTCACAAAGCCACCGCAGAACGACTTCAGGTTGTTGGGGCGTGTGGAGTTGCCGCCGATGCTCTTGGTGCCGTCCAGCAGCCAGGGGTACATCGTGATGCTGGCGCAGTAGTTGGCGATGCTGGTCTCGTCGTTTTTGTAGATAAAATGCTGGTGCAGCAGTCGTATGTATTTGTCGGCCAGTTCTTTACCATACATCTCCTTGATACGGTCGCACAACATACGACGGTTGAGACGGATGAAGTTCGACTTGGGGAGTTCGCCGATGAGGGTGGCGATATTCTTCTTCTCCACATTGGCATTGGCATCGTACTTACTGCCGGTAGCCGCGTTGGAGGCGTTGCAATAGTTGATCAGGAAATTCAGTTTGTCTTTGACTTCACGGTCTTCGTAATGCCGTTGGCGGTACAGGATATAGGATTTGGCCACGGCATAGTAGCGTTCCGCCATCAGCGACACCTCCACCTGGTTCTGGATCTCCTCCACGGAGATGCCATCATGCACCTGCACGCGACTCAGGATGTCGGTCAGGACCTCCTTGGTGGCGAAGCTGTTCACCGACAAGAAGGCCTTCTGGATAGCGTTTTTGATTTTGTCTGCGGAAAACGGCTCTCGTTTTCCGTTACGTTTGATAATATAGAGATCTTCTATCATAGTAGGTTAATGGTTTTCATAATAGAAGCTTTGGGATATAAACCATGCAACTGGCCACACAAGCTCTTAATCCCGAAAGCCACGTGTTTTTTGAGAATAGGCAGGTCTTCTGGCTTATTCCGTCTTCCAACGCCTTCCCGACAATTCTGCCAGTGACTAAATGTTGGAAAACATAAAGAACTTACAGCTACGGGTATAGCCCTCGATTTGCACGAGGTTCCCTATTGATCTCTCGGAGAACCTAAACTCGGCGGCAAAAATAGCAAATACAAAAATTGGTTTTGTGAACGGGGAAAAATACTTACTAACAGACTTATTAACACGATTCTTTTTTTACTTTAAAATATTACATATCAACTTGTTAATTAAGGGGGGGTGGAGATTTGTCAGTTGTCAGTTAGAAGTTGTCAGTTAGAAGTTTGGAGTTAGAAGTTAATCGCCTAATCTCCTCCTTTCTCCTCTTTCTCCTCTAATCGTCTCATCGTCTCATCGCATAATCGCCTCATCGGTAAACGGTAAACCGTAAACTATTAACCCCCTTGGCCCCCTTAGTTTCTTAACTTCTTCGTTTCTTAACTCATAAAAAAATGTATCTTTGCCCCGAAATAATAAAAACAACACGGTTGTGAAAAAAATCTTTGTCCTTTCCTTCATTTTGTTGGCTCTCTCATTGGATGCGGTAGCACAAAATCACTACAGGAACTATAAAACTTACCCTCACGTTTCCGCACCATTAAGTGCGGTCTCGCTTGTTCATAGTGATACCATCATCTATTTCTTTCAGACAGACCAGAAAGAGTTTTCGGTAACACCAATCGATCCAGCCAACTTATTGCAGACGGGCACCCCGAAGTATGCGACACAGATTCAAAGATTCATGATGAAGGGTGTTTTTGAGGATTCAAATGGGAATTGTATTATTTTTGGCAGAAAACACCTTACTCCAACAACTTCAAATCCTGCCTTTGCCATTGTGGATCTTACATCAAACTACATTGATTATTATGCTTTCCCTTTAGAGTTCAACGAACTTGTTCAGGGCTGTTTAGGTTATGATGCCAATGGTGCCGAAATCTATATGTTTGTGCTGGACAATGGACAACTTATGGCTGTGGATCTATCCAATGGTTTTTTTGGTCGCATAGTGCCTCTTTCAGGAGAACATTATACGGACATCTCTTGGGACCACAACAATCATTGCTTTATAGCAACAGGTACATTGGCCTCTGGGCAAACTCATCCGGGTATCATTGTAGATCTTTTTGAATTTGATGCTCAAGATGCCATGGCGGGACTAGCTTCTGCAGTCAATCATGTTATTCAATACTTTGTGGACAATCTTTTCATTAATGATGTGGCCGAGCATCAGTCCTTACACACGGTTTTGGATGACAACAATCTGTTGTTATATAGAGATTTGCGCGTAGTCAAACAAGATATTGTCTGGCTAACCCGTATTGTCGACTATGAAAGTATCAACCATTCGATCGTAGAGAGCTATTTTTATTTCATCCCCACGCAAAAACTATATGCTTTGGACATGCTATACGATCATTGCCGCCAACGTTTTAATTTTTTAGGAAAACTGATTTATTGTACCGCCTATAACTCGCAAATTTTTGCACAAGTGGATCCTTTTGATTTAGCTTCGGGAATGAACGTAAAACAATTGGGTGGTGGCTTTGCCATCCCCACGCCTTGTCCAAGCATGATGGATGCTTCAATAAATATCTATGGATCCTATCTCAGCATGAACAATCTCGCGTTAGACCCTTTTCATTCTTGTGTCCCTACGCTGATTGCTGGCGCTGATTCTCTCAGTGGCATAGGCGTTTTGACCGAAACCTACGACATCTATGACTCCTACGAATGCGATTTTCCTCTCGCTATTGATGTTAAACCTGCATCCCCTCAAATTCTGCCCTATACTCTAACAGATTCTATAGGTGAGTTTGAACTAACAACATGGGTTTCATCCTTGTTGTTTGATGAAAATGTTACTGAGTCAACTCTTTGTGAAGATCCTGGAGAATGTCTGGCATTTCGACAAGATACCACCTTGGCAAAATCTCTTCTATTAGGAACAAAACCCTGTTTCATATTGGAAAATAACCGGGAATTCACCTGCCTTCATTTCGAAGGAAACATTCAATATACACTCTATGATTTGTTGGGAAAGGCTATTTTCTCCGGCAATACTAGCAATGGTCTCGTCAATTCGCTGCCTCACCTGCATGGCGTCTTTTTGCTTCAAGCAACAGATTCTAAAGGGCAGCAAGCACTAAAAAAAATGTTCATTATCCCGTAAACTCCGCCGTGAATCGTTTGTTTGTCATCATATTGCCCTTGATTCTTCTTGTACTTCCCTTGAAAGGGTTAGCTTTTGGAGGGAATATCGCAGGAAGAGATTTCTGGGTGTTTCTTACCCGATATAGTGAAACAACCGACAGTGTATCGTTATATGTTGTTGGGGATACGGCTTGCACAGGGTATGTGGAGAACGAATTTCTGAATTTTCACTTGGACTTCACTGTCTCGCCGAACTCAGTCACTGTCGTTAAAATCCCAAAAGATATATGCGACATACAACTGTTCGCGTATGACAATTTGGTGACTCATACCAATGGTTTGTTTGTACATACCAGCCGCTCAACATTCCTTTATCTACAGGTCAACTCCAATTTGCGCACCAATTCCAGCAACTTGTCACCCCAGCATTGTGACTACCTGTACTCTCCCTTGACAGTTGGGGTGCGTCCGCCTTGGAAAATTCCCATCTGGCCCATCAGTTACAATGAGATCGAGCATTTTTCTTTATATGACAACTCCTTCTTATATCCTGGATGGGCTGAGGAATTCGTTCCTTACGCACCCAATTTCAATATAACTGCTATGGAAGACAGCGTTGTTGTCTTCGTCTATCGGGAATATAATCCTTCTTGGGGCACTTCACAGTATGACACCGTCTTACTATCTCAGAAAGGTGAATCTGTATGGCTGAAAATGAACTGGTGTAAACAATTACGATTCCATACAAATTGCAAAAAAGTGATTTCCTATTTTTCCTTTGGATCAACCCAATTTACTTTATTATATATGGGAAATTATATTGGGAATTCTGGACCTGGACCCATTACCATACCCTTGTCTTTGACCCGACAGTGTTATTGTGGACAGGATTATTTATGCAAGAAACTGCATAGTGACAGATTTGACAAGGGGGTCTATTTCAAGCAAGAGCACAATGACTATATACAAAATGGTCAGGAGGTGACCGCATACAATTATAACGAGTACTTCAGCGACTATCTGGCTTTGGGCGACCTTTCGGACCAAGGGATTTATGGTTTGAACACAGGGAACCATCGGATGTTCTGGGGAGACACTACGGTATATGTCGATGTGCCCTATACTTTCCTGCGCTCCCAGACCATACGACGATACAATGCTATAGATGGACCATGTTTCTTCATTTGTAAGAACAGTGCTCATGGATATCCGCATTTCGGATATATGGCGGATCCTTATGGCTGTGCATCTCCGGCCTGGCAATCCATGGTATCTCTGCAGCCCACCGAGCGGATGGTCAAGGAGTGGGTGTACCCCACCACACGCGACAACCTCAGGCGCACGCTCGTCACCACGGCTGGCGACACTGTCTTCGCGCCCTGCGACTCCCTCTATGTGGACGTGCAGATCTATACCCAT
>JAFZZT010000035.1 GCA_017615595.1 Bacteroidales bacterium
GAAAACATCGACCAAATGAGAATGTTCCTCTTTTAATCGAACCATAAGGAATTGAAATACGAACAAAACTAAAGCAATATGAGTACAACAACAACCTTTTAATCGAACCATAAGGAATTGAAATTACCGCAAGAGATAACGGAAGCCCCTCGCCGCAAAGCTTTTAATCGAACCATAAGGAATTGAAATCCGCTTGCTTGAGCTGGTGGACTGGACCGGTCTGCCACTTTTAATCGAACCATAAGGAATTGAAATAAATAACGTGACGAAGCATTGTAAGGGCTTGACAGGTCTTTTAATCGAACCATAAGGAATTGAAATTTTTTCGTGTACAAAAGTTCCAAAACGGGGGCAAAGTCTTTTAATCGAACCATAAGGAATTGAAATCAAAGGTGGACAAGGACCACAAAGACTTCAAAGGCACTTTTAATCGAACCATAAGGAATTGAAATAACTCCAACTCGACATCTTCGAGGTACCAATCCGACCTTTTAATCGAACCATAAGGAATTGAAATAAGTGGATAGACGGCATCAATGGAGTGAACACAATACTTTTAATCGAACCATAAGGAATTGAAATAGTTGCAATCATTCGCGCTTAGCAACATAGATACAACTTTTAATCGAACCATAAGGAATTGAAATAGCGTCTTGTTTCCGATGGCGCAGCCAAGGACATTGACTTTTAATCGAACCATAAGGAATTGAAATCGCTGCTCCTTGACTTCTTGCTGAAGGCAAGGGAAACTTTTAATCGAACCATAAGGAATTGAAATATGAAAAATATTCGAGACCTTCCTCGTTGAAGAAACTTTTAATCGAACCATAAGGAATTGAAATACCATAGGCAGCGTAATCTATTAGCTGCCGGCCGGCTTCTTTTAATCGAACCATAAGGAATTGAAATAGGAGTATTTTGAGCAAATACCTTATCTTGGTGACGCTTTTAATCGAACCATAAGGAATAATATAATCTATCGGCAAGGTATTACTATATGACAAACATGCCATAAGCACGTCAGTCCACAAACCCCACACAAAAACAATTAACAATTAAAAAATAAAATCACAACAAAAAAAATCATTATCACTTTGTTATTCAAATACATATAAAAATGTAAAATAATTTTAAAATACATCAGTAAAACATTGTATATTTGCAGGCAAAATTCTAATATCATGTCACAGAAAAACGGGCATAAAGAACCTCTTTCTATTGAAACGTACGCAAATTGCAATTCGCACTCAGAGGTGGTTTCTAATTGCAACCACCTCGAAAATATAGATATCAATGCGCTAATTCGCATTATTCGAGGCCAGCAAGTATTACTCGATCGGGATTTAGCAATGCTTTACGGTGTGGAAACCCGAGAACTTAACCAGTCTGTAAAACGCAATATCAAACGATTCCCCATTGATTTCATGTTCCAACTCAACACAATTGAATGGAACAATATAAAAACACCGAGTGTGATTTCAAGAACTATTGACAATCAAGAATATACACCTTTAACATCACAAAATGTGATCTTAAAGAGTGGTCGAGGTCAACATTCTAAACATCCTCCATTCGCCTTCACACGCAATGGAATAGCAATGCTCAGTAGCGTCTTACGATCAGAAACAGCTGTTGGCGTCAACATTAGAATCATGCGCGCATTTACAGCGATACCACAATTCGTAAATCATAGCATTCAAATGGTTGAGCGCATCGTCAACCTTGAGAATCAGCAAGAAGAAACCAAGGAAAAGATCAACATCATACTCGAAAAAATAGAAAAAACATCTCCCAAAGAGCTCCCCGAACAAATCTTCCAAACTGGCTGTGTGTGGGATGCGTGGGCTCACGTATCCGAATTAGTTCGAAGCGCCAAAAACAGAATTATCCTAATAGACAACTATGTTGACGACCGTGTTCTTTCTATGCTCACCAAACGCACTGACGGGGTTTCGGCCACCATTCACACACGTTACACTAAGCAATTCCTCACCGACCTAAAGAAGCACAACGAACAATACCCCGAAATCCTATTCATCCAACTTCCTCGCCACAACCATGACCGATTCCTCATCATTGACAACAAAGTCCATCTCCTCGGTGCCAGCCTAAAAGACATGGGGACTGGCCTTTGCGCCATAACTGACATGAGGATCTCACCAGAGACTATTTTGGCATTAGTGAACTAACTAAACAAGAAATAAAAACGATCTGTACACATTAACATACTACCATATATGGTACAAAACTCACGATCAACACCCCTCTTCCTATCTCCGCCTTCTGAAAAAAGTGTATTTTTGCACTCTCGAAACAAGAGCGCTTATAACATGGAAAGACCGAACATATTAGTGATCTATACCGGCGGCACCATCGGCATGATGATGGACCCCGAGGACAAGGCCCTGAAGCCCTTTGAATTCAAGAACATCCGTCAGCAGCTGCCTATGCTGGACCTGCTGGAGTGCGACATCACCTTCCAGAGTCTGCTACCGCTCATCGACTCGTCCGACACAAACCCGCAGTTCTGGCTGCGACTGGTCGATATGATCGAGGCGGAATACCAGAACTACGACGGCTTCGTGGTGCTCCACGGCACCGACACGATGGCCTACACCTCCTCAGCGCTCAGCTTCCTGCTGGAGAACCTCGACAAGCCCGTCATCATCACCGGCTCGCAGCTGCCCTTGGGCGTGTTGCGCACAGACGGACGCCGCAACATCCTCAACGCCATCGGCTTCGCCGCCGACCGCAAGGACGGGAGACCGATGTTGAACGAGGTGTGCCTCTTCTTCCAGACCGCCCTCTTCCGCGGCAACCGCATCTACAAAGACGATGCAGCCAGCTTCAACGCCTTCCATTCGCCCAACTACCCGCACCTTGCTAACGTGGGCACCGAGATATCCTATAACGAGCACTGTCTGCTCCCCAAGAGCGTCCCCGGCACCTTCATCGCCCACCACAAGATGGACAACAACGTGGGACTCATCAAGCTTTTCCCGGGCATCAACCTCGCCTCTATGGAGGCCATGCTGCACACGGAAGGCCTGCATGCCGTCGTCTTGGAGACCTTCGGTGTGGGCAATGCCCCCACCTCTCCCGACTTCCTCAAGATCCTCCAGGAGGCCATCGACCGTGACATCATCCTCGTCAACATCTCCCAATGCAAGGGCGGTGGCGGCGTGGAGATGCAGCGCTACGCCACCGGCAAGCACCTCGCCGACATCGGCGTGACCTCCGGCAGCGACATGACCACCGAGGCGGCCCTCACCAAGCTGATGTACCTCTTCGGCGAGGGTTATCCTTTGAATACCATCCGCAAATTGTTGAAAATGTCCCTGCGCGGGGAGCTAACCGAGAACTACTAATGGAAATCGAGATCTGCTGCGGCTCTATCCAGTCGGCGGCCAACGCCAAAGCCGCCGGTGCCACGCGCATCGAGTTGTGCCAGAACCTGAACGAAGGCGGCACCACCCCCTCCTACGCCGCCATCAAGCAATGCGTGGAGGAGTTAGGGCTGCAGGTGTTCGTCCTGGTGCGCCCGCGCCCAGGCGACTTCGTCTATAACGAGTTGGAAATCCAAAACATGCTGGAAGACGTGCGTGTCTGCAAAGAGCTGGGCGTCTCGGGCATCGTGGTCGGCTTTCTCCACCCTGACGGCTGCATCGACACCGCGCTCACGAAACGCTTCGTGGCAGCGGCCGCACCCGTGCCCGTCACCTTCCACCGCGCCTTCGACCGGTGCCACGACTGGCAGGAGGCTCTGGAAGAGGTCATCGAGTGCGGTTGTGCCCGGATATTGACCTCTGGATGCCAGCCCACCGCCATGGAAGGCAAAGAGACCCTGCGGGCGCTTATCCAGCAGGCGGGCGACCGTATCACCATCCTCGCCGGCAGCGGTGTGCGCCCCGACAACGTGAGCGAGCTCATCCAGTTCACCGGCGCCCAAGAGGTTCACGGCTCCTGCAAGGTGCGCACCGCAGGCGGCTATGACGAGACCAGTGCCGAAGAGGTCGCCGCACTGCAGCACAACGCCACCACAGGCATCGCTCATCGTTAATAAGAGGAGAATGGCCCTATGCAGGACCAATAGAATAGCCCTTTTACATTTCAGATAGGTATTTTTCTATCCTAGGCTTCAGCTGCGGTATGTCAAAAGCAATGGTTTCCCACAGCTGTTCAGGCCGAATTTTATAGTACCCATGCACCAATACATGACGCATTCGCTCTATGTCGTCCCAATTTACTTCAGGGTGAGAGGTCCGATAATCTAACGTCAATTTATAGACCGCCTCGCCTATCATTTCAACATGTTTTACAAGACCGAAATACACAATGGGATCGGATAATGCCTCTTCCAAGGTGTGCTGAGCCTGATAATCCACCAGCACGTTCATGGCTTCAAGGATATGTTGAAGCCTTTCCATATCTCTAATTTCTTCTCTCATAAATAAGGCGTTTGTCGCGGTTTGCAGATTGCACAGCAAAAGGTAACAGGCGTCCTTCCTCTATCAAGTCAATATGACGCCCCGTACTTTTTTCCAACTCACCCATCATGTGTGAAATGGTCAGTAAAGATATTCTCGCATTTTCATCATACTCCACCAAAATATCCACATCACTGTCCTCGGTTTCTTCACCTCGGGCGAAGGAGCCGAACAGCCACGCTTTCATTACAGGTTGCGTCTTGAAATACTCGCAGATGGTTTCTATCATTATTTCTGTGCTCATACAGCTCTTGATTATTTGTGCAAAAATACTCTTTTTTTCTTATAAAAACATAAAATGCAAAAAATGGATTCTCAAAACGTCAACTTGAGAGGCAGCAACTTGGTTCTATCGGTTGTCGTGGCGGATTTCAGGAACTATTGAGGTTTTTTCTTATCTCGAAAATCAAAAAATTGTATCTTCGCACCCTCACATCCAAACCGACGCCAACATGAAGAAAACCATCCTTTTGCTGCTGATATGCGCACTTGCCCATCATGTCTTGACCGCCCAGTCTTTCACCAAAGAGCAGGCGCTGGACTTCCTCTACACCTACATGCCGCAGAGCGACCGGGCCGACTACGACCGGGCCTTTTTCAAGATGCAGGTGGACTACGCCTTCCTGGCGCGGGAGACCTTCTCCTGGGGCAAGACCATCCCCGACGACATCTTCAAGCACTTCGTGTTGGTCTATCGGGTCAACAATGAGGACTTAGACACGGCGCGCGCCTTCATCTTCCATCAGCTGCGCGACCGCATCAAGGATATGAGCATGTACGACGCGGCCCTGGAGGTCAACCATTGGTGTCACGAACATGTCGATTACCAGCCCGCTGACGTGCGCACCTCCGCGCCCTTGGCCACCATCCGCACCTCGCACGGACGTTGCGGCGAGGAGAGCACCCTCACAGTGACGGCCCTCCGCGCCGTGGGTATCCCCGCCCGTCAGTGCTACACCCCGCGCTGGGCGCACTGCGACGACAACCACGCCTGGGTGGAAGTGTGGGTCGATGGCAAATGGTGGTTCCTCGGCGCCTGCGAGCCCGATCCCGACCTCAACATGGGCTGGTTCGCCTACCCCTCCACCCGCACGATGATGGTGCACACCAACGTCTTCGGCGACTACCACGGTCCCGAGGAAGTCAACAAGAAGACACCCTATTACTCCTGCATCAATGTTTTGTCCAATTACGCTGATACGGTGCATCTTACTGTTACGGTAGTCGATGAACAGCACAAGCCCATCAAGGAGGCTTTGGTGCGCTTCAAACTCTACAACTACGCTGAGTACTATACGTTGGCCGCAAAGCTGACTGACGAAAACGGTCAAGCATCCCTCGTCACAGGCAAAGGTGACCTGTTAGTGTGGGTTAGCAAAGGCGATCTGTACAACTTCTACAAGGTGGATGGTCGCGTTGAAAATGAGCGTACCATTGTGTTTACGCCGAGAGAAAAACCTTGGGAGAAGCTCGAACTGTCAGAAGATTTAGAAGACATTGTGGATCTCACCATCGTGCCGCCTATGGGCAATCCCGACCTTCCCACGCCGGATCCTGTCCGTCAGGCGCGTTGCGACCAGCGCAAACAGTACGAGGATTCCCTGCGCGAAGCATATCGTGCCACCTTCCCCACCCCTGCATCGTTGACCTCCATGGGATTTCATAACGAGAACTTCACGGACGAGGAGCTCTACGACGTCATCCGCCGCAGCGAGGGCAACCATGCCGAGATCATGGCCTTCCTGAACAAGCATCCCCAGAAAGAGCCGGGACTCTATCTCAAAGAGTTCGTGGCCGCCCTGGCCGACAAAGACCTGCGCGACACCAAAGCGGAAACGCTGGAAAGTCAGCTCACCTACTACCATGTGGGCGACTATCCGCTGGATGTCTTCCTCAAGGGCATCCTCCCCGCCCGCATCTCCAACGAGCTGATCCGCGACTGGCAAGGAGTGTTGAGCCACGGCTTCGGGTTGGTCTGGCGTGACCATTCAGTGAAAACCATTTACGAATTCGTCAAGAAATCCATCGTGGTGGATCCCGACTGCAACTATTACAACTGCCCTATCAGTCCAGCCGGGGTCATCCACCTCGGCAGGAGCGACGCCCACTCCCGCGACATCTTCTTTGTAGCTCTCTGTCGGGCTTTTAATGTGCCCGCCTACATGGACAATTCCAACGGCGACATCTTCGCGTGGGAGAACGGCAAATGGAACCTGGTGACCTTTGAAGAAAAGCCTACCGAGGAGTACAAGACACTCATCCTGTTCAATCCCAACAGGATGGGCTACTACACGCAATACACGCTGCAACGCTTTGAGAACGGGGAGTTCGTGAGCTTCGACTTCGAGAACGACCCGCGCGTGGAGACCGACCCCATTGTACTCTCTGTGCCCGCGGGCTACTACTGCCTCTCCCTCGGCGAGCGCCAACCTGACGGCAGTGTCCTCTCGCAAATGCAGTTTTTCGATGTGACAAAAGACACTACGATGCGCTCCACCGGTTTTTTGGAGGAGATACAAGACCCCTACGAATCACCGGAGGATGCGTATTTAGGCGTGGTGAACATGGAGAAAGTGAAGGTCGGGAATAAAACGCTGGCTGAAATCCTGGATAAGGCCGGAAAAGAACACATCATCCTCTGTTTGGGCACACCCGGCACAGAACCAGTCAACCACCTGACGAAGGAAATCGCCACCAAGAAGGATGGTTACGAGACCTGGCATGGTCCGATGTTTTTTGTGATGAAAGAAGGCCAATGGAAAAGTGAGCCGGGAGAACCTAGGAACCTGCGCATAATCACAGAAGGATACGATGAGCTTGTGGAGATATTCTCGAAAGCGTTGAATGGCAAATTGGCTGGTCTGAACCCCATGTGCTTCGTCATCGACCAAAAAGGCAACATCATCTTCTTTTCCGAAGGCTACGACATCGGTGTCGGATACCTGATGCTGAGATATGTATTGAAAAACAGTTCTTGCAGTCACTAGAGAAACCGATTTTTATTATCTTTGCGGCATCAACGATTTATCGCCCTAAACCACGCTGCAATGATTACCAAGATTGTGCTCACCGGCGGTCCTTGCGCCGGCAAAACCACTACTAATGAACGTATTGAGGAGTTCTACTCCAAGTTAGGATACGCTGTCTTCACGCTACCCGAAGCCGCCACCCTCTTCATCAAAGCGGGGGCTGATTTTCTCACAGACGACAAACATCTCTACTTCGAGATCCACCGAAGCATGATGTTGTTTCTGCTGCAAATGGAAGAGTCGTTTGAAGAGATTGCCAGAGCCACCGGCAAGCCCGCCCTCATCATCAACGACCGCGGCGCGATGGACATCTCCGCCTACATGGATCCCGAAGACTGGAAGCAACTGTTGAAGTCTATAGGCAAAACAGAGGAAGAGCTCTTGGGTCGATACAAAGCTATCTTCCACCTCTGCACCAGTGCCAAGGGAGCCCCGCACAGCTACACCTTGAGCAACAACTCCGCCCGTATGGAGGAGACCTTGGAAGAGGCCATGAGAGTGGATGACAACCTCATCCGCGTCTGGAAAAAGCATCCTAACCTGCACATCATCCAGTCGGAGGAGTTCGTGAAAGACAAGATCGACAACGTCTTGCGCGGCATTGCCAAAGAGCTGGGCATCGAAATCACCATCGACAGCGTCAGCGACCAGGCGTAACAGAAAAAAGACTATATTTGCGGTCTCAAGAACCGCGTCAGCATTGAGATAACAACATCAATAAAAACAACTTAAATCTATCAGACAATGAAAAAATTCGTATGTAAAGTTTGTGGTTACGTCCACTATGGCGACACTCCTCCCGAGAGATGTCCGCAATGCAAACAACCTGCCGACAAGTTCGAAGAGGTAACGGATGACTCCCTCTCCTTTGCCACCGAGCATGTGATTGGCGTGGCCAAAGATTCCGATGAGGAGATGATCAAAGACCTGAACGCGCACTTCATGGGCGAGGCCACCGAGGTGGGCATGTACTTAGCCATGAGCCGTCAGGCCGACCGCGAGGGTTATCCCGAGGTCGCCGAGGCTTTCAAGCGCTACGCTTTCGAAGAGGCTGAGCACTGCGCCAAGTTCGCCGAGCTGCTGGGCGAGGTCGTTTGGGACACCAAGACCAACCTGGAGAAGCGCATGTTGGCCGAGAGCGGTGCCTGCGCCGACAAGTTCCGCATCGCCAAGCGTGCCAAGGAGATGGGCTGGGACGCCATCCACGACACGGTCCATGAGATGGCCAAGGACGAGGCCCGTCACGGCCAAGGCTTCGAAGGACTGTTCAACCGCTATTTCAAGAAATAAAGGTTGTTGCAGCACGTTATCACAAGCGGCAGGGAAGAGGATTCTCTGCCGCTTTATTTTATATGGTAGCATGTCTCGACACGCAGGCATATAAAATATATACAATTATCTACCAAGAATAATAGAAAAAAGTATATCTTTGCGGGCTGAAATAAAGCTCATCATGAAATACAGCGAACTACACAAACGGTTCCTCAGAGCAGGGTGGAAATTTGATCATGTAGTAGGTAGCCACTATTTCTATGTCAAGGAGGGAATGATGTCTGAGCCCATACCGTTTCATGGAGTGCATGAGATACCTAAAGGATTAGCCATCAGATTGATAAAAAGATACGGTTTATAACAATACATTATGGAACAGATTGTGATGATTATTGAGAAGTCACGTGACTATTACGGTGCATATGCCGAAAATGGTGACGGCATCTATGCCGCAGGCAGCACCGTTGAAGAGGTTCAGACAGACACTTTACGGGCTATCGAACTGATCAAAAGTGAGCTTCCGGAAAATCAATGGCCCAAAGCCCTGAAGAGTGATTATGAGATTATTTGGAAGTTTGATGCAGAAAGTTTTTTGTCTTATTACAGTACCATTTTGACACTCACGGGCTTACAGAAAATCACTGGTATAAACAGCAAACAACTCAGTCATTATGCTACTGGGCATCGCAAGCCTTCTCCCAAAACCGTATCCCGTATTCAAGAAGGTCTGAATCGCTTTTCCGAGATGCTCAGTCATGTTCAGTTAATGTAATATCAATTCTTACTACACTTATATTATGATGATATTTTATCTTGCCAGTTGGTTTTTCCAGACACGCTTCCTCGGGAAGCAGAAGCCGTTGCAGACGGTCTTGTTCATCACGGACCAGTGCAACCTCTCCTGCAAGCACTGCAGCGTCTTCAACCATCAGAACCCGACCATAAAGAGCTACGAGCAGATCCGCGAGGAGCTGCAATACTCCTACGACTTAGGCTCTCGCTTCGTCGATTTCGAGGGCGGGGAGCCCACCCTCTGGCGCGACGGCGACCGCAACCTGAACGACCTCATCGACCTGGCCAAGGAGATCGGCTTCTTCACGAGCACGGTGACCACCAACGCCCAGCGGCCCTTTGACTGGCTGAAAGCCAACTCCATCTGGGTCAGCATGGACGGCATCCACGATTACCACGACGCGGTGCGCGGGCAGGGCACCTTCGACAAGCTCATCGAAAATGTCAAGGGCTCGGGCCACAAAGCCCTCAGCGCCAACATGGTCATCGACTCCAACAACTACGTCAACGTGGCCGACACGCTGGAGTTCGTGAAGCAGACCCCTGCCTTCCAGAGCATCGCCTTCAACTTCTACACGCCAGCTTTCCAGAAAGAGAAAGACCCGCTCATCCTGGACTGGGATAAGCGCCGCGAGGTCATCGACTACCTCATCGCGCAGAAAAAAGCCGGCGCCCCCATCATGAACAGCCGTTCCGGACTGAAGAAGATGAAGGATTTGAAATTCAAGAAGGTATGTTGGATGTGCAACTACATCCTGCCTGACGGCACGCGACTCAACGAGTGCGTGGGCAAGAGCTACAACGTCTGCGAACAATGCGGCTTCTGTATGGCCGGCGAGATGCGCAGCGTCATGAACTTCTGTCCCGACACCTTGCTCTCCGGCCTCAACCTGCGTCATCAAAACTAATCCTATGAGAATCATCTGGTTAGACACCCAATCACCCTATTTCAACCTGGCCGCCGAGGAGTATCTTCTCAAACAAACGGATGAAGACATCTTCATGCTGTGGCAGAATGCCGACTCCGTCATCATCGGCCGTTATCAGAACACCTTGGCGGAGGTGAACATGGAGTTCATCGAGTCGCACCACGTCACGGTAGCGCGCCGTATCACCGGTGGCGGGGCCGTCTTCCACGACCTCGGCAACCTCAACTTCACCTTCATCCAGCAGGTGCGCCCGCACGAGAAAGAGGTGGACTTCCAGCGCTACCTGACGCCCATCGTGGGCGCCTTGCGTTCGTTGGGTGTGCCCGCCGAGTTCAGCGGGCGCAACGACCTGACCATCGAAGGGCGAAAGATCTCCGGCAACGCGATGGTCTTCCATCAGAACCGCGTCCTGGAGCACGGCACCCTGCTCTTCTCCACCATCCCCGACCACCTGGTCGCCGCTCTGAAAGTCGATCCCGCCAAGTTCGCCGACAAGGCTGTCAAGTCGGTGCGCAGTCGCGTGACCAACATCTCGGAGCACCTGCCAAACCCCATGTCCGTCACGGAGTTCAAGGACTATCTGCTTCAATACATGGTGGAGCAGTGGCAGACGCCTGTGAGCACGCTCACGCCCGAAGAGGAGGCCCGCATCCAGCAGATGGCTGATGCCAAGAACGCCACCTGGGAGTGGAACTTCGGCAAATCGCCGCAATATGCCTACCAGCAGAAGATGCGGACGGCAGGCGGCACCATCGAGGTGATGATGGACGTGCAGCAGGGCATCATCCGAGACGTGCGCTTCTTCGGCGACTTCTTTTCCAAACAAGATCCCGAGGGGTTCGCGCAGGCCCTAGTCGGGCAGCCACACAGCAAGGCGGCACTCGAAAGCATCTTGCAAACCATCGACATCTCCCAGTATTTCAACAACGTAAGCCAAGAAGAGCTGTTATCCATCCTCTCCGCATGATCCACGTCTTCAATCCTGAGCACGACTATGCGCTGGCCAACAACGGTCCGCACTTTGTCCCGCCGGAGTCGGCGATTCGTTTCGCCCGTGACTGCGCTCCGTTCCTGTGCTATCTGATGGATCAAGACGATCTCCTCTTCCAGCCTTACGATGCCGAGAAGCCCTTTCTGACAGCCCAGGGCTTGCCCGCCGATAATCCCAACCCCCAAGATGATGTGTCCCCATGGGGATGGGATGCGCTGGTGCTGAGACAGCTCCGCTCAAAAGGCTTCTGTCTGGATGACAGGTGGACCGACTATGTTCAGCATGTGCGGGAGCTCGCCCACCGCCGCCACACCATCCATGCGCTGGAGCATCTTCAGAAAGCATGGCCCTCCAGGCATCTTCCCGAGTTCCCTAAAGAGCTGACAAGTGCCGAAGATGCTGAACGATACATCCAGGAGCACCACGATGTCATCTTCAAGTCGCCCTACTCCGGCAACGGGCGCGGGCACCTGTATGCGCATGGCGAGTGCTCCCCCACACTCACGCGCCAGATCACGGGCGTCATCCGGCGACAGGCCTCCATCATGGCAGAGCCGATGTACCATATTCTGCAAGACTTCGCCATGGAGTTTGTCTGCCAATCGGGAGAAGCCTCTTTTGCCGGCTACTCCCTCTTCTCCACGCTTCACTACGGCTACGCCCACAATGAGCTCTGCAGCGATGCCCAGATCGTGGACACGCTCAGCCAATGGATCCCGAAAGAGACTTTGGAAACTGTCAAGGAGTCTCTCATCACCTATCTCAATCAGACCATCGCACCTTATTATTCGGGATGTGTCGGCATCGACATGTGTGTGTATGACAATGATGGCATTCATCTCCACCCCATGATCGAGATCAACCTGCGCATGACCATGGGTATGGCGGCGCACCGGCTCTACGAGCGGCATATCCATCCCTCCGCCACCGGCATCATGTGTCTGGAATACCGTCCCAAAGGTCTCTCCGACTATCTTCAGCAGCAGTCAGAGCAAGAACCTCTCAAATGGGAAGACGGACTATGGCGTTCGGGCTTCCACGTGCTGACGCCCATCCATGAGGAAACGCAGTATGCGGTCTGTGTCCAACTATCGTAACTTATTGGCCAGATAGCTTTGCCGTACATAGGCGAAGAAGGCGATCACGCCGGCCAGGTTCACGGCCCAGGCCGTCAGGAAGGCGCTCTGGTAGCTGAAATGTTCCACCACGATACCGCCCACCAGGGTTCCGAGTCCCACCCCGATGTCCCAGCTGATGAGGATGGAGGAGTTGGCCGTGCCGCGTTGGGAGTGCGGCGCCAAGTTAATGAACATATTCTGATAGGCGGGCCACATGTGACCGTTGCCCAGGCCTATGATCAGCGCGGCGCCATAATAGCCGAAAGCATTCTGGAAGATGGCAAAGACCAGATAGCCCACCACGGAGATCAGGATGCCGACCGAAGCATTCTGCACCACTTTCCCCTGTCGCAGCGATCGGGTGCCCACCAGCCGGGATAGTATCAGTCCGGCGGAGAGCAGCATAAAGAAGAGTGCCGCGCCACCGGAGATGTCGAGGACCTCTTTGCCATAGATGGCCACGTATGTCGCAAGCACACCGTAGGAGAAGGCAAAACACATCATCGTCAGGCCTTCACTCCAGCCTTTCAGGAGGAAGAAGCGGTCGAAGGAGAGCTTCTTCTTGTCCTTGATGAGCGGGCGTTCCTTCAACTCCAGAGTCGAGTTGATGGCAAAGCCGATGGCGGAAGTGACCAGGGAGAGCCAGAAGAGGACATGGTAGTTATGGCACTGGTTAAGGATATAGATGGCCAGGGCGGGCGCGATGGCGGAGGCGATATTGTTGCTCAGCCCGTAATAGCCGATGCCCTCGGCGCGGCGTGTGGGGTGCAGCACATCGATGGCCACCGTGCTGTTGGCCACCGTGGAGGCTCCGAACGGGGCGCCGTGCATGGTCCTGACGATGGCGAAAAGCAACAGCGAGCCTGCCAGCAGATAGCCAGCGAAGAAGAAGCTGAAAAGTCCATAGCATACCAGCAGGACGATCTTACGGGGGAAGCTATCGACAAAGAATCCACTGAACGGACGGATCAGCAGCGCCATCAGGGTGTAGCCCGACAGGACAATGCCGATGGTCTCCTTGTTGGCCGCGAACGTGTCCTTGAGGTACAACGGCAAGAGCGGGGTGAGCAACATGAAAGAGAAGAAAATCATGAAGTTCGCCACCCACACCTTGATGTAGTTTTTGTTCCACAAGGGCTCCAAAGGTGATTCCGCATCCATTGCATCCATCTTATACAAACTTATAATCAACAGGTTACAAAAACCAACAAGCAGCCACAAAGATAGAAAAAATGAGCATGCGGAACAGACCCCGTATCCGATATTTTTTATATCTTTGCCAACTAAATAAAAACACATTAACCTATGGGAATCTATTGGATTATCTTTATTGTATTCATGGTGTTGAGTCTCATTGTGAGCCAGACCTTGAACGCCCGCATTCAGAAATATAGCAAGATCCGCATCAGCAGCGGCCTCACCGGTCGTGAGATTGCGGAGAAGATGTTGCACGACCACGGCATCTACGATGTGCAGGTCATCAGCACGCAGGGCACTTTGACAGACCACTACAACCCCGAGACCAAGACAGTGAACCTGAGTCAGGACGTCTTCTCCGGCAACAGCATCGCCAGTGCCGCGGTAGCAGCCCACGAGTGCGGCCACGCCGTGCAGCACGCCACCGCCTACCGTTGGCTCACCATGCGCAGCAAGATGGTCCCGATGGTACAGATCGGCTCCAAATGGTCGCAGTGGATCCTGCTGGCCGGTTTGATCATCCTGGGCTTTTCCGCATTATTGGGCAGATGGATCCTCTTCATCGGCATCGCCCTCTTCGCCCTCACCACATTGTTCTCCATCATCACCCTGCCGGTGGAGTACAACGCCTCCGCCCGCGCAGTCGCATGGCTCGACCAGACCGGCATGACCAACGGAGAAGAGAATGAAATGGCCAAGGACGCCCTCAAGTGGGCCGCCCGCACCTACCTCATCGCCGCCCTCTCCTCCCTCGCCACACTGCTCTACTATATCTCCATCGCAAACAGAAGATAACCATTAGTTAGAAGTTAGGAGTTAGAAGTTAGAAGTTTTTAGTTAGAACACCAACCCTTAACTTCTTAGTTTATAATTTAATAGTTTAATAACTTCATAATTTAATAATGAAAAAGCTCCTCATTTTATCGTTCCTCCTCTCATTCATCGGTGGCGCATGGGCACAGAAGGCTGTCTATCCATTGCCGCACGAAGGTGCCACCCCCAAGGGCAACACCGTATGCTACGCCCTGCCCCAGACCGCTTTTGAAGTGACCGTCACCGTCACCAAAGTGCGCGAGATAAAAGGATATTACACGGAATACGCCCAGACCTTGTTGGGCCTCACCAATGTCATCTCCGAAAACCGCACTTTCTACAAAATCAAAGATGTGAACATCAAGCCCGTCAAGGCACCCAACCCGCAGAAGACCTACCTGGTACTGTTGGACAACAACCAGCAGAATCTGCAAAAGGAGCTGGCCGAGGAGCCGAGCCCATGCCTGTCGCAGTCGTTGGTCCAATACTCCACCACCAGCACACCCATACCCAGCTTCTTCAAGAACTACTCCGACCCCTCCTATACGGAGATGGAAGACTCCTTCACGGAGACCAAGATCATTGACGGAGTCGTCACGCAGGTGCCCGCCAACCGCACCAAGCTGGTCAACGTGACCAACAGCCAGAAGGCACAGCAGGCTGCCGACGCCATCAGCAGGAGCCGCCAAGACCAGTACAACCTGGTGAAGGGAGACCAAGAGACCCCCTACTCCGAAGCTTCGTTACAATTAATGCTCAAAGAGTTGAAACAATGGGAAGAAAACTACCTGTCTCTGTTCACAGGCTTGATATTGGAAGACGAGCTCACCTATACCTTCATGGTCTATCCGACCGACATGAAGACGCCGCTTTTCTCCATCCATCAAGACGAGGGACTGCACTATGGCTACCAGATCGACAAGACGGAGAAACTCTACTGTCTGGAGTTGGAACTGGAACCGAATGCGGTCATGAAAGAGGGCGAGGTCCACGAGCTCTCGGGCTACCGTTACTGTACGCCCGTGCCCATGAACGCCGTGCTGACGGTAAAAGACCCCGCCACTACAGCCACCACCCGTGTCTTTGATTTCGGCACCGTGCAGATGTATCAGTTCGGACGCATGGAATCGCTTCCGCCCCATCAGGACATCGACCTTCACAAGATAGGCTTCATCTACTAAATTAATAGCATCATGAAACGTCACCTGCTATATCTCGTCACCCTTTGCGCTCTACTTGTCTCCTCGTGTGTCAAGACTCCAGAGGAAAAATTGATAAAGGCCATGAAGCCTATGGCGGAGGCGTATCTTGACACCTGCCAGGTCACCTATGACTCCGTCCGGGTGGATTGTGTGGACACCATCAACGAATACAACTATGCCAATCTAAACATCGAGTTGCTCAGAAACATGGAGCAAAACTACCAGATGCAATATGAGGATGCATTGGAGGAAGACACGGTCAAAGCCAGTTACCTGAGATTATATCTGGGAGACATCCGGCATGCCATCCAAGACTTTCAGGAGTTGATGGAGAGTGGCGATCTGGACTCCCAAAAAGTGCTGCTGTATATGGTCTCTGGCACTGTCTGCAGGGGTCAGGAGAAGGATCCTTTCATGTTCTTCGTATATCCTGATAAGATGACTCTGCATACCTTGGACCCATTCGGCAACAATCTGTTATACGAAGACTGATGCGGTATCCGTGGGGCGGCAAAGAGCCGTTTTACACATATCATCAATATCTGGACAACACTTTTGGGTGTCAGATCCGGAAGATCCCCGTTGATGCCGGCTTCACCTGCCCGAACCGTGACGGCACCTGCGGGCGGGGCGGTTGCACCTTCTGTCTGAACGAGGCCTTCGCCCCTCGCTACTGTCATGCCGCGAAGCCTGTGACACAACAGGTCGCAGAGGGCATCGACTTCCATCGGAAGCGGCGGAAGTCCATCGATGAGATCTTCGTCTATTTCCAATCGTTCAGCAACACATACGCCTCTGAGGAGCGGCTGCGCGCCCTTTACGAAGAGGCTGCGGCGTTCCCTGACGTCCGGGGGCTGATCATCGCCACGCGGCCCGACTGCCTGAATGAAAAGATCCTTGACTTGCTCTGTGAATTGCAGCACCGTCTCCACCTCTGCGTGGAGATCGGCATTGAAAGTCTGCATGACGAAACGTTAGCCTGTGTCAACAGAGGACATGATGTCGCCTGCACGTTGCAATCTATATCGGCATTAACCCAAAGGGGCATCCCAACTTGCGGTCATCTGATCTTTGGGTTGCCGGGAGAGACGCCGGAGACGTGGCTGCAGGACATCTCCATCATCAACAGTCTATCGCTCACCACTTTAAAACTGCACCAGCTGCAGATACTGAAGGGCACCGCCATCGCCCAAGAATTTGCGACACAGCCAGAAGTGTTCCACACATTCTCGGCTGAAGGTTATATGGAGTTCCTAGCCGACTATCTGGAGCGGTTGTCGCCCGACATAGCCATTGAGCGGATGGCCAACGAGGTGCCCCCGCGCTTCCTCGCCCGTCCCTCATGGCAGGGGCTGCGCCATCACGACATCATAGAGGGCGTCACCCGCACGCTACGGGAACGAGGCACCTGGCAGGGCATAAAAAAAGCGGAAGTGTGACCACTCCCGCCCTTCGATTCTTTCAATCAGCGATTACTTCTTGGAAAAGTCAGACTTCTCCACACCGCAAAGCGGGCATGTCCAGTTGAAAGGGAGTTCCTCAAACGGAGTGCCGGGAGCGATGCCATTGTCAGGATCGCCTACTTCAGGGTCATACACATAACCGCAAACGTTGCAAACATATTTTTCCATAGTGATGATAATTTAGAGGGTTTTATGATAATCTTCCAATAGGCAAAAATAGTGATAATTCCTACAAGCTCCAATAGTGCAGCTTGTGGATTTTATTCCGGTACAAGCCTTTCACATCCACCAGGATACCATCGGCACTGCTATACGGCAGGAAATAGTCCTCGGTCAGTTTTCCATAGACCTCGTGCGCCACTGCCACCACGATGGCATCATATTGGCCTTGAGGCTGTTCTGACAGTTTGATATGGTAGAATTTCTCCACCTGCTTCGGATCGGCATAGGGATCCACCACATCCACTGTAACCCCGTAATCCTTGAACTCGTTGATGATGTCGATCACCTTGCTGTTGCGGATATCGGCCACATTCTCCTTGAAGGTCATACCCATCACCAGGATGCGGGCATTCAAGATCGGCTTGCCGTAGGAGAGGATCTGCTTGACGACCTTCTTGCCGATATAGCCGCCCATGGAGTCGTTCACAAAACGACCTGCGGAGATGAGTTGGGTGTGATATTTCAGCTCGGCAGCCTTATACACCAGATAATATGGATCGACACCGATACAGTGACCGCCTACCAGACCGGGATAGAAGGGCAGGAAGTTCCATTTGGTGCCGGCAGCCGCCAACACATCGTAGGTGTTGATGCCCATACGGCCAAAGATGATGGAGAGCTCGTTCATCAAGGCAATATTGACATCACGCTGGGTGTTCTCAATGATCTTGGCAGCCTCGGCCACCTTGACACTCTGGGCGCGGAAAACGCCAGGATTCACCACCATCTCATAGACGGCAGCCACCTGTTCCAAAGCCTCAGCATCACAGCCGGACACGATCTTCTTGGTATTGGGCAACGTGTGCACCTTTTCGCCTGGATTGATACGCTCGGGCGAATAACCGAATTTGAAGTCCACACCCGCTTTCAACCCCGACAGTTTCTCCAGCAATGGCACACAGTCCTCTTCGGTACAACCGGGATAAACGGTGGATTCATAGACGACATAGTCGCCGGGCTTCAGGCAGCGCCCCACCGATTCCGTAGCTGACAACAGCGGTTTCAAATCCGGCATGTTGTGCTCGTCGATGGGAGTGGGCACAGCCACAATGTAGAAGTTGGCCTCACGCAAGTCTTCCAACGATGAGGTGAACAGGATATCGGCATTCACGAAGACCTCGTCATCGAGTTCGCGGCAGGGGTCCTTTCCAGCACGCATCATAGCCAGATTGTCCTCATTGATGTCAAATCCGACAACAGAAGCCTTGTGGGCGAACTCCATAGCCAGGGGCAACCCCACATAACCCAGTCCTATCACCCCGATTTTGGCATTTTTTGATTTTATTTCTTCTGATATTTTCATAATGATTTTTTTAGTGAGCAGTGATCCGTGAATAGTGATCAGTATTTTAGCGGGTAGCTTTTACTCTCTTAGTTTCTCCATGTCTTCGTGCGTGGCGGCGCGGAAAGGCGAGGCCAGATCGCGGGTTCGTTCGTGCTCGGCGCGTAGGTCAAACTCACGGGTGATCTCGACCTCCTCTTCGGCCAGCATCTGCAGTTTCTCCCGGGTCGGTTTCCCGTCACAGAGGAACTTGAGCACGAAACAGGCCATGGCACGATTGTGCTCGGAGTACTGCTCCAACAGTTGGTCATAGCGCGTGTGCATGTCGTTCCAGGAAGCCGCAGGGGTCTCCAGCAATGCACGCACATCCTGCAGTCGCATCAGTTGCCCACCCACATTGACCCATTGAGTCAGCGTGGTGGCAGCAACCTCCTGGCAGAGCGCATCCAGATCCCCGGACATAGCATCGCCCAGCTGTTGAACCGCATAATAGACCAACATCTCGCGATACCATTGAAAACATTCCGTGGACTTCAGCACCCAGACCTTGCGTTTTGAGTTTTCAATTCCTTTCACAAAATGATCCGAGCCCAGTTGCCATTGATTCAACGCGAAGATAATCTGCTGAATCGTATCCGGGGCAAACGGATCCGTATGGATATGTTGTTTTACAGCCTGTCGATGATCCCGTTCCGTATATTTTTGGGCATTGCGTTTCAATGCAAATGCATTATAGCGCCACCAATAGGCTGGAAGGATATCCAGCTCATCTTCCTGCACGTTCAAGCTGACCAGACAGAAAGGATACGGCAGGTTGATCTCGTAGGGATAGTCGCCTTTCACGAGCAGGGTGTAGGCGGCAAAGCGGCTGGGGAACTTTATCGAGGTGCAGAGTCCGGGCCAAAAGCCGCGGTCTGCATACAGTTCGCAGTCATTCTTGCGGCCATTGTGGTTTGAGCCAACCGTAGCGCCGGCGGCTATATTGGACTGTCCTCCCACCATGGCGGCAATCAAGAAGGAGTTGTTATGATGCTGCTCATGGAAGGGGAAGATGAGCGAGAAGAGCACCTCGCAGCAGGAGAGGCGGCTGTTGTCGCCCACCACGCAATGAGAGATGCGGAGACCTTCCGTCAGGGACACGCTGTCTCCTGTCAGCACGTTACGCACAATCGCGTGGGTATCCACCATATTACGGAGGCCCAGCACCACGTTGCGCAGAATGACGCCCGCGCCGATGTAGGTAGGCTCTTGATCCGATGAATGCACAAAGACGTTATGAAGCTGTGTAGCCTCTGCAACGATGGCACCCTCACCAAGATGTACAGAATAGAGGGAGGAAACATTCTTGATGATAACATTGCGTCCGATATAGTTGGCAAGCTCATGTCCGTTCGGCTGCCGACTAAGCTGGTGCAAAGGATGCTCTTTATCGACCACGGAGCAGAGATAGGCATCAGCCACCGTCATGTCGGGATGAGCGATAATTGTATGGGAGCCGTCCTCATTGCGGACCTCCACGGGGAAGACATGCGGCGAATCGTCGCCTATTATCTCACCCACATTCTCAATCATCGCACACTTGTCCACATGACAGTTGCGCAGCAGGGTGACGCGCCTCAAACGAACGCCCTCGCCCAACAGCACTCTGCCCGAGAAATGACAATCCTGAATATCATCCACAAAAAAAGTGCTGACAACCGAGATCTCCTCCCAGTTGTCGGCACTATTTCGTTGTGTCTTAAGCTGCTTTATCTCAGCAGCTGTCAAGCTACGCCAGCCTTCCATAGTCAGGCTTATTGAGTACTACTCGCCGAGGCCCAGCTGAGCCTTCACCTCTTCTGGCATCTCAGCATACGGGACAGCGTCAGAAGGACGGTAGAAAGCGGAGGCTTTGACTTTCTTATCGGCTTTAACCAATGTGGCTGTGTGTATCATGGTGATCGTCTCATCACCAAAGGATGTCTCAGTTTCGGTGCTCAACGCGAAACCCTTCAAACCAGGAGCAGTGGCAAAATTGATGTTGTCACCCACATTCAAATCAGTCGTCACCCAATAGATAGTCTTTGAAACCTCATCGCTCTCCAGATCAGTCTCGGAGGCGATAACCTTCTTACAAGTGTACCCGCAGATCTCTTTTGTCTCTTGGGTATAATCATAGTCGATTTTACGCTTTGACAATTGTTCTTTGAGCTCATCGCCTTTCACCTCTTTGTAATACTTGCCCATATTAAAAGCAGAGATGTCGATGATATGATAGATAATATTGTAATCACCATTCATGATGGTAATCTGGCCAAATCCTTGGATAGAAATGACTATTTTCTGGTTATTACCCATCACCAGATATTCAGTTGTCATACCTGCCAAAGCTGATTGGACATTGGGATCATCAGATCCTTCCACAGTGGTTTCAAATTGGATACGTCCTGCGAACGGCTTCTGTGCAGAAAGGGTCATCACGCCACAAAGGAGGGCGACAAACATCACTAAGAAAATACGTTTTTTCATTGTTTTTATGTATTAAGATTTTTTACTATTTGAGGCGGCAAAGATACAAAAAAAGAACAATGCCCATAGAGGTTTAACAAAACAAAAGGTTTAAAAAATCATAAAATATATCCGATAGACGACGAAAGCCACATAAGCCATGAAAACGAGGCTCCACACAAAGGCGGGAACGTGAGTCAGTTTGGCAAGGTTGGTGGCATCGCCCGCAGACTGGGGCGTGCGGATGGAGAGATAGAAAAGCACGAGGACGGAATAGGCGGATTCCGTGATCATCATAACGGTATAAAAGACAGCTGCATAGCGCAGATAGAGCGGGTTTCCGAGATATAGCAAAAAGCCGTTAAGGGCCAGGAACAGCAGCACCCAGATGACGCCATAGAGATTGCGTATCCATAGCAAAAGCATGAGGAAGAAAAGTACCGACAGGGCGATGATCAGACCTTGCACGGCACCCTGTTGCAGCAGATAGACGGAGAGCCAGGCCACCGAGATGGCACAGGGATAACCCGCCAAAGAACAGAGAAAAGAGGCGAATTTGCCCTTCAAGACGGTGGTGGTAGTGCCGGAAGCATCCTGATTAAGGTCTATGTTTCGGACCTTACCATCCAGAAGCAGCGCCACCAGCGCGTGTCCGAACTCATGCAAGGCTGTGTTTATAACATTGACGAACTTGCCCACGACTGGAATGCGGGGCAGCACAAAGCCAATGGCTACCATCAGAGGCAGCATCCAGGGTTGGTCGGGAAACAGCGAGTTCGTCATCAGCTTCTACGGAACTTGTGGATGTCGGAGGTATCCCAAGATTGATACATGAGGATATTCTGGATATTGTTGATCAAGATGATGAACATTTTGAGGTCGCGCTCGGCGAACCAGCGGCAGGCGGCCACATCCTTTCGGCAGGCGGCGGCAAAGCGGGAGAGAAAGTCGCAGTGATACTTCTCCAGCCACTCGATAGCCTCCGGCTCGTCATCGATGGCATTGCTCAGCACGGCAAACTCGGGATAGCCGTTGGCGGCGAGCCACTCCAACGCCTGAATGTTGGAATGAATCGCCGACGACAGGGCCTCCAATTCGGGAAAGCCATTCTCTACCAAAAACTTGCTGAATTTCTTGTTGCCCAAAAGACTTTCGTTGAAGGCTAACAAGAGCTTCGTGTCGTAATCGGTCAGACAATGCAGTTCGCGCATAGCTATTGTTTCAAGCTAACCGTCTTGTTGAAGACGAGTTTCTCTTCTGTAGAATCTGGATCGGCATAGAAATAGCCAAGGCGTTCAAACTGGAAGTACTTGATCTCCATGGCCTTCTCATACGTCAAGTTTGGCTCAACCCAACCATCTTGAATCTTCAGGGACTCGGGGTTAAGATTGTCGAGGAAGGTCTTGCCCTCTTCGCAGTTGTCGGGATCCGGCACGGCGAAGAGACGGTCGAAGATGCGGACCTCGGCCTTCTTGGCGTGTTTGACGGAAGCCCAGTGGATGGTGGCCTTCACCTTGCGGTTGCTGTCGGGCATGCCGCTGCGGGTGTTGGGATCGTAAGTACAGTGTATCTCCGTGATATTGCCTTCATCATCCTTGACGATATGGGTACACTTGATGATATAGGCGTATTTGAGTCGCACCTCGCGGTCGATGGAGAGGCGGTAGAACTTCTTGTCGGCATTCTCGCGGAAGTCGGCGCGCTCAATCCAGAGTTCCTTGGCGAAGGGCACTTTGCGAGTGCCGGCCTCGGGATCCTCGGGGTTGTTGACGGCTTCCATCTCCTCCACCTGGTCATCGGGATAGTTGTCAATGATCAACTTGACGGGATCGAGGACTGCCATGGTGCGGGTGGCCACCTTGTTGAGGTGCTCGCGGGCGCAGAACTCGAGGAGGGAGACATCGATGATGTTGTCGCGCTTGGCGACACCGACAGTCTCGGCGAAGTTGCGGATGGACTCTGCGGTATAGCCACGACGACGCAGACCGCAGATGGTCGGCATACGCGGGTCGTCCCAACCGTTGACATAACCTTCCTTGACGAGCTGCAGCATCTTGCGCTTGCTCATGATGGTGTTGGTCATGTTGAGACGGGCAAACTCTATCTGTTGTGGATGATGGATGCGCAGCGCCTCGCAGAACCAGTCGTAGAGCGGACGGTGCACCTCAAACTCCAATGTGCAGATGGAGTGCGTGATGCCTTCTATGGAGTCGCTCTGGCCATGGGCGAAGTCGTACATCGGATAGATGCACCATTTGTCGCCCGTGCGGTGATGGGAGGCATGGAGGATACGGTACATGATCGGATCGCGGAAGTGCATGTTGGGCGAGGCCATGTCGATCTTGGCGCGCAGCACGCGGCTGCCATCGGGGAACTCGCCGGCACGCATCCGCCGGAAGAGGTCCATATTCTCCTCCACAGAACGGTTGCGGTACGGGCTCTCCACGCCAGGAGCGGTTGGCACTCCCCTGCCCTTGCTGATCTCCTCCTGCGTCTGGTCGTCCACGTATGCCAACCCTTCGCTGATGAGCTGTTCAGCCCACAAATACAATTGGTCAAAATAGTCAGAGGCATAGTACTCTGCGGCCCACTGGAAGCCCAGCCATTGGATGTCTTCCTTGATGGAGTCCACATACTCCGTGTCTTCTTTCACAGGATTGGTGTCGTCAAAGCGGAGATTGCACAATCCATTGTACTTCTTGGCTATCCCAAAGTTAAGACAAATGGACTTGGC
>JAFZZT010000036.1 GCA_017615595.1 Bacteroidales bacterium
AAAAAAGGTTGGAATGAGATGAATGAAGAATTTAACAAATATGCAATGACAAATAAGAGACAAACGGTCAACCTTATTTAGGCATTGACACGTTGTCCATTAGCTGTTGGCTATTGGCTAATACCAACTACAGATCTCTGTTCACTGATCACTCCCCTCAACGTTATCAAAAAATCCATGTTTACAACTAAACGGGAAGTGAAAAAATCACACACACTAATTTTCTATTTTTGTACGTTTTTAATTTTGCTTTTTGAAATTTAAAAAAAATATGAAGTTTTTGAGATTCAACTTACTGGCCGTTATGGTTTGGCTATGCTTCCTGCCAACGGGTCACGCGCAGCGGACTGAAAACTACAAATCTCCGCAATACGAATTCAAGACGGCCATGGATCTGTTCAACAAAGAGAAGTACGGATCCGCCCAGCAGTATTTCAAGTATGTGTATGAAAACACAGAGGACAAGCAACAGGATTTGAGGACCAACTCCTATTTCTACATGGGGGTTTGTGCCGCCAAACTGGACAACCAGGACGCCGGCTATTACCTGCAGTCGTTCATTGACCAATATCCGGTGCATTCATACGTGCCGCAAGCCCACTTCTACCTAGGCAACTATTATTTCAGCCGCAAACAGTGGAAGAAGGTCATCACGCAGTTTGAAGGTCTGATGGAGAATGAAATCCAGCCGGAGAACATGGCGGAGTACAACTTCAAGTTAGGCTACTCCTACTTGATGGTCAATGAGGACGAGCTGGCCAAGTCCTATTTCAAGAAAGCGCGCGAGCAGTCAGGCCCTTACAAGAAGAAAGCCATCTACTACTCTGCCGTGCTGGCCTACCAAAACGAGCAGTATGAGGCTGCCATGGAGGACTTTCAGGAGTTGCGGGAGGAACCGGCATATCGCAAAGACGCCTCCAACTACCTGACCCAGATCTATTTCAAGCAGGGAGAGTACGAGAAAGTGCTCCAGGTGGCTCCAGCCGTCACCGACAAGCGGGACACCGCCCAGCTGCACACGCTCCGCTGCGTGGCGGTATCCAACTACACGCTCAACAACTACGAAAAGGCCACGGACGAGTTTGACCAGTTGGTGGATGCCAACAAGATCAGCCTGAACCGGGAAGACAACTTCGCCGCCGGCTTCTCCTATTACCGCGAGGCGAAATACGACAAGGCCATCAACGCCAAAGAGCCGGATGCCATGACGCAGAATGCCTACTACCTCATCGGCGACTGCTACCGCCGTGCCGGCCAATATGCCTTGGCCATCCAGAGCTTCAAAGAGGCGGCCAAGTACGACTTCAGCGCCGACATCAAAGAGGACGCGCTCTTCAACTACGCCAAGCTGCAGTGCCAGACTTCCACCAGTCCTTTCAACAACGGCATCGATGCTTTACAGGAGTACATCAACACCTACCCACACTCTGCCCGCAGCGAGGAGGCTTCCTCCTACCTGTCGAAGCTGTACATGTCCACCAAGAACTATCAGGCTGCCATCACCTCCATCGAGAAGCTGAGCACCAAGTCGCCGTCCATCCTGCAGGCATATCAGCGCTGCACCTACTTCCGCGGCCTGGAGCTGCTGAACAACAGCAACAACAAGGAGGCCATCAAGATGATGGACAAATCGCTCAGCGCCCCCAAGGATCCGTTATTCACCATGAACGCCACCTATTGGAAGGGCGAGGCGCAATATCGCAACGAACAGTATCAAGATGCCTACTACACCCTGCAGTCCTATCAGAAACGCGAGGGTGCGGCCTACAACGAGAACTATGCCAACTCCTTCTATTCCTTAGGTTATGCCGCCTTGAAGATTAAACGATATAAAGATGCCGCCAATGCCTTCAAGTCTTATATCCAGAAGACGACAGACAACGACACCAAGGTCAAGGCAGACGCGCTGGCACGTCTGGGCGACTGTTACTTCATGCAGCAAGACCTCAAGAACGCCATCAAATATTACGAGGATTGTGAGAGCATGCACGAATTCAACAGTGACTACGCCCTCTATCAGCAATCCAAGTGCTATGGTTATCAGAAGAACAACACCAAGAAGTTGGCGGCCTTGGAGCGCCTTCTCTCCAACAACCCGAACAGCGCATACCGTGACGATGCGGACTATGACTTGGCGGTGACCTATCACACGCAGAACGACTATCCGAACGCCATCGCAGCCTACAAGGAGTTCATCAGACAGCACCCGAAGAGCAGCTATATCCGCCAGGCCCACACCCGTCTGGCACAGGCCTACCTCAACAACGGCAACACCGACCTGGCCATCTCGACCTACAAGTATGTGGTGGAGACCTATCCGGGTTCCCACGAGGCCAAAGACGCCCTGACCAACCTCGAGAACATCTACACCGAGGAGGGCAACACCAGCGAGTTCTTCGACTATGTGCGCAGCAAGAACATGAACATCTCCGCCGACCGTCAGGACTCCATCGCCTTCAAGGCAGCGGAGGCCAAGTACCAGCGTGGCGACTGCGAAGCGTCCATCAAGGCCTGCGCCGACTACCTGCGCCAGTTCCCGAACGGCTCCTTTGCCGCCAAGGCACTCTTCTACAAGGCAGAATGCGAATACGGACAGAAATCCTACTCTGACGCGCTCGCCGACTACGAGCAGATCATCAAAAAGTACAAGACTGAATTCAACATCACCGCCTTGCACAAGGCTGCCTCGATCCTGTATAACGACAAGCAATACAGCAAAGCGCTGACCTACTTCAACAAGCTGGCGGAGGGCACCTCCGACGAGGACGAGCTCATCTACGCCAACAACGGCGCCATGCGCAGCGCTTACTTCATGAAAGACTATCCCAAGGCCCTCAAGGCTTCGGAATACATCATACAGTCCAACGCCACCGACCTGTTGAACGAGGCGTTGCTCATCGCCGGCAACTCCGCCATGAACCAGCAAGACTACACGAAGGCCAAGACCTACTACAGCCAACTGGAGAAACGCGGCAGCAACGACCTCTGCGCCGAAGCCGCCTACCATCTTGCCGAGATAGCCCTCAACAACGACAAAGACCTGAACGCCTGCGAGAAACAGATCCAGGACATCTTGGGCAAAGACTACTCCTCCGAATATTGGTACGCTAAAACATTCATCTTGTACGGAGACCTCTACCTCGCCAAGGGCAACACCTTCCAGGCACGGCACACCTATCAGAGCATCGTGGACAACTACGAAGGCGAAGAGCTGGTGAAGCTCGCGCAGGCGCGCATTGCCGAAGTGGACGCCATAGAGGCCGCTAATCCATCCAACCACTAACCTTTCAGCAGCAAGATTATGAAAAACATCACGATAAAAAGCATTTTGGTCATGGCGGTCATCGCCCTCTCCATGACCTCCCTCTCAGCCCAAGTTGTTGACTCCGCCAAGCTGCTCGTCAACTATGTGCCCAAGCTGGCCAAGAGCAACAAGATCAACCGAGACGCCGTCATCACGGACACGCTCCAAAGCACGGTGAGCTACAGTTATGAGATCAGTCCGCAGAAGCCCGAGCTCAACTTCACCACTGCCAAGCTGTCGTTCAGCAAGTTCAACCCCGAGGTGCCGGAGCGTTTCTACCGCAACTATCTGAAGTTAGGGTTTGGATACCCCATCACGCCGCTGGCAGAGCTGTCGGTGCACAACACCCGCAACGCCAAGTACTCCTACGGCCTCAACTTCCACCATTTCTCGTCATGGGCCGAGCCCATCGGGAAAATCCAGAAGCAGTTCGCCTACGCGCCCACCAGCGACACCCGGCTGCATCTCTTTTTCAACCGCTACTTCAAGAACTACACGCTCTACTCTTCCATAGGCTACAACCACGAGCTCGCCAACCTCTACGGGTACAGCCGCGAGTGGGGAATCCCGGACCTGTACTATGCCAAGGAGTACCGCGACAGCATCCGCAACAGTTTCCATCACGCCAAGGCGGAAATCGGATTCCGTTCCAACTACACCACGGAAGACAAGCGCTTCAAGGAGGACATCTGCCTCCACTATGATTTCCTTCACACCTATTGGAAAGATATGGAACATCAAGTCGGCCTGCGCTCCACCTTTGCCTATGACTCCCGTTTTATCAAGATTTCCGGTTTCCAGCATTATCAGTTGGATTTTGATGTGGACTATTACCTCAACAACTGGAATGACAGCATCATGGTTGGCGTTGAGCACAACATCCCCGCCAAAAATATCGACAACAGCTTCAAGATAGAGTTGCGCCCCACCATGAGCTTTGCCATCAAAGAGTACCACCTCAAAGTCGGTGTGGGCGTGCCCATCCTCATGGCCAACGACGAGACCAGATATCCGGTTTATCCCATCGCGGAGTTGCAGATGGGACTGGTTAGGAACATCCTGAGCCTCTATGTCGGCGTGGATGGTCAGTCCAAATACAACTCCCTGCGCGAGATGCTGTACGAGAACCCGTACGTCAAGCCGCAGCTAGACAGCCTGCGTTTCTCCCGCACCCAGATCAGCGTCTTTGGCGGCGTCAAGGGCAACTTGGTCAAGAGATTGAACTACCATATTGCAGCCAGATACTCCTTCGTGCAGGATATGCCATTCTATGTTTTGGATACCACCTGTCTGCTGAAGAACCAGTACGACGTAGTCTATGTGGACAAGGCCAACGTGTTGAATGTCAGTGCCAACATCAGCTGGGAGGCTATCAACCACCTCTACCTCAACTTGAACGCCAACTACTGGGGCTACTATATCAAGCAAGACCAGCTGGAGCATCCGTGGTACAAGCCGTCTTGGGAGTTGGGATTTGAGGGCAAGTACATCCTCAACAACAAGTTCATCTTCGACTTGAACGCCAAGGTTGGCTTCGGCCGCTGGGCTTTGGTTCCCAAGACCTCCTACGACGAGAACGGCAACATCTACATCTCCTCATATGAGGCTGCCAACGACCTGCAAAAGAACGAGAACGGAGAGCGTCTGGTCAAGCCCGTGCTGAACTTCGGACTGGGCTTCGAGTGGATCATCACCCCGCAGTTCACGGCCTTTGCCAATGTCAACAACATCGGTTGCCAATATGCCACCAATTACTATGCTTTCAACAACTTCGGCGTCAACGCATTGGTAGGTGTCACCTATTCATTTGGCAACGAGCCGTTGAAAGCGACTCGCAAAAAGAAAAATTAAGGCAAAAATAGTTAGAAAAAAAAGTGTATTTTTGCGCCCTCTAAAAAAGTCCTTATAACAGGCAGGTCCCATAGCTCAGTTGGTTAGAGCATCTGACTCATAATCAGAGGGTCCAAGGTTCGAGCCCTTGTGGGACCACAAAAGACATCCGCAGCAATGCGGGTGTTTTTTTTGTCAACCTCCGCTGCAACCTTTTGGATTTTTTGCATCCTATAATAAAATATGGTTGTAATTTGGCCGTGTTGACACCCTACTTGATGCTCAAAAGCCAGCCCCAAGCAGGCGACTACATGAAGAGGAAAAAAATCAATCATACGACAAATACCTATTTCAACAATTTTTCTATCTTTGCACCGAATTTTCAATAACATATCCTTAACATCATCCAATATGAAAGCTTTTCGTCCCTTCCTGTTATGTACGTTGCTGATTGCCGGCATGCTGTCCGGCATGGCACAAGTAAAGCAAATCTTCAAGGTTACCGATGCCGTGAGCGGCAAGTCGCTGGCCGGCGCCAAGTTAGTGCTGTATGGTCAGCCCCTGCAGACCAATGCCAAGGGCGTGGCTGTCGCCGTGCTCCCCGCAGAACTCAAAGGCGGATTCTTAGCCCAGGACCTCTGGGAACTGGACGGGTATATCTGCCTCAACTCCCTCGGCGGATACTTTGACAAAGAGTTGCAGAGCAATGACACCATCTTCGCCTATATGGTGGAAGAGGGACTTTACAAGAAAGAGATCTCCGACATCTTCGTCAATCTCTTCAACGAGGACATGATCTGGTTGAAAGATAAAATCTCGCATATCTACGACTCCGTCAAGACCGACCTCGAGGCGCGCAAGAAGTTCGGACAGTCATTGTTCGACGAAGTGTCGGGGAGCCGCAATCAGACTTGCGACATGTTTGTAAGCGATGCTTTGGACATTGTCAATATCCTCCATCGGGACAACCAGATGCCTGCCGACATAGCAAACACCCTGCGACAGGGCAAAGTGGACGAGGCTGTCGAACTCGCCCTCCAACAGATCAAAAGCGATGACGTCACTCCCGAAAACCTGACCAGAATCGCCCGTTATCTTGAACTCCGGAGCCTCTATGCCAGTACCGAAGACACACTCTCCACAACCAACTTCTACAAGATCCTGTACGAACAACATTTCGGGGAGAATTCTGCGCAAGATTATCTGCGTAGCCTGCTGAACAAGGAACAATACGAAGAGGCCAAAGCCTTCATCGCCAAGGAGAAAGACAATAACACACATCACGATTTCGATGCATTGTTCACTGATCCTCCCTTTCAATATTATGAAACCGACAACAACAAATTCTTAGAGGCTGCCCGAAACTACATCAACGCCTATAAACAATCCAACCAGCAATACCCTGCCAAATACATGCAACGGCTGATAGAGCAATCTTACATCTCATCATACTACGCCAACTGTCTCCTGGAAGACACTCTGGGTGCCTCCGCTGACATGGACAGCATGCTTCTCTATTGCCGGAACTACTTGGCAGATTACCGTCAAGGAGATTTCAAGAACGACGTCATCGATGTCTATCATCGCTCTTACCTTATATCTTATATCACCAACTATATTGTGAGAATGAGGACGGACTCGATACTGGCGCTTTCCTCCCAGATATACCAAGACGCCAAACGTCTCTATCTCAGCGACACCTCCAACCTCATGGGCAAGATATTATTTGCTGTCAAGGGTGAATACTGTCGCCACCTAACTATGCAGATTGACGAAGAGAAAGAGATCATCAGCCAGATAGAGCGTGAGATACAGCCTGTGATTCGTTCATTAGAGACCTACTACCCTTACTATTTCGCACTGGAAGATATCGAGATCTCCTCCTCCGTCATCACGCGCAGCGCGACTAAAGAGGAGGACGAGTCCATCATCCGTAACGACTTCAAGAGCTATAAGTCTTCCTTCTACGCCATCAACAAGCTTTTCCCCAATCAATACCTAGACAACTTCCTCACACTCAACGCCAATCTGGAGGCCTATTTCGCTTCCGAAGGAAAGTCCACCCTGAACAACGCGCTGGCGGACTTCAACGAGGAGTTGCTGCGGATGAAGGCTGCCGACCTCAACGAGCCCATCGAGAACACCAAGGCGGCACACTACAACCGCATTGCCGAGAAGCTGTACAAGTGGGAAGATTTCGACAAGAGCTATCCTTACTATCAACAATCCCTCGACCTTTACAAAATAGCAATCAACAAAGACCACAAATATTGGACAAACTATCTGGGCACCTATTTGCAGATGGGCGATGCCTACCTCTATGCCGAAGAATACGACAAGGCCATCGCCACCTATCGGAAGATCTTGGACGAGGAGCCCAACATCCCTGCTGACGTCATGCCCCAATACCTCACCCAAAAAGGATCGGTCTATTGGTTTGAGGGAGATGTCTATCGGTCACAAAAGAACCTTTCTGCCGCGGAGAAAAGCTATAAGACAGCGGAAAAATGGCTGAAAAAAGCCATAGCTGCAGGCGACAACGAAGCCTATCGCTGCATGGGCGAGATGTATTTCACCAAAGGCATCATCAGCTACCAGCAAAACAACATCAAAAAGGCCTATCAACTGCTGGACCAGTCGGAGAAATATTACGGCGCCTACAACTTCAAGAACCCGTCTGAACGTTATGAAACCCTCCTCAACATCATGGAGGAATACTATGAGGAAAAAGACGATGCACTGCAGTACATCAAGGTTCAGACCGAGAAAGCGGCTTACAACAAGTTATTCCTCGACTATGGCGTGGACTACATGTCGGACCATGCCGAGGCGTTACGGAAACTGTCCATCCTGAGCAAGGGCACGGAACAAGAGCTCCCCTACCGGGAGGAATACATGGAGGCGCTGAAGGAGCTCTGCAAGTATCGGGATGACCTGAGCAGCCCCTACATACAAGGATGCTACGGCATTGCCGAGGCATACCGGCTCTCCGACTCCACGGCGAAGGCCATCAAATACTACGAAGAGTGCCTCAGCATGAACGATGCCGCATACAAGGACACGGCCTATGCCCGATGGGAGAAGAACTGTGTTGACGTATATATGCCACTGGCAGCTGCTTATGAAGAGATGGCTGACGTGGACACTTCCAACAGCCAGCGCTGGTATGGGAAGGCGATGGAGACCCGCGACACGCTGACCACCATCATGGCCAGATGGTGTGCCGAAAAGCCGGATGATATAGACCAAGCATACCGGCTCTCCTTCCAATACTACAAGGCTGCTATCACCTACGCAGAGGCCGACCTTCCCTACATGGGTCTGGAACGACTCGACAAATCTGACGCCATCCTGCTGGAGATTTACAAGGGCGAATATCGCAGCGCCATAGAGGAAGACTTGGTGCGCAACTACTGGCTGCGTGGCGCCATTTACGACCAAGAAGACGACATGGATAAGGCCAAAGAGCTGTACAACAATGCCATCAAGTGCGCCGACAAGGCCATAGACACCAAAAGCGTGGCCTCATGGGCTGTCGTCAGCATCAGTTCTTTGATTGAGTTACTGGAAGACGATCCAACTGCCGACCCCAACGAGATCAAAGCACTGAAACAGAAGCTGGCCAACTATGCCAAATATATCGATAAATAGTGGCTCAGCCCACTATTTGCCATCCTCAAAGATAATGTCGAAGTTCATCTGCTTCTTGAGCAGATCGACTGCCACCACCTTCACCTTCACGGGGTCGCCGAAGCGCAACGCGCGGCCCTTGTGGAGACCTACCAGCGTGTAGTTATCCTCGTCGATATAGTAGAAGTCATCGTCAAAGGCCCGCATCGGGATCATGCCCTCGCAGTGCGACTCGGTGAGTTCGGCATAGACACCCCACTTGGAGATACCGGAGATCGTAGCCGGGAAGATCTGTCCCACTTTGTCCATCAGATATTCGGCCTGTTTGTACTTGACGGAGTCGCGCTCCGCCTGGGTAGCCTGCTGCTCCATCTGCGAACAGTGTTTGCAATATTCGGTGTATTCCTCCTTGTCAACAGACTCTTGATTAGACAGATAGCGATCCAGCAGGCGATGCACCATCAAGTCGGGATAGCGGCGGATGGGCGAGGTGAAGTGGGTATAGTGGGAGAAGGCCAGTCCGTAGTGGCCGATATTGTCGGTGGAGTACTCCGCCCGCGCCATGATGCGAATGGAGAGCTTGCTCAGCATGTTGTAATCGGGCTTGCCCTTCTCGGATGCGAGCATGCTGTTGAGTGAAGCGTTGAGCGTCTTCACGGACGAGGTGCGCAGGTCGAAGCCCAGCTTCTTGACGAAGTTCTTGAAGGTGTTGAGTTTCTCGTCCAGTGGCTTGTCGTGCACACGATAGACGAACACGTTGGGTTTCGCTGTGTTGCCACGTTTCTTGCCGATCTTCTCGGCCACGCGGCGGTTGGCGAGCAGCATGAACTCCTCGATGAGCCAGTTGGCCTCCTTCTGCACCTTGAGATAGACGCCGATGGGGTGCGCGTTCTCATCGAGTTTGAACTTCACCTCCTCGGTCTCGAAGTTGATGGCGTTATTGTCAAAGCGCTTCTTGCGGAGCACCTGGGCGATCTTATGGAGCTGGAGCATCTCCTCGGCGAGGTCGCCCTTGCCCGTCTCGATGATCTCCTGCGCCTCCTCATAGTTGAAGCGGCGGTCGGAGTTGATGACGGTGTGGCCAAACCACTCCTTATGGACCTTGGCATTCTCGTCGATGTCGAAGACAGCGCTGTAGCAGAGCTTGTCCTCATGCGGGCGTAGCGAGCAGAGGTTGTTGGACAGCGCCTCGGGCAGCATCGGGATGGTGCGGTCCACGAGATATACGGAGGTGCCGCGCTCGTAGGCCTCCGCGTCTATGGGGCTGCCAGGCTTCACATAGTGCGACACGTCGGCGATGTGGATGCCCACGCGGAAGAGGCCTTCGCCGAGGTCCTCGAAGGAGAGGGCGTCGTCAAAGTCCTTGGCGTCCTCAGGGTCGATGGTGAAGGTCGTCACGTTGCGGAAGTCGCGGCGTTTCTTGAGTTCTTCGGGTGTAATCTCGGTAGGGATGGCTTCGGCGGCCTCCTCCACCGCTTTCGGGAACTTGAGGGGGAAGTCGTTCTCGGCGAGGATGGAGAGCATCTCCACCTCGTTGCCGCCGGGCTTGCCGAGCACATGGATCACCTCGCCCAACGGACTGCGCGTGCCGGAGACCCAGTCAGTGATGACCACCACCACCTTGTCGCCGCTCTTGGCTTTCTTGAGCAGGCGACCGGGGATGATGACATCGCGGCGGAAGTAGGCGTTGTCGGGGATGAAGTAGGCCACCCCCTTGGAGATGTTGATGGTGCCCACGAGCTGTCTCTTGCTGCGGCTCACCACCTCCACCACCTGTCCCTCCCGGCGCTTGCCCCGGCGGGTCGGGAAGACCAGCACCTTGACAATGTCGTTATGCAGGGCGGTGCCCAAGTTGCCATCGGCGATGAAGATGTCGTCGGAGAGCGACTCATCGGTCTTGTTGACGGGCTCGTCCTGCGGCACCACGAAGGCCATGCCGCTGCGTTTCATCTCGATGCGGCCCACCACATAGTTGCGGTGCGTGTCCTTGCCGCTGACCTGCTTGTAGTTGATGCGGTACTTGCCGCGCCCCGACTTAAGGAGCTGTTTGGCGGCCACCAGGCGCTCGATCTGCTGCTTCACCTGCTCCCTACCCTTCTTGTCGAAGATGCCCACCTTGGCGGCGATCTGTTTATAGTTCAGTTTCTCGGTCTTGCCCGTGGAGAGGGCCTCTATGATTTTCTTTCCAAGTTCTTCCATAGTATTAAGGATAATTCAAGGCTGCAAAACTACATAATTTTTGAAAAAGGATGGTGAACGGCGTTAGCCGTGAATGAATCTGTTTGTTATTCCCCAAAAAACTTAGTGCTAACCGTCTTGTACTCACCCTTATCATCGTAGATGAAGTAGGCATCCAGTTCGGGGTGGCGGGACAGCAGTTCTATGGAGCGGTCCACGCCCAGCACCATGAAGGCGGTGGCGTAGGCATCGGCCGTCATGCAGTCGGGAGCCAGCACCGTGACGCTGAGCAGGTTCGTCTCCTCGGGCGTGCCCTTGCGGGGATCCAGAATATGGGTATAGCGCTTGCCCTCCTTCTCGAAGTAGTTGCGGTAGTTGCCGGAGGTGGCCACGGCGCGTTTGCCAGGCTCGAAGCGGACGCTGCTCTCCACGGCGCCATCCTTGGTCGCGGTGGGCACCTGGATGCCGACCACCCAAGATTTGCCGTCCGGCTTGCCATCTTTGGTGCCATGGCTTACCACCTCGCCGCCAATCTCCACGATAAAGTTCTCATAGCCTTGCTGGTGCAGAAACTGCGCCATCTGATCCACGGCGTACCCTTTGGCGATGGCGTTGAAGTTGAGCTGCGTGCGGGGATCCACCCGGACGAGCACACTGTCGTGTAGCGCCACCAGCTTATAGTTGACGAACTGCCGTACAGAGTCGAGCTGTTCCGGGGCGACCTGTCGGGGTTCCTTGTTGCGCCCGAAGCCCCAGAGCTCCACCAGCGGTTGCACGGTGAAGTCGAAGGCCCCGCCGGTGTGACGAGCCACCTCGGTGGCGCAGCGCAGGACATGCTCAAAGTCCGCATTGACGATGTTCTCGGAGCCTATGTTGAGGCGGGAGATCAGCGAGGCAGTGTCGAAGATGGAAAAGGTGCTGTTGAGGTCTGCCAGGAGGGAGTCCACACGGGCAGGCAGGTTTTGATCCTCATCGCCCAGATAGGTGATATGGTACATCGTGCCGAAGCAGGTGCCGGCAATCTGTTGTCGTTTGTCTTGATGGCAACTGACCAGCAAAAGGGTGAAGGACAAGAGGAGAATGAGGGGTGAACGCATGGGAATTTCGACTTTGAACTTTGAACTTTGACTTTAGCCGTTGGCTGTTGGCCTTTGGCTGTTGGCTTATAACTTTGATTCGATTAATGAGGGGGCAAATGTACACAATATTTGGAATGCTAATCCCACGGAGTTGCAAAACAAGCATAATAAAAACTATAACAGGCAATCAACACGACTGCCACAAAAAACAGATACTCCCACCATCGGTTTTGTTTTCGATATGCAGTGAGGCAGTGCATTCCAAAGCCCACATGCATGGGCAGTTGTATCAAAAAAAGCACGTTATCTACCAAAATTGTAATAGACAACAATTCTGCCCGCCAAGAACCTGTTTGCTGAAATTGTCCCATGCATTGCTGTTCCCATCCAAAATATTCCAAGGCATAAAAAAACATAGCAACAATTACCAATATAATGGCATTGACATAATAAATGGTTTTATCTTTTTTCATGGCATCTTAAACAAAAAGCATTATAATAAATGGCATTGCTATGGTGAGCACTAAAAAGAGAACCTGTGCTAAATACTCTTTCCATATTTGTTGTTGACGATAGCGCAATCCGCAAAATGAAACCAATGCGATAGACAAAAGGAACAAGGGTATCAAACTAAAAATCTCGAATGTCAACACTTGCTCAGAATAGGATTCAAAAAAGCGATTGAAACAAGATATCAAGCCTGCTTGTACCATCTGATCAAAAATTAAAAAAAGTTGGGCAAGGAAATAGAGGGCTAAAACAACCCATACTGTGTTTTTCACAACGCGGCAATCGTTTCTCATCATCAAATGTCTTTTGCTAAATCAAACAGTGCCTGCCAAGACTCATCTAATTTATCTAAAGACATCCACCCATATTCATATTTTTCATTGTTATTCTTTTTATACTTCGCGTAGAGATTAGCAGGCCATTGATTGAAAAATCTAAAGCTGACTTGTCCAGATTTGTCCACTTTAACATCTGGATGATATGGTGTTCCTCCTGGTACCTTATAGACTTTATCCTTATAAAGGCAGGTGGCCAAACCATCCACGTTAAGGTTTTTGCGACTGCGAGGTGCAATTTTATTCTTTTCATCATACGAACCATCTTCAGGTTTGTAATACACCACAGAATCACTATCGTTTGTCACACTGCCCCGAAGCAAATACGTTTCCTCCACTTCCGTCACCTCGCTCATATCAGCAACGGCATCCCACTCGTTGCGCCAGAAATCCATCATGTTGTTCATATTCACATTTGTATTAAAATCCTCTTTGTTGTTTCCCTTTCTATTAATTGCAACGGCAAAGATAGTAAAAAAGCTATTCATCCATGACGTTGAAGACATCCAATATGGAAGCCTTTCTTACAGTTTTATTAATATCTAACCTCTCCTTTTTAAGGACTTCGCTCAAAGATTCGCCAGTCAACACTTTTTCAGGATATGACAGGCTCTCTGAGACAACCTCGCCAGTAGGGGCATATATTCCTATAAATTCAGGACAATTGACACCTGCACAATAATTGGCACCATATACCATAAAGAAGAATGATTGTTTGTTTTCAACAATTCCAATATCAAAAACGGGAAGATTTTGCAAGACAATAGCCTTCCCGTCACATGTTTTATGTAAAGAAGTGGATATTTTGATCTCTTTTTGGGAAACAATGTTGCCTTTTTGATAAAAAATCAGAACTTGTTTTATTACATAGGGTCGTAAAAAACCATACGGAACATCTTGGTTGTAGTAGGTCCATTTTTCTGCCAAATCATGATCGTACAAAAAAGTTCTGAGTTCGATTTCAAAGCTCTTATAAGATAGAGAGATGGTCGTATCTCTATAAAACTGACTGGCTTGAGCTTGAGCTTGAGCATTATTGGCCATCATCCCTAAAAAGAGAAGGGCTACAACATATATTTTTATAGATGGTTTGAATAAAATCATACCTAACGTTTTAAAAATCCTACAGGCACTGCCAAAGGAGAGCTCTCTGTTAATTCTTTTGCTCTGCAAAGATAATAAAATTAATCAAAGTTTTATTGTGCAAAATGCCTATGAATCAAAGCTAATCCCACGGCGTCACAAACCATACATAGTACAACACATTGAAGGCCCATCCCAACACTGCTACAAAAACAAACGCACTGTCGGATCTTTGTTGAAGCATAACTGAAGTACGAATGTATTCAAATATGAAACTGCACGTTGAACTAACGATCAACAATAATCCAACAAGATAGTATATGATTTTGTCATGACGTTAAAAACATCCAATATTATCTGCTGCTGCTATAGGGCACCACATCGACATTGACGAACTCCTTCTTCAAGAATTTGAAATACCCGCACACGGCGATCATGGCAGCGTTGTCGGTGGTGAGGTCCAACGAGGGCAGGTAGAGGTGGCAGTGGTACTTGTCGGCCAGCTTCTGGGCGGCGGCGCGCAGGGCTGAGTTGGCAGAAACGCCACCCGCGAAGACCAATTCTTTACAGCGGGTCTGCTTCACCGCCTTCTCCATCTTGTTCATCAGCGACTGGATGATGGCCTTCTGGATAGAAGCCGCCAGATCATGGATGTTCTCCTCGATGAAGTTCGGATTCTCCTGTAGGTTATCTCTCACAAAATAGAGGAAGGAGGTCTTGAGTCCGCTGAAGCTGTAGTCGAGGCCGGGCAGATGGGAGATGGAGAACTGGAAGCGGTCGGGGTCGCCCTCTTGGGCATATCTGTCGATGACGGGGCCGCCGGGATAGGGCAATCCGAGGATCTTGGCCGCCTTGTCGAAGGCCTCGCCCGCGGCGTCGTCGATGGTGCCGCCAAGGCGCTGCATGTCGAAATAGTCGTGGACCTGCAACAACAAAGTATGGCCGCCGGAGACGGTCAAGCAAAGGAACGGGAAGGAAGGCACAGGTTTCTGTGCCTCAGGTTTTTGCAGGAAATTTGCCAACACATGGGCCTGCAGATGATCCACTTCCACCAGAGGAATGTTCAAGCTATAGGCCATGGACTTGGCGAAAGAGCTACCTACAAGCAGGGATCCGAGCAAACCGGGACCATTTGTGAAAGCGATGGCAGATAATTGATTTTTATGTATTTTTGCACGCTTTAATGCCGTGTCAATCACGGGGATGATATTCTGCTGATGCGCACGGGACGCCAACTCCGGCACCACCCCGCCATATTCCGCATGAACCTTCTGACTGGCAATGACATTAGAGAGAATCGTAGTGTCTTGGATGACCGCTGCAGAAGTGTCATCGCACGAGGATTCTATACCCAAAATATAAACTGACATAGACCTGATATTGTGAGCGGCAAAAGTAGAAAAAAAATTTGGAAGATACTCCTTTGGGTATTTCTGGGGTTGATAGCCCTGGACCTGCTCATTGTGGGCCTCTGCTTTGTGCCTGCCGTTCAGACCTTCGCCGTCAGCAAGGTGACGCAGAAAATCAGCGAGAAGTGGGGCACCGAGATCTCCATCGACCGCATCCACATCACCCCATCGCTGAAGATTGCCGCCGACGGGGTGCGCATCGCCGACCATCATCACAACGACATGATCTATGTCGGCAAGGTCAAAGGCCGCCTTCTCTCGGTCAAGACCAAACCCATACAGCTGAAGTTCGGCACCGTGGAGCTCTCCAAAGCCAACATCGTGTTGCGAACCTACAAAGGCGAAGAGACCATCAACATCGCACAATGGGCCAAGAAGTTTCACAAAGAGAAAAAGAAAGCGCCTTTTGAGTTGGAGGGATCTCATGTCCTCCTCAGCGACTCCCGTTTTGTGCTCATCAACGACAACAAACGGGTCGTCTATGACACCAAGGGCAATCCCGACATCGACTATTACTACTTGGAATTCAAGGACATCTTGTGGGATATGAAGCCCTTCAAGCTTGTGGGCGCCAATGTCTCCGCCGATTTCCAAGAGTTTGCTTTCTCTCAATATGGCGGTTTCAAGATGAACAGCGGCAGCGGCCAGTTCAACATCTGCGACACCTCGCTCTCCTTCAAGAACTTCAAGGCCGTCACCGACCGCAGCAACCTGGACTTGGACCTGAAGTTCTCCTATCCGAGATGGAAGACCTACGGCGAGTTTCTAGACTCCGTCCTGATCACGGCCAACATCCGTCCCACCGTCTTGGCGATGGGAGACGTGGCCTGTTGGGCGCCGGCCATCAAGGGCATGGAGGATGTCTTCACCATCCAGTCGGACCGCGTGCAGGGCTATGTCAACGACTTCAACCTCATCAACCTGAAAGCGCGCTGGGGCATGTTCACGCAGCTGGCGGGCGACTTCTCTTTCAAGGACATCACCGACTTCTGGAATGCGCGCATCAACGCGCAGATCGACTCTGCTTCCTGCAACGTGGCCGAGCTGACCGCCTTCACCCTGCCCAGGGGCAAGACCATCGACCTGCCCAAAACCGTCCAGAAGGTAGGCAACGTGAACCTGACGGGCTCCTTTGTAGGCACCCCGAACATCTTCACCACCAACCTCAACGCCAACACCTCCATCGGTGGCCTCCAGGCGCAGCTGAGCACCCTGCCCGACAATGGCAAGATGCAGCTGAAGGGCAACGTCAAGACTGACGGCCTCAACCTGGCCAAGCTCACGGGCAAGGGAAAACTTGTCGGGACCACCCATGCAGACCTCACCGTGGACGGCTCCATGGACGGCACCACCTGGTCCACCGCCGACTTCAGCACTCTGGATGCGCACATCAACGGCGACATTTCCGACATCCGCTTCATGGGATACAACATCCGCCACAGCAAGGTGGAAGCCGACTATCAAGACCGGCTCTACAACGTAGAACTCACCACCCACGACCCCAACCTCAGAGGGAACCTGGTGGCGCAGTTAGACCTTACGGAAGAGCTGCCTTCACTGCAAGGCAACATCGCCTTGTCGAAACTCAACGCCGGGGCCATCGCTGCTGCCATGCCCGCCGTGGATTCCGCCACCGCCAAAGGGTTTCAGAAGGTGATCCTCACCTTGCAGGAGAACCCCAACTTCGAACTGGGCTTTGACAACTTCGCCGTCATGATGCGCGGCCACAACCTCAACGATGTCAACGGCTTCATAGCCTTCGACAACATTAAGGTCAAGACCGCCACCGACAGCGTGCAGGGCGAGCGGCTGCGTTTCACTGCCATCAACGTGGACAAGATGCACAAGTACATCCTCTCCTCCGGCATTGCCAACGCTTCTCTGGAGACCAACTACGAGATGAAGACCCTCAAGGACTCCCTCATCGGCATGCTGCAGCATGTCGTGCCCGGCATCATCCAAGCAAGCCCTTCCTCTTCAAATCTCGCCAGCACCACGGAGCCTGTGCAAAACGGCTACATGAAGTTCCACCTGAACACATACCGCACCTACTCCATCACCAAGTTCCTGCTCCCCGATCTGTTCATCGCACCCAATTCGGTAGTCGATATCGACGTCAATGCGAATGAATCCCGGAGTGCCATCTCCGCCTCTTCTCCCTTCTTCGCCTTGCGCAACAAGGTGATGGTGCACAATGTATCCCTCACTGGCTACGACAGTCCGGACAAGACCCTGGCCGTGAATCTCAGTGGCGACTCCGCCATTGTATTCGTCAAACAGTCAAGACTCACTTTCGACCACATCACAGCCAGTGCCGACGCCATCCACGACACCGTCAAGTACGACATTGAATGGCACAACCCCTTCAACTCTCCCGGCAACAAAAGCAATCTCTCGGGACTGGCCTCGCTGAAGAATCCTGACGACATTGTGCTCAAGTTGCGAAATTCCACCATCTTCCTCAACGATTTGGATTGGAAGTTCAACAACGACAATGAGATTCACATCCTAAAAGACAAACTGCTCATCAAGGACTTAACCTTCTCCAACAGGGGCAGTAGCATTGAAGTGGACGGCACATACGCCAAGAACTCGCGCGAGCTGCTCACGCTCTCCCTCTCCGAAGTGGACATGGAGCTCCTCAACCCGCTCTTGCCCAACATGCTGATTGACGGTGACGTGTCCGCCAAGGTCAACATCGGCAACCGCAAAGGCAAGGTCATCGTTTTTGGAAAAGCCTTTGCCGGGGATTTCACCTTCAACGAAGAGCCCATCGGGAACGTGTATGTTTCAGCCTTGCTGGACACACTGGGCAAGATTGGATTCACCGGCGGCATCTTCAGCGACAGCTTGCTCTTGCCCTCCCGCAAGATGTTGGATCAGAGCTACCGCAGCTTTACGACAGAAAAAAACATTCTGGCCCGTCTGGATGGGGACTTCAAAATCGACCAAAAGAGTTTCACCATCAAGACCTCCTTCGACTCGCTTAATGCCGGATTCCTCTCTCCTTTCCTGTCAGGATTCAGCGACCACATCCACGGCCATGCCTCCGGCGACTTATCCATCTATATCAACCCCAAGAAATCTTACTTTGACGGCGTGGTGCATGTCTTGGATGCCGACATGGGCATTGCGCCTCTGAACACCAACTATTTTGTCAACCATCAGGACATCACCTTCAACGAAGAAGGAATTGTCTTTGACAAGATGCTCATTCAAGATGCCAACAACAACTCCGCGCACATGAGCGGCATCATCCGTCACAACATGTTTAAAGACATGAAGATAGACCTACGGATCCACACTGACAAGATTTTGGTGCTGAACACGCCCAAGACGGTGAACAGTGTCTTCTTCGGGACGGGTTATGCCGCTGGAGACATCACCATCAAGGGAGACGACCAGGTCCTGGCCTTCCGAGGACCCAACCTGACCACCTTAGAGGGCACCCACATCACCCTGCAGGTCAACTCCGCCAACTCGGCTTCCCAGTCCAGCACCATCTATTTCAAGCCCAAGACCAACTCGGAGAACGAGGACATAGCGGAACTGATGGAGCCGCACCACGGGGCGGCACTCGACATCGACTTCACCTTCAACGTCACCAACGACGCGGACGTGACGCTCATCCTGGAGTCTATCGGAGGCACGATGAACGCCAAGGCGGACGGACGTTTCCAGCTGTTATACAACGATGCCAACGATGAGCTCAACCTTTATGGCAACATAGGCCTCAACTCCGGCGATTTCAGATTAGCTCTTTACAATGTCGTCAATTCGCGGTTTGCGCTGGTGCCTGGCGGCAACATCCGTTTCGACGGACCGCTGGAGAACATGCTGGTCAGCGTGAGTGCCTACAAGACCTCCAAGACCTCGCTCAACAACATCTTGACGCAAGAAGGCTTGAGCGGCAATGTGAACGTCAACTCCTACATCCACCTGAACGGGCAACTGATGCAACAAATAGAGCCCACCTTCAGCTTCGAGCTGCCCAACAGCAGCAACGAGGTGCGCACCTCCTTCTACAACGCTATCGACACCTCCAACAAGGAGAACCTGACCAAGCAGTTCGCCTATTTCCTCATGACCAACAACTTCATGCCCAACGAGCTGTTCTCCGGCGAATCAGGCATAGGATCCACGAGCCTGAACCTCTTCAGCAATATCATCAACAACATGCTGGGCGACATGATGGCGAACCAGAAGGGCTCCTTCGGCATCACCTACAACCAGGCGACAGAACGGACCTCCGCCGAATACGGGGTCACGGCCGGCGCCAACCTGCTGAAGGACAAGGTCTCTATCGAGACGAGCATCGGCTATTATGATGATCGGACGACCTCGGCCCTGAACAACATGTACGGCGACTTTATCGTCAACTACAACATCAACCCCAAAGGAACCTGGAAGCTCAAAGCCTACACCTACATCGGCGAGCGGGACGAGTACCATTTTGTTGATAATCAGATCAACTACACCGCAGGCGTGGCTTTGGCCTTCAAGCAGGATTTCAACAGTCCCAAGAAGAAGGTGAAGAAGAAGAACCGCAAAGGCGCGAAGGGCACGAAGTGATTACCGCAAAGGCGCAAAGGGGTTACCGCAAAGGCGCAAAGGACGCAAAGGGGTTACCGCAAAGGCGCAAAGGACGCAAAGAGATTACCGCAAAGGCGCGAAGGGGTTACCGCAAAGACGCGAAGGACGCAAAGGGGTTACCGCAAAGGCGCAAAGGACGCAAAGGGGTTACCGCAAAGGCGCAAAGGACGCAAAGAGAGCAAAGGGGAATTTATAAATAACAAAAAAGAGCATTTAAAACAAGCACAATATTGTAATGGACAATAACAAACTGAGCATCATCGCCATCATCATTATTCTGGGAGTACTCATCTTCATGGGTTGGTTCTTCTGGGACATCCTGGTCTATATGCTTGTTTCGCTGGCCCTTTGTTTCTTGGGGCAGCCCATCATGAAGCTCTTGGCAAAGATCCAGATCAAAAATTGGCAGATGCCCAAGGCCTTGGCCTCTGCCATCACCTTGATTGTCATTGTGGGTGTCATCGTCCTGGCAGGCTACTTCCTCATCCCCGTGGTCATGCGGGAGCTCACCTCGTTGATGGCCATAGATCCGCAAGCCTTGAGTGGCAACATTGCCAACTGGCTCAACGGGTTAGATCCCATGCTCCGGCGCTTCGGCCTTTTGAACGACAACGAGCACTTCTCCACCTTTGTCATGGAGGAGATGCAGCGCACCATCGACAAGATCGACATGTCCAATGTGGTCAGCGACACCTTCCATGTGGCATCGAAACTCATCCTGTCCTTATTCTGCATCATGTTCATGACCTTCTTTGCCTTGAAGGACAACGGCATCTTCTTCAGGATGATCAAGAAATGGTTGCCGAAGCGTTTTCACCAGAACTTCACCAACATCTTGAACGCCACTGGCGAGCAGCTCACCTCCTATTTTGTGGGTGTATTCATGGACATGCTCATCATAGCCGTTTTGGAGACCATCCTTTGCTTGATACTGAGGGTTCCGAAGCCGCTCTTGATCGGCACCTTGGGTGGCTTGTTGAACATCATCCCGTTTGTGGGTCCTATCCTCTCGGCCGTGCTGGGTGTCATCATTGCCCTCACCTCGATGATCGCCTCGGATCCTGGTTCCTCCGTCATTGTCAGCACCATCGTCAAAGTGATTGCCATCGTGGTGCTGGCCAAAGGTCTGGATGTCTTCATCTTCCAGCCTCAGATCTATGGAAAACGGACGCACACACATCCTTTGGAAATCTTCATCGTGATTTTGATGGCTGCCTACATCGGCGGTGTTTTTGCCATCTTCTTCGCTGTTCCCGGCTACACGCTCCTGCGTATCGTAGTCAATGAGTTCTTCGGCGCCTATTTCTCTGAGGATGACGATCTGACTGGCGGAGGAACGAAACCACCAGAATACCTGCCGGAAGAATCAACACCACCAATCAAGGAAGAGGCTTACAGCACCACCAACGAGCCTTTGTAGAGGTACGGACGTCCGCTGGCATTGGTGCAGCGGATGACATAGTTGTAGGTATTGTCATAGTAATTTTTACCCCGGACCTCCCCATTCCACTGGAAGTTTTTATCCGTAGAAAAGAAGACCAGCTCACCCCATCGGTTATAGATCGCTATTTCAAACTCATCAATCAGCAACTGGGTTCTTTCGGGTATGCAGAAATAGTCGTTCAATCCGTCACCATTGCTGGGCGTGATGGCATTGGGAAGATATAAGCGGATATCGCATGATTCAATGGTGTATTGCGCATATACCATGCAATCGTTTTGAGAAGCCTGCACCGTATAGGTTCCTGAATGGGTAGCGGTGATCTGCTGGGTATGGGCACCGGTATTCCACAGATAATTCGTCATGGAGGTGACTGCTGTAAGCTCCGCGGATAGTTCCTCGCAGAAATCGTCAGTCGAGGAGAGAATCGTCAACGCGGTGTCGATGACGGTCAGCTCCAGATTGACAATACTGTCACACCCATTGACTGTTTGCAGATAGAGGGTTCTGGCGAGGGCGTTGACATCCACCGTCTCCGTTCGCGGAATATTGAAGCCGTATTTCGCATACGCAGAACCTTCGCATACATCATCCTCAATATCAATATCATAGACGGGATTAACCGTCAGCTTGAGCACCACCAGACTATCACAATGTCCTGTGGTCAGAAGATTTTCAAAGAAGAGAAGACCTGGCGTGGCCGTTTCTGTTGCTGAGATGTCGAAGCCGTTGCCCTGGTAGGGACTGTTTTGACAGACGGTGGCGGTGACGGTGTCCACAAAGTTGAGCCATGTGGTCACGGTCACGGTGTCGCTATACACCGTGCCGCAGGATTGGCTTATCCAGGCGCGGCGCAACGAGAAGGAGGTCGTGGCAGGATCCGGATAGGTGTAGTTTTGGCCATTATTGGCTCCCGGAGCAGGAGACCAGGCAGTTCCATTGGAGGAGATCTGCCACTGGTACGCGCCATTGTCGCCACCCGAGGCAGTCGTTCCCGTAAACGGAGCCACATCCCCGTCAATACAGACATCCTGGTTGGCGGATATCGTGCCTGGCTGCAGCGGACCGTTCACATGGTCCAGCGTCACCGTAGTCGTGGCGGAACAGCCGATCTGGTCCGTCACCGTGAAGTGGTAGGTGCCTACCGGTTGACCTGCAAAGGAGGTGTTGTTCGCTATCGGCGAACCGCCCGCGCCAGTCCACTGGTAGGTGAACGGTGCTTGTCCGCCCGTGACGGTTGCCGTGGCAGCGCCCGTGGAATCACCATAGCAAAGCACCTGCGTCACATTGCCGAGTGCAGTCGTGATGACATCCACCATCAGATGACAGTTCAAGACACTGTCAGCGCCATTGGCAGCAGTCAATGTCACACTCTGGGTGGCGTCATTGGTGAAATTCAGCCCATGCCACACATACGGCAGGTTGGTGGCACAGACCGTGGTGTCAATCGTCATGGACACATTTTGATAAACCGTCAGATTCAAGGTGAGGAGGCTGTCGCAGCCCAGCGAATTGGTCAAGTGTTGGGTATAGGAGCCACTGGTATTATAGCTTTGGCCGTTGAGTGTATAGGGCAGGTTGTTCTGCACAATGGTAGCGTTGATGGTCGAGGAGGAGGCGGGCAGCAGGGCCACCGTCATCACCACCGTGCTATCCACGCCGTTGGCCGCCGTCAAGACCGCGTTCTGCGTGCCCGCAGTCGTGAAGGTCTTGCCGTTCCAGTGCAGCGGCAATTCCTCGGCACAGACCGCACTATCTGCGATCGTCTGCACATTGTACAGCACTGTCAAGTTCACGATCAACGTGCTGTCGCAGCCATGGACATTCTGCATTTGTTGTTGATAGGATCCGGGAGTGGAATAGCTATGACCATTAACCACCAACGGCAGGTTGTTTTGCAGCATGGTCGTGTCTATGATGGCGGTAGTAGGCACAAAGACCGACAAGGTGACGGTCGTGTCGTAAGAACAGCCGAAGTCATCGTAGAAATGGACAATATAGGTCACGATTGTATCGTGAGGCAACGTGTCAGGCGGGGTGATGAGGAAGGTAGTGTCGGAGACTTGCTGAATCCACGGTCCCTCGGCAATGGCATGTGTCATCGGGGTGCTGCTGACAGGCAGCAATGAGGGGTCGAGGGCCAGCTCCCAGCCAAACACATAGCCGTTGTCGCCACTCCAACCGTCCACCACCTCAATAAACCAGGAGCCGTTCAGCGGGCAACCCACCAAATTGGCAAAGGACTGGTCAGGATGATAGAAGTGTGTGCCCGCCGCCACATGGGAAGAGTCCACGATGTCGTTATGCTCATTGACGGCCCGGTATATCAGGCTGCCTGCGCCCGGAGCGTAGGTATAGCCCTGAGTAGTATTGTTCGACCAGCAGTAGTTCCAGCCAATGCCTGGGGCATTAAGAGGATCATTAGGATTACAATCATTCCATCCCTCATAATCGAATGCTTGTCCCAGATAAGTCCAGCCACTCATATTGTTTCCACCACCTTGCCATCCCACTCCTTGTGCCGGTATGCTATTGTTGCAGTTGGATGTTCCAGAACCGCCATACCGCAAGATATGCGACCGCTGTCCATTAGGACAGGTGATATTGATATAGAGATCCCCAATGAAAGAGTGCTCCATATTCAACCTAACGTACAGAATATCGTTGACACTCTGAATGGTGGAACCGGGGGTAAAGTCGGTGAAGGTAAGCGGCGAGCGGTATGAGCAACCGTATGGCGGACATGAGACGCCATCGGGCAGGAAGATGGTCTCCGCTATGGAGAGCGTGGAGGTGCCGTGAGCGAACTCTATGGTAACATTGTTAGAATAGCCCAGTGTCAGGGCATAGCTGCCGCCTGCGCACATATTGAAGGGGGTGATGCCCACAATCTGGTCCATCTCGCTGAGGGAGATGCTGTGCATAGCCGAGGCGACACAGCCGTGCTCATCCGTCACCGTCACGGAATAGTCTCCCGGTTGCGTCACCGCCAATGTCTGTGTGGTGACGCCCGTATTCCAGAAATAGGAATGGGCACTGTCAACGGTCAGTACGGTGGTGTTGCCGGGACAGATGTAGAGATCTCCGGTGATCTGGGCGACTGGCGACTGGTACAGTCCCACCGTCATCACCACCGTGCTATCCACCCCGTTGGCCGCCGTCAAGACTGCACTCTGCGTGCCCGCAGTCGTGAAGGTCTTGCCATTCCACGTCAACGGCAGTTGCTCCGGACAAACCATAGAATCCACCAAGGTCTGCACATTGTTGAGGATGGTAAGATGGACGGTCAGCAGGCTGTCGCAGCCGTGTACATTGGTCAGTTGCTGATCGTAGGTGCCGGATGTCGTATAGGTATAGCCGTTCAATGTGAAAGGCAGATGGTTTTCAGCCACGACTGTGTCGATAGATGAACTGGTAGGCAAATACACTGGCAAGGTGATGGTGGTGTCGTAGCCGCATCCATAGTCGTCATAGAGATGGACGATATATGTCACCAGGGTGTCATGTTGCAAAGTGGCAGGAGGAGTGATGATGAAGGTAGTATCCGTCACCTGCTGAATCCACGAGCCCTCAGCGGTGGCATGTGTCACCGGGTTGCTGGTCATCGGCAGCAACGATGGGTCAAGGGCCAACTCCCAGCCGAAGATATAGCCGTTGTCACCACCCCATCCATCCAGCACTTCGATATACCATGAGCCATTCAGCGGACAGCCCACCAAATTGGCAAACGACTGATCAGGATGATAAAAACGGGATCCTGCCGCCACATTGGAAGAGTCCACAATGCCGTTATGCGCATTGTTGGATCGATAAATCAGACTGCCCGCGCCAGGGGCGTAAGTATAGCCCTGAGAGGTATTGTTCGACCAACAGTAGTTCCAACCTATACCTGGGGCATTGTAAGGGTCTGTAGGATCGCAATCATCCCAGCCCTCATCATCGAATGCTTGTCCCAGCCAAGTGGACTTATACATATTGGATCCACTCTGCCATGAGATGCTGGCAGCGGGGATACTACTGTTACAGGCAGAAGAGCCTGTGCCTCCGTACTTGAGAATGTCCGCCTTTTGACCGTTTGGACAGGTGATGTTGATATAGACATCCCCTATGAAAGAGTGCTCCATATTCAGGCGGACAAAGAGAATGTCATTCACATTCTGGATAGTGGCACCCGGCGCAAAATCGGTAAACGTCAGCGGAGATTGGTACGAACACCCGTAGGGTGAGCACGGGACTCCATCCGGCAGAAAGATAGTGTCGGACAAGGATAGAGAAGCGATGCCATGGGTGAGTTCGATGGTGCTGGTATCAGCATATCCCACCGTCAACAAGTAGCTGCCGCCGGCGCACATGTCGAAGGTGTTGATGTTCACGATATTGTCCAACTCGCTCACCGCGACACTATGGCTGGTAGAGGCCATACAGCCGAACGCATTGGTCACCGTCAGCGAATATTCCCCGGGCGCTGTCACCAGGATGGACTGGGCGGTGGAGCCCGTACTCCAAAGGTAGGTGACGGCACTGTCGGAGGTCAGCACCAAGCTGCTGTCAGGGCACATATAGGGCAGGCCGGAGATATGGGCATCTGGTGACGGGTAGAGAGTCAGCACCATGAAAACGGTGCTATCCACCCCGTTGGCCGCTGTCAAGAGCGTGCTCAGGGTATCCATAGCCGTGAAGGTCACGCCGTTCCACGTCAGCGGCAGGGACTCGGGACAGACAATCGTGTCAATGATCGTCTCTACGTTGGGCAAGACAGCCAGATGCACCGTCAACAAGCTGTCACAGCCATGCACACTGGTCAGGACCTGCTCGTAGGTTCCTGCCTGCGAATAGCTGTGACCGTTCAAAGTCAGCGGTAGATTGTTTTGCAGCACCACCGTGTCCAAAATGGCAGTGACAGGCAAAAACACCGGCAGCGTGATGGTCGTGTCATAACTGCAGCCGTAATTATCGTAAAGATGGACGATGTAGGTCACCATCGTATCGCTGGTCAAGGTGTCGGGCGGAGTGATGAGGAAGGTGGTGTCGGTCAGCTGTTGAATCCACAGTCCATCGGCGGTGGCATGTGTCACGGGGTTGATATTCGAAGGCAGCAGAGAGGGATCCAGTGCCAACTCCCAGCCGAAGATATAGCCATTGTCGATAGCCCAGCCATCCATCACCTCTATAAACCAAGCACCATTCAGCGGGCATCCCACCAAACTCGCAAACGATTGATCGGGATGATAGAAATTCATTCCGGCATTCACGTCTGAAGAATCCACAATCATGTGCATCTCTGCATCATTGTGCGCATTTTCGACACGATACATCAAGCTGCCAGGACCGGGAGCATAGACATAGCCTTGGGCGACATTGTTCGACCAGCAATAGTTCCACCCGACACCAGGCTCGTTATACGAGTCATTCGGATCACAATCATTCGTCCCTTCGTAGTCGTAAGCTTGTCCCAGCCATGTCTCAACACTCGTATTGTTTCCACTCTGCCACGTTCTGCTGGAAGGCGGGATATTGCTATTGCATTCAGAGTCGCCAGTACCACCATATTTAAGGATGTCTGCCTTATGTCCATTCGGGCAAGTGATATTGATATAGATATCTCCGAGATACGAATGTTCCATATTCAGGCGGACATAGAGAATATCGTCCACGCTTTGGATTGTAGCGCCCGGGATAAAATCGTCAAAGGTCAGCGAAGACTGGTAAGAGCAGCCATAAGGCGTACAGAGAACTCCATCAGGCAGGAAGACAGTGTCGGACAAGGAGAGCGTGGATACGCCTGGCGCCAGCTGAATGGTAGAGGTGTCGCCATAGCCCACGGACATGATGTAGCTGCCGCCGGCGCACATATCAAAGGGGTTGATGCTCACCACCTGATCCAGTTCGCTATAGAGCACGCTATGGGCGGCAGTGTCGGCACAGCCGTATTCGTTGGTCACCGTCACGACATAGAAGCCCGGCTCCGTCACCACGATGGACTGGGCGGTGGAGCCCATACTCCAGATGTAGTTGCTGGCACTGTCGGCGGTCAGCACCACACTGCTGTCTTCGCACATGAAAGGATCGCCAGTGATGTGGGCGATGGGCGAAGGATAGAGATTCACGGTCAGCATCACGATGCTGTCCACACCATTTGACCCTTGGAGCACGAGAGAATGGGTCCCCGCCTCCGTAAAGAGTTCATCGCGCCAGAGCAACGGCAATTTTTCGGGGCAGACCAGTGTGTCCACATGCAACGTGTCGGGAGAAGGCAGCACATGCAGCACCAGCGTCACCACGCTGTCACACTGCTGAAAGGAGGAGAGTGTCTCCACCAGACTGTCTTCGTCCGCAAACCAATGTCCCTGCCAATAGAGGGGCAGATCCGCAGAGAAGACCGTAGTGTCCAATTGCTGGTAGGTCGAAGGTATGATGGTGATCTGTGCAGAGACCACGCTATCGCAGCCGTTGGCCGCGGTGAATGTCTGGCTATAGACTCCGCTTTCGTAGTAGGTAGTGCCGTTCCAGACCAGGCTATTGCAGGCGACCAGGGTGATGGTCGTGTCTTGGGCACCTTTCACGAGCAAGTGGAGGGTAAGGGTGGAGCTGCAATCGCCAGTCTCCATGGTGCGATTGAGCGTGAGGGTCCCGACCGTGTCTGTCTGCGCCACGGTGAGGGCAAATCCATTGGCATCGTAGCCGGCGCCCCGGCAGACGGTGTCATAGATGGTCTCCGACACACCGTTGCCCACCAGGATGATCTGTTCCGAGGTGTTTGTACACCCATATTCGGTGGTAGCCGTCACCGAGTAGGTGGCGGTCTGGGATGGCGACACCTCAATGTTCGGCTGCGTGCTGCCGGTGTTCCAGAGATAGGTCAGCGAGGTGTCGTGCACCACGGTCGAATATGAGAAACTGCGTATGGCACGGACACAGTTAAACCAAGTGTTGTCCTTGATCCAGGTTTGAAAATCACCGGGATAATAGGTTCCGAAATCAACCCTGTATGCTTCGGCAGCCGACTGTTCGGCACTTGTCCAATATGCCATGTTCGTATTAGTATTCATGGCAGTGCCACCTGCCTGCAGGATCCTTGGTGTGATGATGGGCGTCATGCCAAAGAGCAGACTCAGCTGTCCAGGTGCGGGTATGTACCATCCATGTTCAAAATCCACGCTCCATGCTGCATAGTATGGCGAATAGGGTTGCGCCGCCCGCATGGCTTGGGTGTGGGCATATCCGGCAGTATCCAGCAAGAGTTGCTGGGCAAAGTCCACCTCTGTATTCACCAATTCGACCATATCAGTCAACGTATCTCCCCACATGCACTGCTCGCAGGCATTGTCCAGAGCCACCACCCAGCCTCCGCTTCCATCCGGATGAAGATAGAAGACAATGCCCTGGCTTCCGTCCGGTGCCGTGTACAGATCTCCAATCTGATAACTCTGGGCAGATATCAGATTGCAGAAGCACAAGAGCAATATGGTGAGAAACCTTTTCATCTTTTATTCTGTATCAAAAATTCCGGATACCTCGTACTTTGGGGCCACCGTTGGCAAACTGCTTATTTGACCAGATCTCCCCTTTGTAACTGATATAATAGGCACGAAAGTCATTCTCTTCCGTGGAAGACCAATAATACAACCCTGACAGAGATGTGGGGTTCATATCGAACAGGGTCCCTCCCACGAGCTGCAAAGACGGATTGATCAAGCCCCATGTCCCGTACAGGATACGCAGTTGTCCTAAGGCAGGCAGATACCATCCATGGTCAAAATCCACCGCCCATGCGGCAGGGAAAGCCTGCTGCTGATTGAGCCACCAATTGGTAGAGGGCTCGTTTCGGATAATCTGGGTGTTCGAATAGCCATCCAAATCGAACATGGCATCCCACGATGTCGAGAAATTCGGCAGATTGGCTATATCCACAGTCGGCCACAGGTCACACCATTGCAACTCAGAATACTCTTCCAAGCTGACGGCCCACCCATGTTCGCCTGTATTGTCCACATAGAACACGATGCCCATGGCCGTTTTGCCTGCCACGGGCCAGTCCGAAGGCTTCACGATAGAACTGTCGGTACAGAGAATATCGCCGATTGCCACCGTCAGCGGATAGAGGACATGATTGTCAATGCCCGAATTGGAGCCCATGGCATGAATGGCAGTGCTGTCGCCGGGACAGATCTCCATAGGCTGTGCCAACGTGGTCAACTCAGGATTATGGACCACCAGAAGCTCCAATATCGAGGTGCTGTCGCAGCCCAACTGGGTCGTGTTTTCTGCCGTAAAGGTAAAGACTCCCACGCTGTCTTGTCGTGCCAGATAAAAGCCATGTTCCTGATACTCATTGCCTGAGCATAGGGTGTCGCGAATGAACAGATGGTAGGACGGGTTGTGTGTCACACTGAGGGAGAGGCTTCCGCTGCCGCAGCCATTGACGGCAGACACCGAGATAACGGCAGGATTAGGCGTTTCCGGGGTGAAATAGACCCTGACGGACGGGCCCCACTGTCCTGACATGTTCGCCACCCCTGCCGGAAGCGACCAGAGGATGGTGTCCAGCACTTCAGCGCCAGGCCAGGCGTAGATAAACTCCTCGCCATCGCAGACAACCGTCTCTCCAGAGATGGTCTCCGGCAGCACAAAAGGATAACTGACAGAGAGGTGTAGCACCACCGCGGAGTCGCACAACCCTGCCCTGGGAAGGTATAGTGTGTCAAGACGTTTGCCAGCCTGGGGCTGTGGAATGTTGAATCCGTTTGCCTCATAGTTGGTGCCGACACAGATATGATCGTAGATATGGTAAAACTTCTTCAGGATGGTCAGATACAGGGTGATGATGACCTCCTGCGCATTGGGGTTGCTGGGGTCGAGATAGACGTTGCGGTAGATGTGGGTGCCCAATGATTGTTGCGGCGGCAGGTTGAAATAGTGCTGATGGTAGCTATCGCCTTCGCAGATCGTGTCGTAATAGACCTGGCTGGTGGTGGGACCGACTCCCGTTGCAAAAAGGCCACTCAACGTGAAATAGCAGTTCACATTGGTTACCACCAAACAGTTGACGGATGTCCCTGCCGGATCCAGTGGATACGTTGTCGGGTTGGTGTAGGTGTGATTGTCCCAATTGTAGTTAGGAAAACCATCCGGGGCGCTCACCGCAATCTGCCCGCCACCGATATTGTTGACTGTCAATTTGTTGCTGATGCAGGTCGCGGTGAAATAGGCATACCCATAATGACCTTGCCAGCCGCAGTCGTAGGTCACAAACTGGAGCTTGACTTGCTGTCCGATATAGTCGGCGAGGCTGATGCTCATCTTTTTCCATGGCAGGAAACGCACGCTATGGTAGCTTTGGAAACCCTCGATGCCGTAGGCGGCAGTCACATTGTATTGGGCACAGCTGTCGATCAGCTCCCCGGCAATGTTGAGCACGCGCATCAGGAAGTGCGGCTGGACATCATAAGGGTGGCTGGGATCTTGGAATACCACAGCGAAGTTCACCTGCAGGATGGGATTGTCAGCGTCAACGGTGATGTCGTAGGTGATGGCTTCCGCTTCCGAGCCGACATTTTCGTTGCCGAGCTTCACCACGGCACTCTCGCCCGGCGGCAGTAACGGCAGCTGGCCACCTGTGTTGGGGTCGGTGCCCTGCTGGGTGATGACGGAATGGCGGCCTGGAACAAGACCTGTATGCTGAAAAGGATTGGTGACAGAGCCGTATTGACAAGTCACGCCCGCGCCCGTAAGATTCGTAAAATCAGGACACTGCGCATATACAGCCAAGGCACTTGACAATACAATCAAGAATAATAGTCTTTTCATACTCCCAGCAATCAGGTTTGACTGACAATTACAAAAAAACAAGACAAACCTAACTGTTTTAAAAATGCAAAGATATACTTTTTTTTGTTGTTACATTTCTTTTTATATTCAAATTATTAAATAAGAATTGTTCATTTCGCTCGCATTTTTTTTGTATTTTTGCCCCCTCAAACCAACCAAGCCTAAACCTATGTCAGAAGACACAAAAGATGAATTGGAAGAAGATGTTGTCGCAACACCTGGAGAGGACACTTCTGATTTGCACAAACTGATTTACGCAGACGTCATGTACCGCGAGTGGTACTTGGATTACGCCTCCTATGTGATCCTGGACCGTGCCATCCCGGATGTCTATGACGGATTGAAACCCGTACAACGACGCATCCTGCACTCCATGGACGAGCTGGAGGACGGCCGTTTCAACAAGGTTGCCAATGTGGTGGGTAACACGATGAAATACCACCCGCACGGAGACCAGTCCATCTACGCCGCCTTGGTGCAGCTGGGACAAAAGCACTACGCCATAGACACGCAGGGCAACTGGGGTAACATCCTGACGGGTGACCCGGCCGCTGCCGCCCGTTATATTGAGGCACGCCTCTCACCACTGGCTAAAGAGGTGATCTTCAACCACAAGACTACCGAATGGCAGGTCTCCTACGACGGCCGCAACCGCGAGCCCATCGCACTTCCCGTCAAGTTCCCGTTGCTGCTGGCCCAAGGTGTGGACGGCGTGGGCGTGGGCATGTCCACCAAGATATTGCCACACAACTTCTTGGAGCTGATGGATGCCTCCATCAGCATCCTCCGCGGCCACGATTTCGAGATCTATCCCGACTTCCCGACTGCAGGCACAGTCGATGTCTCCAGATATAACAATGGCGCCCAAGGAGGCAAGGTCCTCAACCGCGCACGCATCAACATCGTCAACAACAAGACCCTCTGTATCACCGAGATACCTTACGGAACCACCACCGTCAAGCTGATCGCCTCCATCGCCAAGGCAGTGGAAAACGGCAAGTTGAAAATCAAGAAGATTGACGACACCACGGCCGAGAATGTAGAGATCTTTCTGCATCTGCAGCCCAATGTCTCTCCCGACCAGACCGTGGACGCCCTGTATGCTTTCACCGACTGCGAGATAGCCTACGCCACCAATGCCTGCGTCATCTGGGACGGCAAGCCCGTCTTCACGGACGTGAAGAGCATCCTGCGCATCAACACCGAGAACACCCTCAACCTGCTGCGCAAGGAGTTGGAGATTGAACTCCAGGAGCTGAACGACAAATGGCACAAGATCTCTTTGGAGAAGATATTCTTCGAAAAACGGATCTACAAAGAGTTGGAAAAGGACACGGACAGCTGGGAGACGCAGATCGACAACATCGAGCGTGCCTTCGACCCATATCGTTCTCTCTTCAAGCAAGAGATCACCCGCGACCATGTGTTGGCACTCTGCGAGAAGCCTGTCCGCAAGATTTCCAAGTTCGACATCAAGAAGGCGGAACAAGATCTGGCCGACATTGAACTGAACATCGAGGAGGTGGAGAACCATCTCGCCCACATCGTGGACTATACCATCAACTATTTCAAGCAGTTGAAGAAGAAATACGGTGCCGGACGCGAGCGCAAAACCGAGATCAAGAACTTCAACACCATCATCGCCTCCGCCGTGGCTGTGACCAACCAGAAGCTGTATGTCAACAAGAAAGAAGGCTTCGTGGGCACGGGCCTCAAAAAGGATGACGAGGTGGAGTTCGCCTGCGACTGCTCCGACCTGGACGAGATCATCGTCTTCCGCGAGGACGGCACCTTCTCTGTCAGCAGGGTCTCCGACAAACAGTTCTTCGGCAAGAATATCCTCCTGGTGGAGGTCTTCAAACGCGGTGACGACCGGCGCATCTACAACATGGTCTATCTCAACGGCGCCAACGGGCCCGCCATGGTCAAACGTTTCGCTGTGGGCGGCATCTCCCGCGACAAAGAATACGACCTGACCAAAGGAAAACCGGGTTCCAAGGTCATCTACCTGACCTCCAACCCCAACGGAGAGGCCGAGGTCATCCGCATCAAGCTCCGCCCCAAGGCCAAGCTGAAAAAGAAGGAGTTCGACTTTGACTTCAGCACGCTGGCGGTCAAGAACCGCTCCGCCCTGGGCAACCTGTTGACACGCTACCCCATCTCCTCCATCTCCATGAGCAAAGAGGGCATCTCCACCCTCAGCGCCATCAACGTCTTCTTCGAGGAGTCCGTCATGCGACTCAACAATGACGGCCGCGGAGAGCTGCTCGGCGCCTTCAAAGAGGATGACAAGATCTTGACCACCTACAAGTCAGGACATTACAGAATCACCGGCTTCGACATCACCACGCACTTTGATGACGACCTGGAGTTCATCCGCAAGTGGAACCCCAACAACATCATCACCGCGGTCTATTACAATCAGCTGGAGAAGAAATACTACCTCAAGCGTTTCAAGCCGGATGTCTTCCAAAAGAAAATCGAATTCCTTCCCGCCGATGGCGATGCCGTTCTGAAAGGGGTCTCCATCGACTATCTGCCACAGATCAAGGTGGTTTACAAAGAGAAGAAGAAGGAAGAGAAGTCGGAAGTGATCATCTCCTGCGCCGAGTTCATAGACGTGATGACCTCGCGCGCCCGCGGCAAGCGCATCAACTACCCGAGCATCCAGTCTGTCACCTTCATCGAACCGCTGCCCTATGAGGAGCCCGAGGAAGAGCCTGACGACCAGCCGGAGGTTCCCGAGGACAACTCCGAGACCGTGGAGAATGTGGATTACGCCATCGCGCAAGCGGAGATGGAGAACATCACCGTTGAGCCTCTCGACAAGCCCGACCCCGGCACCGGCGAACAGATGAGCCTGGATTTCTAATGAGACCACGAGCCAGCATATTATGCCTGTTTGCCCTGGTCCTGCTGTTTCCCTCATGCCGACACATTGAGGAACCCACCCCGTATGAGATCAGCATCCCTTACGGGTTTCCCACACGTCTGAACATCCCGGACGACAATCCCATGACAGTCGAGGGAGTGGCATTGGGCAAGTGCCTCTTTGAAGACGGCCACCTGAGCGGTCATCTCGGCTCGGAGCCCGACTCGCTGATGTCGTGCGCCGACTGCCACGCCCGGGCACACAACTACGACATCGGCACCGACAACCCACGCTTCCCGGGCGGGAGGCCGCACGGACGCACGGGTATCTACACCCACCACACCGCCATGCCGCTCTGCAACTTGGTCTTCAACCACGAAGGCTATCTTTGGAACGGCGCCGTCAGCTATCAGCAAAGTGCTGGCGCCCAAAATATTGAAGACATTGTCAAGGCGGCCATCCTGGCAGAAGACGAGATTGCCAGCACGGAGGCGCGCACCTTGGCGGCGCTGCGTCAAGACAGCCGCTATCCGGAGATGTTCAAGAAAGCCTTTGGCAGCGAGGAGATCACCATGGAGCGTGTGCAGAAGGCCATCGCCCAGTATGTGCGCTCGTTGGTCTCAGGCAACGCCAAGTTCGACCGCTATCTGCAAGGCTTGGAGCAGCTCACCCCGCAAGAGCTGCACGGCTACATCCTCTTCACCACCGAGGAGGGCGCCGACTGCTTCCACTGTCATGGCAGCGGAGGCACTCCCTTGTTCACCACCAACCTCTTCTACAACAATGGGTTGGACGCCACCTTCACCGATCCGGCAGACCGCAGCGCCGTCACGGGCAACATCATGGACAGAGGGGCGTACCGCGCGCCGTCATTGCGCAACGTCACCGTCTCTGCACCCTACATGCACGACGGCCGTTTCCTGACCCTCGACGAAGTGTTGACATTCTACAACGAAGGGTTGCAATACTCACCCTACGTCAGTCCCCTGATGCACAAACTCAACGAAGGCGGACGCCATCTGACCCCCAGCGAGATCGCCGACCTCAAGGCCTTCCTGGGCACTTTGACAGACGAAGAATACCTCCACGGAACCCGATAATTTTCCTGTATTTTTTTGTGCATATATTCATATAAAAATTATACTTTTGCCATTTTTCTGTATAACCCAATTTTCAGAATGATGGAACAGGAAATTGAAAAATGCGTGGAATTGCTACAGGCGGGAAAGGTGATCCTCTACCCTACCGACACCGTCTGGGGCATAGGATGTGACGCCACCAATGACGAGGCGGTGCAACGCATCTACCAAATCAAACAGCGTCCGGAGAGAAAATGCATGATCATCCTGCTGGACTCCTTCGAGCGATTGCCCTATTATGTAGAGCACATCCCGTTGATAGCCTGGGATTTAGTACCGCAGATCTCCCGCCCTACCACGGTCATCTACTCCACTGCCCGCAACTTGCCCGACCGACTCATCCACAATGACGGCACCATCGCCATCCGGGTGGTGCAGCATGACTTCTGCCGCCGGCTCATCAAGAAACTCGGGCACCCCATCGTCTCCACCTCCGCCAACTTCGCCGGACAGGAGACCCCGAAAGTGTTCGAGCAGATCGACCCCGCCATCATCAAGCTGATGGACTATGTGGTGCCGCAGACTTACGCCACCTCGGTGGACTACAAGCCCTCTCGCCTCATCAAGTTTGTGGACGATTATAACTTCACCATTTTAAGAGATTAATCATGAACATTGCTGTTTTCGCCGGCTCATTCTGTCCCTATACCAAAGGTCATGAAGACATTCTGAATAAAGTGATGCCTCTCTTTGACACCATCTACATCGCCATCGGGCATAACGTCCGCAAGCAAGATGTCTTCAGCGTGGAAGAGCGGATGGAATGGATTTCCAAACTGTACGCCAACAACGACAAGATCCGCGTCGTCACCTACACCGGCTTGACGGTGGACCTCTGCCGACAGGTGGGGGCGCAATACCTCATCCGCGGCATCCGCAACAGCGCCGACTACCAGATGGAACAGGAAATGGGCCTCATCAACGAACAACTGAATGCTGAGGTGAAGACCCTCTTCGTGCCCACCTCCCCGAAATGGGCGGCAGTATCCTCCTCCATGGTTCGTGAATTGTGGGCACTAAAAGCCGACTATTCTCCGTTTATCTCTTATCCTTTACCTGAAAAACGGCCCTAAAGAATGCCCCGTCATCGCAGAACATATCGCACCTTGCTCCTTGGATTGTGCCTCCTGCTTGTGCAAAACCTCTTTTGCCAGCAGGTCACCATCAGCGGCAACGCCCCTTTTGCCCCCAACGAGGAGATCCGCGTGCTCCTGTTCCGCAACCTGATACAGAACACTCCCGAAGTGGCCGCCACCGGGAAAATCGACAAACACGGCCATTTTTCTCTCTCCTGCAAACTCAACCAGATCACCCTCGCCCAACTGGCCATCCGGACCACCAAAGCAGAACTGTACCTCGTCCCCAACGTGGACTACCAGTTTGACATCGACGTGGACACCGTGCTCTTCAACATGCTGAATCCCGAGACATACGGCGGCTATCTGATGATCACCAACCCCAAGGCCGACTCCAACGATCTGAACTACAAGATCAACCGTTTCGACAACTACTTCGGTCGCGCCTTCGACTACTACGGCTTCCGCATCACCTACGACAAAGACCTCTCCGCCTTTGACACGCTCTCCGAACTGCTCAACAGCCGTTTCGACATCCGCTACGACCCCGACAACTTCTATCTATCTCACATGTACTACTCATACGGATTGTTAGAGAAACTCTGCTTCCCCAACGATCGGGTTCGCATCTACAACAAGTACTTCGACAACGACCGGATTCTGTACAACAGTCCCGCCTACATGGCACTATTCCTCAACTATTACACCGGCTATCTGTACAACTCCAAATATATCTCCAAAGACCTGCTCTCCCAAACCATCAATGAAGAGCCCGACTACCTGACGCTCTTCAACGAGGTGGGTCGCGACCCGCTGCTGGTCAACGAGCGTATCCGCGAATTGGTCATCATCCAAAATCTCATCGAGCTCTATTCCAATTCTGAATTCGACCAAGGAAACATCGTCAAACTTCTGCAGTATCTGGATCAGGTGTCTCATTTTCCAGATCATAAAATCTATATTCAAGATGCTTTGAAGAAGATGACGCAAGCGAACAACACCATCCGGGAAGTCACCTTCACCAATGCCAAAGGGCGGAAAGAGAGCATTAAACATCTGGGAGACAAGCCCATCTATGTACAGTTTTTCAGCGCCGACTGTCTGGACTGCATCCGAGAAATGGCCATTATGCAAGAGTTCTACAAGAAATACAAAGACAACGTGGAGTTTCTGAGCATCTGCACAGACGCCAAAGAGAGTCTTTACCATCGTTTCATGAAAGACTACGGCGGGATGTTTGAGTGGCCTATCTGGCATATCAACGGCCAATACAAATGGCTGATGGAGAACGACGTTTACACCCTGCCCGACTATCTGCTGTTGGACAAAGAGGGCAACGTGACCTTGCGGCGTGCGCCCGAACCTGAAAAAGGACTGGCAGAGTATCTCTGGTTTAACTTCACCCCCAAAGAAGAACAAGAAGCAAATCCATTATTCATCAAAAGAAATAACAATTAAAAATTCAAGAATATGAAAAAGTTAATCTTAATTGCCGCTGCGCTGGTTTTCAGTGCGACCTTGTGGGCTCAGGAACCGCTGATGGAAAAGAATCTGGCCAAATTACCGGCCGTCACTATCCAGACATTAGACGGTCAACCTTTCAACACCCAGGACATTCAGAATGACGGCAAGCCCATCATCGTCAGTTTGTGGGCCACCTGGTGCCGTCCCTGTATCGCCGAGCTGATGGCCATCGCCGACGAATACGAAGACTGGGTTGAGGAGACCGGCGTCAAGTTGTACGCTGTCTCTATCGATGACGCCAAGACCTCCGCACGCGTGGCTCCTTTCGTCAATGGCAAGAACTGGGAATATACCGTCCTGTTGGATGTCAACTCCGATTTCAAACGCGCCATGAACGTCAACGACGTGCCCTTCATGTGCATCCTCAACGGCAAAGGCGAGATTGTATGGGAACACACCTCCTACGCTCCGGGTTCCGAAGAGGAAGTGTATGAGATCCTCAAGCAATTATCCAAAGAGAAATAACAGGGCGTATGAAGAAGCTATTACAGAGTGTTTTACTATTTCTTTTGGTGGCGGCGGCATGGCCAGCCCAAGCACAACATCAGCTAGGCAACAGCCGGATCAGTGGCGACTTTGGCTTTAATGGCATGTATTACATCCCCGACTCTCTCATCGGAGCAGACGCGGTGGACTCCAAGGTGCGCGCCAACGCCTTCCTCAACCTGCTCTACTCCAACGGAGGCTTCTCCGCGGGTATGCGCTACGAGTTCTATCAGTTCCCGCTGATAGATTTCGAGAAGCTCAACTACAAGGGCCAGGGCATCCGCTATTTCTTTGCCGACTACAAAAACGACTTCATCCAGGTCACCGCCGGCAACTTCTACGAGCAGTTCGGCAACGGCCTGACGCTGCGCGCCTACGAGGAACGTCAATTAGGCATCGACAACAGCCTGCTGGGCGCCCGCATCAAGATCACCCCTTACAAGGGCATCTACCTGACTGGCGTCTGGGGCATCGAACGCCTGAACTTCGACACCTATGTGGGACGCAGAGACTTCGTCCGTGGCCTTGACGGCGAGATCAACTTCGGCGAGATGATCCCCAAGATTGCCGAGAAAGGCTTTGTCTTCAATGTGGGCGGCAGCTTTGTAAGCAAGTTCGAGAAGGCTGACGAAGAGATCAACGTCACCGTATTCCCCGGCACCGACACTGTCCGCCAGGCGGTCATCGCCACCGACAAGATCCCGCAGAACGTGCCTGTATGGGCCGTGCGCACCAGCTTCGGCTACAAGGGCTTCCGTTTCGATGGTGAGTTTGCCCAGAAGATGCAGGACCCCACCGTTACCAACGACTTCATCTACCGCAAGGGCAACGCCCTGTTCCTGTCGGCTACCTACTCCATGAAGGGCCTCGGTATTGCTGCCTCCTTCATCCGCGCCGACAACATGGACTACCGCTCCCAACGCATGATGAAGACCAACTCGCTGCTTTTCATCAACAACATACCGGCTATCAACCGCCAATACTCCTACCAGCTGCTGGCTGACTACAGCTTCGCCTCCCAGCCCAACGGACAAATCGGCGTACAGTTGCAAGTCAACTATCAGATCCCCAAGAAGAGCAAGATCGGAGGCAAGTACGGCACCGACCTCACCTTCAACTTCTCCCGTTTCCACAATATCGACCGCCAGTGGACGCCCGAAGCCATAGCGCTGGGCACCCTCAGCGGCACCGACGGCTACACCTCCAACCTCTTCAAGTTCGGTCCCGACCTGATGTACCAAGATATCGGCTTCGAGTTCCATCGTCGTCTGACCAAGAAATGGGAGCTGACCTTAGCCTACAACTACATCACCTACAACTTGGAGCTGTTGCAAGGCCATGAGGGCATCATGCGCGGTCATCTGGTGGCTGCCGACCTGCTGTGGAAAGTGGCTCCGAAGCACGCATTGCGTCTGGAACTCCAGCATCTCTACACCAAGGATGACGAAGGCAGTTCCATCTATGGTATGTTGGAGTACTCCATCAGTCCGCACTGGTTCTTCTCCGTGGGTGACGAGTGGAACTACGGCAATCCTGACAAAGCCCATAAACTGCATTATTACAACATCGCGGCTGCCTACGTCTGGCGCACCACACGCATCGCGCTCAACTTCGGCAAGACCAAAGAGGGCATCCTCTGCATCGGCGGTGTATGCCGCGCCGTGCCCGCCTCCTACGGCATGGGATTGTCCGTCACCACATCATTTTAACCATCTTTAGTAGAATAAGTTATGAAAAAGATACCCTATATCATCATCGCTTTTTTTGCCCTGTTCCTCATCTACTCCTGCGACCGCGTGGAGGGACCCTATATCGTGTTGGATGATGAAGAGACCATCACGGTAGATTTCCCGGATTTGGACCCTGCCTCCGTATATCGCAAGGTCCTGATCGAGGAATACACGGGCCACCGTTGTCCCAACTGTCCGGCTGGACACGACAAGTTAGAGGAGTTGATCACCCGTTTCGGCGACACGCTCATCCCGGTCTGCATCCATGCCACCTCGCTGGCGCAACCTACTACAGAGTTCCCCGACAACCTCATGAGTGCTGTGGGCACCGAGCTGGCCACCGACTGGCAGATTGACGGCATCCCCGCTGGCGTCATTAACCGCGCCAACGAGCCCATGGGCAGCATCCCTGCCCGCTGGCTCTCCAAAGTCAATGCGGTGGACCGCAGCCATGCCCCCGCCGCCATCCAGCTCATCAACCAATACGACGATGGTCTTTTGAAAGTCAACGCCAAGATCACCCTGCTGGAGCCTTGCAACTCCCCGCTCAAACTGTCTCTATTCATTGTAGAAAACGGCATCGTCAGCCCTCAGATCAACGGCACCGAGACGATAGAGGACTACGTTCACAACCATGTGCTCCGCGGCTCCCTCAACGGCACTTACGGCCAGCTGCTCAACGGCACCGGCGAGTTGACTGCGGGCGAGAGTTACCTCTATGCCAAGTCCTTCAGCTTTGCCGGCACCAACTGGAAGCCGGAGCACTGCACGGTCGTGGCCATCCTCTACGACAAGAACAACTACAATGTCTTGCAGGTAGAGCAACTTCCTGTCACCAATAGCTTTCAACCTTTTTAAAAAGACAATCTAATGAAGATCATAGCTGTAGAACCTATCGGCATCAGCGAAGAGCGTGCCGCCAACATTGCTTACGACTTGGCCAGCAAAGGCCACGAGTTCATCTGCTACCGCGACCGCCGCGAGGATGCCGCCACCCTCATTGAGCGAATGAAAGATGCCGAAGAGGTGATCGTTTCCAACATCAAAATCGGCAGCGACATCTTATCACAATGTCCCAAACTGAAGAAACTCAACGTTGCCTTCACGGGGCTGGACCATATCGACCTGGCCTATTGTCGTGAGCACGGCATCGAGGTCGTGAATGCCTCGGGCTATGCCACGGAAGGGGTCGCCGAGTTGGCCATCGGGCTAATGCTGGATGTTTATCGGCGCATCACGGCGTTAGACGCTGACACGCGCGAGGGTGGCACGCGCAACAACTTCTTAGGTCGCGAGCTGCGTGGCAAGCGCGTGGGCATCGTGGGCACGGGCGCCATCGGACAGCGCACGGCACAGCTGCTCATGGCTTTCGGCTGCGAGGTCGTAGCCTGGAGCCGCACCAAATACGACGAGGTGGCAGCGCAAGGCGTTGTCTATCTTCCCTTGGAGGAGCTGATGAAGACCTGCGACATCATCACCCTGCATGTGCCGCTGATGGCCGAGACGCATCATCTCATCAGTCGCGAGCTGCTGCAGATGTGCAAGCCCACGGCGATTATCATCAACACCGCCCGTGGCAACGTGGTGGACATGGACGCCTTGGCGGAGATGCTGAAGGCGGGCTTGCTTGGAGGCGCCGGCATCGACGTATATGAGAAGGAGCCACCCTTGGCCGAAGACCATCCCCTCTTCAGCGCCCCCAACTGCGTGCTCGTGCCTCATGTGGGCTATGCCACCCGCGAGGCCTTTGACGACCGTATCGACATCGTTCTCAGCCATATCTAAAAACGAATCATCCCCATGTTCCGCCGCATCATCAACTTCTGCGTCCGTCTTGTGCAGCGATACCTGCCCGAGCCTTTCATCTTCGCCATCCTGCTGACCTTCATCGCCGCCTTGTTGGCGATGCCCATCTGCCACCAGACCCCCTTGGAGGTGGTGGAGCACTGGGGCAACGGCGTCTGGGGGCTCTTAGCCTTCGCCATGCAGATGGCCTTGGTGTTGGTATGCGGTTCCGCGCTGGCCTCCGCGCCTGTTGTCAAGCGGGGCATCAGCGCCATGGCCTCCTTGCCAAAGTCGCCCACTGCCGCCATCGCGTTGGTGACGGCGGTCTCGGCCCTCGCCTGCTGGCTCAACTGGGGCTTCGGGCTCATCATCGGCGCCCTCTTCGCCAAGGAGATCGCGCGCAAGCTGCAAGGTGTGGACTACCGATTGCTCATCGCCTCTGCCTACAGCGGCTTTGTGGTGTGGCACGCCGGACTGTCGGGCTCCATCCCGTTGACCATGGCCACGCCCGGAGAGGCACTCTCCAGAGCCACCAACGGCATCCTCACCGAGCCGGTGCCCGTGTCGCATACCATCCTGGACTACCGCAACATCCTCATCGTCCTGATCGTCACCATCGCCATTGTCGTGGTCAACACGCTGATGCACCCCAAGAAGGAGGTCTTCACCATCGACCCGGACCTCTTGACGGAGGAGCCGCCCGCCGAAGCGGTGGAGATCGCCACCCCCGCGGAACGTCTGGAGTACAGCCGCGGACTGAGCATCCTGCTGGCCTGCTTGGGCTTGGGATATGTCGTGCTGAAGCTCTTCTTTTTGCACGGCAGCTTTGATTTGGGAACCGTCATCATGCTGTTCCTCTTCACCGGCGTGTTGCTGCACGGCACGCCCATCGCGTATGTCAGGGCCTTCAACAAGGCGGCGACGGGAGCGGCGGGCATCCTGCTGCAGTTCCCCTTCTACGCCGGCATCATGGGCATCATCACTGGCGTGGGCCATTCTGGCATCTGCTTCGGAACGGTCATCAGCAACGCCTGCATCTCCATCAGCACGCCGGTCACCTATCCGCTCTTCACCTTCTTGTGCGCGGCGGTGCTCAACATGTTCGTGCCCTCGGGCGGCGGCCACTGGGCCATCCAGGCCCCCATCATGTTTGCCGCCGGCGCCGACCTGGGCGTGGACCCCGGCCTGACGGGCATCTCCATTGCGTGGGGCGACGCTTGGACCAACCTTATCCAACCCTTCTGGGCCATCCCCGCCTTGGCCATCGCCAAGCTTAACGCCAAAGACATCATGGGGTTCTGCCTCATCGACCTGCTCGTCACCGGCCTCATCATCGGCGGCGGACTGCTGCTATGGGCGCTGTAAAGACTTAACAAGCGGATTTGCTCGGGGCTAACGCCCCTCGCGTTGCAAAAATGTTTATCTTTGTTGCGACTTACTATCGCAAAATATTGCTATTTTTGCACCGCATATTTTGGATGCAAGATTTTTAATGTTACACCTTATAAAAGATATTGAATATGGAAAACTATGATGTGATCGTCATCGGGAGTGGTCCCGGAGGTTATGTGGCTGCTATCAGAGCGGCGCAACTGGAGATGAAAGTGGCCGTGGTGGAGCGCGCCGAAGTGGGCGGCATCTGCCTCAACTGGGGCTGCATCCCCACCAAAGCGTTGCTCAAGTCTGCGCAAGTGTACCGTTACATGTCGCATGCTGCCGACTACGGTCTGGCGGTAGAGGGCGACGTCAAGCCCGATTTCGAGGCCGTGGTGAAGCGCAGCCGCACGGTGGCCGAGACCATGAGCAAGGGTGTTCAATATCTGCTGAAGAAGAACAACGTGACCGTCATCGCGGGCACCGGTAAGCTGCAAAGCAGTCACGAGGTTGCCGTCACCGATGCGGAAGGCACCGTGACCGTTTATGAGGCCAAGCACATCATCCTGGCCACGGGCGCGCGCTCCCGCAGTCTGCCCAACGTGCCGCAAGACGGCGTACACGTCATCGGCTACCGCGAGGCGTTGACCCTGCCCAAACTGCCCGAGACGATGGTCGTGATGGGCTCCGGCGCCATCGGCAGCGAGCTGGCCTACTTCTACGCCACCATGGGCACCAAGGTCACCATCGTGGAATACATGCCGCGCCTGGTGCCGGTGGAGGATGACGACATCGCCGCCACCCTGGCCCGCTGCTTCCGCAAGGCCGGCATCAAGACCATGACCTCCGCCTCCGTGGAGCAGGTCGTGGTGGAAGACGGTATCTGCAAGGTGACCGTCAAGGACGCCAAAGAGAAAATCACGGAGCTGACCTGCGACATCGTCCTCTCCGCAGTCGGCGTGCAGACCAACCTGGAAGGCCTCGGCCTCGAAGAGTGCGGCGTGGCCGTTGAGCGCGGCAAGGTCATCGTGGACGACTACTACCGCACCAACGTAGAGGGTGTCTATGCCATCGGCGACATTGTACACGGACCCGCCCTCGCGCACGTGGCCTCCCACGAAGCGCTGGTGTGCGTGGAGAAGATCGCCGGCAAAGAGCCCGTGCCCGTTGACTACGGCAACATCCCCGGCTGCACCTACACCACCCCGGAGATCGCCTCTGTCGGTATGACTGAGCGCGCCTGCACCGAGCAGGGCCGCGAGGTGCTCATCGGCAAGTTCCCCTTCACCGCCTCCGGCAAGGCTACCGCCTCCGGCAGCAGAGACGGCCTCGTGAAGGTCATCTTCGACAAAGAGACGGGCGAGTGGCTCGGCTGCCACCTCATCGGCGACAACGTGACCGAGATGATCGCCGGCGCCGTCATGGCCCGCCAGAACAAGATGAAGGGCGAAGACATCATCCACGCCGTCTTCCCGCACCCCACCCTCTCCGAGGCTATCATGGAAGCCGCCGCAGACGCCTACAAAGAGTGTGTCCATCTCTAATCAAATACCGTGAAACGCACTCTCTATATCACCATCATCCTCTTTGTCCTCGCCATGCTGTCACCCAGTCTGCTGCGAGGACAAGAGATTATCACCTCAGAACCTGTACGCTACCACGACACGACCTGGTACGACAAGGGTTTTGACCTGTACATTGGCGGCGGCGCCTTCTTCGCCAACAAGCAGAACGCCCTTTACTACAACGGCAGCAGCCTGAATGAATGCAACTTAGACTACATCTTCAGCAATCAATATTGGTATGAGGAAATTCAACGAGAGGTCAGCAACCAATACAATAGTGTGAGCATCACAGACGAAATCTCCTACCGAGAGGAAGACCTGGACTGGAACGTGCGTTACAAAATCAAGACGATGCTCCATCTCGGCGCACGCTACAAGTTCGGCCACAACTGGGGACTCTCCCTCTCCTACTCCTTCTGCCGGCTCACCACCTCCAGCCGTTTTCTCTTGGATTACACTTCTGTCTCAGGCAACTTGGTGGATGCACCTGTCATGGAGATACACGGCAAGGAGGACCGCTCCATGATCGACCTGTCGGCCAGCTATCTCATCAGCCAACTGAATCCCATCGCCAAGCCCTTCGTGGAAGTCGGCGCCCAGTTCAACTTCTGCAAAGCCAAGATTCTAGAGGCAGCCATCGGGGACCGCACCTGGACCATGCTGGATCCATACAATGGCGAGCACTATGTGCCTGGAGCGCAGATGACAACCTACGATGTGGTCTATGGCGGCGCAGGCTACGGAATCTCGTTTGCGGCAGGCCTGAAGATCGTGGTGAACAAGTCGGTGTCCATCGACCCCACCTTCTATGGCTGCATGGCCTCCTACGGCATCAAGCCTTTGCAGGAGAGAGCCTTCAACTTCAACTACGGCGTGGTCGTCCGATTGGTCGTCAACGACTTCTTCCTAGGAAGAAATCGCTAAAAACAAGCTTTCAGAATATCCAGTACCTCTTCCGTGGTGACGACATGATAGCCGCCGCCTTTGATGGTGCTTTCCGCTATCAGCGGCAGCATCTCTTCGGTGGCACCCACCTCGCGCAAGGTCTGCGGGATGCCCAACTCCCGGATGAAATCGCTCAGCCGGTCAATGCCCTCCAAGGCGACCTGCTCATCGGTCTTACCCTCAGGATTGACATGCCAGATGTTCTTGGCATAGCGCACGAAGCGATGGAGACCATACTTGTATATGGCGCGGTAATAAGGCACCGAGATGATGGCCAGGCCGATGCCATGGGCACAGTCGGTGTAGGCACCCAGCTGATGCTCGATCATGTGCACCTCCCAGTCCTGCTCTTTGGAGACAGCCAAGATCTTGTTGAGTCCCATAGTGGCGCACCACATGATATTGCTACGCGCCTCATAGTCGCGGGGATCCTTCATGGCTGCCCGGGCAGCGCTGATCAACGCCAGCATGTCGCCCTCGAGCAGGTAGTCGCTCACACAATCGTCATCGCCACCGAAATACTGCTCCATCAGATGGGAAAAGATGTCGAAGATGCCGCTGACCATCTGGTATTGGGGCACCGTATAGGTCAACTCGGGATTCAAGATGGAGAACTTGGGCGCCATCGTCTCCAGCGGGAAGACGCGTCCGAGTTTCAGCTTTTTATCATCGTTGGTGATGACGGAACCGCCGTTCATCTCGGAGGCCGTGCCCGTCATAGTCAAGATCGTGCCGATAGGGACAACAGGATTGGCAAGCGGCGCTTGCTTTTCCCAGTAGAGCTCCCAGGGTTCCTGCGTGCAATAGGCGGATGCGGAGATGGCCTTGGCGCAGTCAATGACGGAGCCGCCACCCACCGCCAGGATGAGTTCCACCTTGTGTTCACGCACCAGCCGGGCACCCTGCAGCACTTGCGCGTAGGTGGGGTTGGACTTGATGCCGGAGTGCTCAACCACCTTCTTGCCCGCCGCTTGCAGCATCGCCATCACCGTATCGTAGAGGCCGGTGGCCTTGATGGAGTTTCTACCGTATAGCAACATCACATTCTGTCCGTAAAGGGACAATTCCTCAGGAAGATGTTGCAAGGCACTTTTGCCGAAATGAATCCGCGTGGGATTTTGAAATGTAAAATCTATGTTCATATATGACGGGGTTTTGATATTTTCTTTTGCAGATTAAACGGGGTGCCGTTTTTCAGCTTGCCGGAGGCATAGATGACATGGCGCGGCGCATCCTGTCGCCACATCACTGTTATCTCATCCTCATTTCGTTCCAAGATAAAACCACCCACCACTTTCCACTGTATTTCTTCCACATCTTTCTGGTTCACAGCATATCGCAACGGCTTCTTGGACACCTGCTTGATGGGCGCCACCCGTTGAAGCTCTTTCAGAAAGAAAGCCTGTATCTTATTCTGAATGAAAAAGTAAAGGTCGTTAACATGGCCGTTGGCATCCTCGTAGGGAGCGTGTTTTTTGCCCTGAAGAGGATAAAACTCATTGCGTACCAACAAGGAGTCCAATCGTTCGTGAATGGATTTGGAGCCATACATGGTGTCAAAGAGCCGCTCGCCGATTTTGCCTTTTACATCGGAGAAAGGAATGCCATAGTCGAAGGGCACCACATTGTCCTGATCGCCATGGAAAGAGATGATGGGCACGGGACGGCTGCTGATCTCATCAAGATCATAGAGAGCGCCCCACATGTTGGCAATCGCCTTGATCTTAAAAGGCTGGCGGATGTCGTTTCCAGAAGTCTTCAACGAGCCTAACTTTTTCTTAAAGTTTCTCTCCCGCACGAAATCAGGACAGTTGGAGTCTGTCATGAAGGCCATGGAGAGCATGATGATAGAGCCTGCGCTCGTGCCTCCCACAAAGACATTATTCGTATCAATGCCATATTGCTGGGCGTTGTGAATCAAGAAGCGCATCACCGCATTGGCATCTTGGATGGCCTCATAGCCACACCGCTGGATAGCCGCCTTGGTGGGCAGAAAGCCCATCCGATAGTTGGCGGAGGCAACCACATAGCCCATCTTGGCGAAGTGCTCGCACCAGACACGAGACGTCTCCGCCCCTTTATCCCCAAAATAAAAAGCACCCCCATGCAACAACACGAAAAGCGGATGCTCTTGGAAGGTGTCCTTCGGCATATAGATATCCACCTTCAAGTCCAACTCCTTCGGCGTGATGGTCTTTCCCAAATTGGACAACAGCATTTTAAGATACTTCGAATCTTTAATGATATAAGAGGTCCAAAATCCCTTGGCATGTCCGTACTTGACGTCCTTCTCGACCTCTATCTCATACGTTTCACTATTGTAACGATTGCTTTTATAGGCATGGAAAGAAGGTTCCTTGTATCTTTGGAACACAAGATGCCCTTTGTTTTTCGTGATGAGCTCCGACTTATCCGAAAAAGAGCCCGAAATCGACCGGGCATCCACCACGATGTCTATGTCCAGCATGGTTCGGACTCCTTTCGAGATAAAATAGAGATCCCCTCCCTCCAGTTTCAAGGAGAAAGGCACTGGAACGAGCCATTGGGATGCCGAGTCCACGGGATAATAGTTACCCGACACGCCCTGCTCTGTGAGACGGTTGATCTTGTAATAATAGGCGTTGTTGTTCACATACCCGAAATAGTAATGGGCCGTGTCCAAACAGGAAAAGTCGATATGCTTTTCTGTTAGATGGACCGCATCCGAGGCATGGGTGACTTCCGCCTGTTTCTCCTTGGCCTTATCTGCAGGATGCGAGGCGCAGGTGCCCACCATTATGACGAGCGACACCATTTCCACGCATAAAAGCGCTTTGCAGATTAACCGGGAGAGCTTTTTCATCAAGAGTCATTTTATTTCGGCAACAGCTTAACGAACGGGATCATCATCTCTTCCATCGAGATGCCGCCATGTTGGAACGTGTTCTTATAGAGGTTGACGTATTGGTTGAAATTATTCTGATAAGCGAAGAAGTCACTGCGGGTGGCGAAGATGAATCGCTGCGTGACATTGGTCTTGGGCAGGAAAGCCTCGTCTGGATTCTTGATCTCGAAGACATCCTTGGAGGGATAATCCATGTTGCTGCGTCCCACCTTGTAACGCAAGTTGGTGTTGAGGTCGCGCTCGCCCACCATCTTGATGGCGCGGTTCACCTTGATAGTGCCATGATCCGTGGTGATGAAGATCTTGGCCTTTTTCTCATAGAGATACTTGATCATATCAAGCAGGATGGAGTTGGAGAACCAGGAAGCCGTGACGCTGCGGTAAGACTTCTCATCATCGGCCAGCTCGCGCACCACGTTCACGTCCGTGCCCGCATGGGAGAGCATATCCACAAAGTTGAAAACAATGACATTCAGCGGGTTTTTCAGCAGGTTGTGGAAGTTGTCGAACACCTTCTTGCCGAAATCGGCATTCAGAATCTTGGCGTAGGAGTACTTCACATTCTTGCCGAAGCGTTTCAGGTACTCGCCCAGCAGCTCCTCCTCAAACTGGTTCTTACTGCCGTTGTCCTGTTCATTGAGCCATAACTCGGGATATTTCTTGGCGATGACAGAGGGCATCAAGCCGGAGAAGAGCGCATTGCGCGCATAGTGCGTGGCAGTGGGCAAGATGCTGTAACAGATGGACTCATCCTCAATGTAGTAATAGTCGTGCACCAACGGATAGATACTGCGCCATTGGTCATAGCGAAGGTTGTCGATGACGAAGAGGAAGCAAGGGGTGTCATCGCTCAGTTCCGGGAAGAGCTTCTCCTTCAGCACGGTATGCGACTGCAACGGCTTCTCGCTGCCGCGTCCGTTCACCCAGTTCAGGTAGTTGGCCTGCACAAACTTGGCAAACTGAATGTTCGCCTCCTCTTTTTGGTCGGCCAACATCTCCGACACGCTGTCATCCTCAATTTTCTCAATCTGCAACTCCCAGTCCACCAAATCTTTATAGAGGTTCTCCCACTCAGAAACCGACAGATGGTCGGACATCCGTATGGAGAGTTCCCGGAAGGCCTGCTGATAGTCCACGGTGACCTTGGTGGTCATCAGGTTCTTCTTGTCGATGTTTTTCTTCAAACACAAGAGAATCTGGTTTGGATTGACCGGTTTGATCAGATAGTCGGCGATGTCGCCACCGATGGCATCTTCCATGATATGCTCTTCCTCGCTCTTGGTAATCATCACGATGGGGATGTGAGGATACTGCTTTTTGAGTCGCTGGAGAGTTTCCAGACCGCTCAGGCCCGGCATATTCTCATCCAGAAAGATGATATTGACAAACTCTTTCTTCAAAATCTCCAGGGCTTCCATGCCGCTGAGTGCAGGAATCACGTCATAACCCTTGGCTTTCAAAAACATAATATGCGGCTTGAGCAATTCAATCTCGTCATCCGCCCACAAAATCTTTACATTCATATCTTGATATTCTTATTTAACAAAAAGTGTAACGATGAAAAGTTTGGAAATATTTTGTGCAAGTGCTTTAATCGTGATTTTTTTTAGAAAAAAAAGAAATTATCGCAACCAGATGGGATATTAGGATGAAAAGTGTACTTTTGCAGCCATTCCCATTGATTGTAGAAAAGTATGAAAAAGATTCTGATCCTCATTCTATGTTGTCTATCACTGTCGGATTGTTTTGGACAGGCCAAGCCGATGCGTTTTATGGGCATCGGGATGAACAGCACGCTATCCACTTTTGTCTCCAAACTGAAAGGCAAAGGATTTGTAGAGGATGTAAACCACAACAAGCCCAACATGGTCGTCATGAAGGGCGTTTTTGCCGGTGAACGCGTAAAGCTCGAGGTCCGCTCCGCCGCCAAGACGCACCTGGTCTATAGCGTGAACGTCTTCTTCAACATGAGCACGCAGTTCACCTACGAAGACTTGCAACAACGGCTAACAGACAAATACGGGGAAGCGGCTTTTGAGTTGAACAAAATCAAAGACGAGCCTGTCTTTGTCAAATACACGACCGACTACACGCAATGGAACATGGACACGGACACGACCACGAATGCTTTCAACGCCATCATCCTGTCCAAATGCAGTTATCACAGCACCTCTCCTCTCATCATCACCTATCTGGATGGCAAAAACTCCAAGGTGGAAGCCTTAGAGGTGAACTCCGACTTTTAGGTCACGCCACGACTGCCCTCGTGGCACTATTGCGACTCTTTCTACTTGCTTTTGATGGTAATGCTATAGCCGTAACTATTCGAAGAGGATGGTGAAGGCGCCTTCTTTTCTTTCTTGGCCGGTGATTGTATCGAATAGGTAATGGTCTTCTGGACCGGTTGGGGTGCCAGATGGAAGTTGATGTTCAGCTTGGTGTTCACTTTGAGGCGGACTCCACGGTTGCGTGCCTTGTCATAGCGCAGCATACGCACGATGCGCAATGCCTCCTCGTCACAGGAAGGGGAGAGGCTCTTGACCACGGTCGGGTTCTCCACAAAGCCATCGTCATTCACCTGATAGGCGATGGTCACGACACCTTCGACACGCTGATCCATGGCATCCTGCGGGTATTGCAGATGGGCCGACACGAACTCGCGCAGTGCCTTTGCGCCGCCGGGATACAGCGGCTTCTCCAAAAAGTTCGGTTTCTTTTTCTTCTTTTCTTCCTTCATGACAGAACAAAAAAAGACAATTCCGAAGAATTGTCTGACTGAGTAGCGGGGGCAGGACTCGAACCTGCGACCTCCGGGTTATGAGCCCGACGAGCTACCACTGCTCTACCCCGCAATATTTGGGACTGCAAAAATACATATTTTTTGAAAAATGACAACTATTCTGTCATTTTTATCACAATCATCCAAAAATCAGCATCTTAACGCCGTTTCTCCAAAGGAAACAACGGGCTGTTTCGGTAATAACCGAAGTGCAAATGGTGCAATCTGGGACTCAAAACCAGCGTATCTTCATTATGTGCCAGGTTGTCCATCATCAAATCGGTATGGGTAGAGGTCCTGGATGCCAACAAGCCATAGGCGTTTTCATTATCAGAGATAAAATTGGTGTATTCCAGGCGATTGTCCACGATACTGCTGCTAGGTGTAGAGACTTCTTGATAATTCATAAAGTCAGCCGAGGCAGCCCATATCGTCAAGCGAAAACATTTATAGGGTTGACCGTCAATGGCATCAATATAGCGGGTCACATTCGGGTTCTCTTCTATATACTGAGGAAGATAGTTAAAGAACTCGGAGGGTGAGAAAGACGAATAGGTTATCTCGCCGGTAGCGGAAGGAGTGCGTATCACATCCGAGTTCAACCGTTTGGTAAAGGTCTTGTGCTCAATAGCCCCCGTAGTATTATTAACTTCTATATAGGCAAATGTCAGCAAGATGTCATACGCTGCAGCATTCTGAGCCTGGTAGAATTGAAGGGCGTATGGCGTCTCCAGGTTCATGTTCCAGGAGTTGATGGGACGCCGAACGGAGAAACGGCCCACGATCGGGGTTTCGGCATACACCTCCTCGCCGGTGTTGCGGTGGCGTATCACGAGCCGGTAGGAATTGTTTGCATCAAGCACCCAATTGGAGTAATAGAGCAGCTGCTTGGGATTAGCAAACCAGCCTTCCTCTTTGGGCACCGCAGTCGTGGTGTCCAGCACTTGAGAGCGCAGCAGCACATGTCCGGCATTATACTCTTCCAATCTGACCTCGATGGAGTCGATGGGATAATAGATGTTCTCCCAATCCCCTGCTTGCACATAGGCATTCTCGTCTGTCAGGAAGCCTTTGTAGATCTTGAAATAGTGGAGAGAGTCATTGCGGTCCAACATGGCATAGGAGAAGGAGATGTCCTTATAGTCTGCGCTAAGATCTATTTCCTGATGGCAGCTGGTGCAAAGGAGCAGCAGCGGCAACAGGCAGATCGGCAAGAATCGTTTGAGGTATGCGGTTATCATATTCATCATTAATATTCAGGTATTGATTTTATCCATTTTGTACCCATCCGGTTGCCACGGCGGTTCACCTTCGTATTGAGTTCATACTTCTCGTTGAAGAAATAGGTGAGCCGTATGGAGAAGAGATGGTTGTGCATGTTGATGATCTCATCCCTGTTCAGGTTGAAAGTGCCGTCGGCCTCTCTTTTTCCTGTCATATAGTGCATCTTCCGGATGGGGACCATCGAGTACTCCCAGCGCACGTTGAGGGTGAGGTTCTTATAGAGGCGGGCCTCCAAATCCACGATGGCGGACCAATCGCTGGTGCGATAGGTGCCGGATCTCAGGTTCGTGGTGCGGGTAAAGCCATTGTAGATCTCCTTGGCGCGGACCAGGCGGCCCCAGGCAAAACCGGCGCCGAACTTGAATCCGGACTGCATATCCTCATAATGGACAAGGAGGGGAAGCTGGACATAATCCAGCCAGATATGGCATTTGATATTGGAGTCGTAGGGGACAGCCCTGTTGACATCCAGAAACATATCGGGGTGGTGGTATATGGTGTCAAAGTAACCGGCGGGACAATGTTTGCGAGAGCCCTTCTGGTTATACAGCAGTTCCGCACTGATTGTCCACTTGTGGTCACGGGTCAGGGGCAACGCCACGCCCAGTCCGCCATTGAAGCCTGCCTTGTAAAAGCCGTGTACATCATCGCCCTCGATCTGGGCAAGATTCACGCCGGCGGTGGCGAAGCCGATGAAGCGCTGCGCCTCCACCCTGCCGGACAACAAAAGCAGCACGGCGAGTGTCAGAATATGAATGACATATTTTTTCATAATAATCAAAAAGTCGGCAAAGATACAAAAAAAGCGGTCAACCAGTGACCGCTTTTTTTCATCTTTCAGAAAGAGACTATTTGCCTTCTTTCTCCAAGTCTTCCTTCAAGGATTGAAGCACGTCGAGGTCACCCAGAGTGGCTTTCTCAACGGCGTTTTCATTAGCCTTGTTGAATTCCTTGATTTGTTTTCTCTCCTCTTCGGCCTTCATTCTCTCGTCATCTTCCTTGTTCATTTGCCAAGTCTTGGTGTGAGAGAGATGAATCTTCTTGGTCTCTTTGGAGAAATCGACCACCATGAAATCGAGCACGTCGCCTTCTTTCACCTGGCTCTTGTCTTCTTTGGCAAGATTACGGTTGAAAGCAAAGCCTTCGATACCTTCGGCGAGGGTCACGGTAGCGCCCTTGTCGTTGATGGAAGCGATAGTGCCTTGGTGAACGGTACCCACAGCGTAGGTGGACTCGTAAGCATCCCAAGGATTCTCCTCAAGTTGTTTGTGGCCTAAGCTGAGACGTCTTGCGGCGGTGTCAACTTCGAGCACCACGACCTCGATAGGTTCGCCGATCTTGGTGAACTCTGCCGGGTGTTTGATTTTCTTGGACCAGGAGAGGTCGGAGATGTGGATCAGACCGTCAACACCCTCTTCCAGCTCAACGAAGATACCGAAAGTGGTGAAGTTGCGGACCGTGGCGGTATGTCTGGAACCGACCGGGTATTTGGTCAGGATGTCTGCCCAAGGATCCGGGATCAGTTGCTTGATACCGAGAGACATCTTGCGTTCCTCTCTGTCGAGGGTCAGGATGACAGCCTCCACCTCTTGGCCTTCCTTCAGGAAGTCCTTAGCGGTGCGCAGGTGCTGAGACCAGGACATTTCGGAAACGTGGATCAAACCTTCCACGCCAGGGATAATCTCGATGAAAGCGCCGTAGTCAGCGATGACGACCACTTTGCCTTTCACCTTATCACCAACCTTCAGGTTAGGATCGAGGTTGTCCCACGGATGAGGAGTGAGTTGTTTCAGACCCAATGCGATACGATGTTTGGTCTCGTCGAAGTCGAGGATAACGACGTTGATCTTCTGGTCGAGTTGGACAACCGTCTCGGGATTGGTCACGCGGCCCCAAGAGAGGTCGGTAATGTGAATCAAGCCGTCCACGCCGCCGAGGTCGATGAAGACACCGTAAGGAACGATGTTCTTGACCACACCTTCGAGGATCTGACCCTTTTCGAGCTTGCTGAAGATCTCAGCCTGTTGGGCTTCGATTTCAGCCTCGATGAGAGCCTTGTGGGAGACCACCACATTCTTGTACTCGTGGTTGATCTTGACCACCTTGAACTCCATGGTCTTGTTGACAAATGCGTCATAATCGTGAATAGGTTTGACATCGATCTGGGAACCGGGCAAGAAAGCCTCGATACCGAAGATGTCCACGATAAGACCGCCTTTGGTTTTGCCCTTGACATAGCCAGTGATGATCTCCTGGTTGTCGTAAGCCTCGTTGACACGTTGCCAAGATTTGAGGATGAGGGCGCGCTTGTGGGAGAGCTGAAGCTGACCGTTGGCATCTTCCTGGCTTTCCACATAGACTTCGATCTCGTCACCAATCTTCAGATCCGGGTTGTAACGGAGCTCGGAAGCATTGATAACGCCATCGGATTTGAAGCCAATGTTGACGACCACCTCGCGGCTGTTGATAGCCACCACCTTGCCCATGATGACGGCATTCTCGTCCACGGACTTGAAGGATTTGGTGTAGAGGTCTTCGAGTTTGGCCTTCTCTTCGCTTGAATAATGATCGTGTTTATCATCAACATTATCCCAATCGAAGTTTTCAATAGAGGCATAGACGTTTTCAATCTCTTTCATCTTGCGAGGTCTGGGAGCGGGTTCCTCTGCGGGAGCCTCAGCCACTTCAGCGACAGCTTCTTCTACGACCTCGGCAACCGGTTCTGCAGCTTCTTGAGCCACTTCAGCCACTTGCTCTACAGTCTCTTCAGCCTTAGCTTCGATCTCTTCAGGAATGTTATTGATTTCTTCTGACATAATATTTTTGTTCATTTAACCCTGAACATAGGTTTTTTTAATGATTAAACAATGAGGTTAATTACTTAAAAATCAATCCAAAGAGCCTCTTTTGAATTGAGGGCGCAAAGATAGGATTTTTTTGGATATAAAACACAGAGGAAGAAGGAAATATTTTCCATCGTTATTCTCTAAAACAAACACAGGGCAAAATAGACGAAACCCTTTGCTATGGACAACAACAATCTCGCCGAAAAAAGAATGCTTCTCTTATCGGACAAGACCACTTTTAATACTTGATACTCAAGCGGGCACCGGCGAAGTGGTAAAGCACCTTCTTGACACTATTGGTGGTATAGGCGGAATTGTCGGGTTCACCATCCACCGGAATGGTATAACGGATGTCGCTATACTGGGCTTTATAGCAGGCGGCGATCTGCATGACCACATGGTCGCGGATCTTGATGCGGATACCCAGACCCGACTCGCCAGTCGGTCCGGCGCTCGTGCCATGCACCACGCGATCCATCACCTCCGGCTTGGAGCTGACATACCACTTGAAAGCATATCCACCATTGAGATAGAAGATAGGGGCGATGCGCGTCTCCATCATATTGACATTGAGGCTGAGGCAGATCGGGATAAAGGCGGTGTGGCGCCAGAAGTCGAACCCTGCCGTCAGACCCATAAAGAAATAGTTGTTGAACTGATACCCCAGAAACTGGTTGACAGACACATTGAAGTTCTTGTTGTTGACGGTCTTGGTTTCCAGCTCTATCTTGCCCAAACCGGTTGCATAGCCCACGGAGGTCATATAGACGAAGCCGCGTTCCTTTTTATAGTATGCGCTTTGGGCGGAGGCGCCGATGGCGATCATGGCAATGCAGAGTATCGATAACAGGATCTTTTTCATTGTATTCAGGATTTAGATTTTTTCAAGGATTGCAGCAGCTCTCGGGCGGTGACGAGGGCTGACTGAGACATCTGTTCGCCGCTGAGTATCACGGCGATCTCTTGCTCCCGCATCTCTTCGTTGAGCGGCTGGATTTGGGTTTCTGTATCATCGCCCCGGGTCTCTTTGAAGACCTTGAGGTGCTGGTCGCCGGCAGCGGCGATTTGAGGCAGGTGGGTGATGGCTATCACCTGATGCCTGCGGGCGAGCTCCGCCATGACGGTGGCGACTTTCAGCGCGGTGGTCCCGGAGATGCCCGTGTCGATTTCATCAAAGATGATGGTCGGCAGCAACACCGAGTCGGTGATGATGGACTTCAGGGAGAGCATCAGCCGCGACATCTCACCGCCAGAGGCCACCTTGGACATGTCGGTCATCGGGACACCCTTGTTGGCGGAGAAGAGGAAGACCACCTGGTCGATGCCTTCGGCGGTCGGCGCTTCCGTCTGCGTCAGCTGTATCTCGAAGGAGCTGTTCGGCATCCCCAGCGTGGCGAGACGACCCAGCATCTCTTGTTGCAACGTGGGAACTACCTTGGCCCTAGTCTCCGAGAGTTGGCGCGCCTGAGCCATCAGCTGGGCGTAGAGCTTGTCGCGTTGCGCCTCCAGCTGTTTCAGGAGTTCGCGATGGTCGCCATACTCGGCCAACTCCGCCTCCAGACTCTCCTTGAGCGCCAGCAGCCCGGCCACATTCTCCACTTGGTACTTATGCTGTAACGTGTTGAGCAGATCCAAACGCTCATTCAAGCGCTCCAGTTCCTGCGGGTTGACCTCCACCCCACTCTCCTTGAGGCTGATGTCGTAGGCGATATCCTCCAGTTCCAGACAAGCGGCGCGCAGTCGTTGTTGCAGTTCCTGGTAGGCCGGACCGATATCGGAAAGGGCATCGAGCTCTGCCTGCACGGACTTGAGCTGTTGCACGACCGCACCCTCCTCATTTTCAGAGAGGGTATAAGCGGCGCGATAGAGACGGGCCTTGATATCCTCCGCATTGCTCAGGACGCGCACAGACTGTTCAATCTCCTCCTGCTCGTCAGGATGGAGACCTGCCTTGTCCAGCTCTTGCACCGTATATTGGCGAAACTCCTGCTGGAGGGCCTGTTCCGTGCACTGGCGCTGGAGGTCGCGCCACTTCTGGTCGGTCTGTCGCCACGAGGCCAGGGTCTGCTTGTACTCAGCACGCAGCGTGGCATTTTGCGCATACTGGTCCAGCATGGCCAGGCGGAACATCGGATCTCCCAATAGCAATGACTGATGTTGGGAGTGGATATCTATCAACTTGGAAGACAACTCCTTCAGCACATTCAGGTTGACGGGAGTATCATTGATAAAAGCCCGCGAGCGACTATGCTCGTTGATTTCCCTTCGGATAGTAGTCACCTCTTGATAGTCCAGGTCTTGTTCCTCAAAGAAAGGCTGAAGGTCAAGATGGTGTATGTCGAACTGTGCCTCCACGACACATTTCTTCTGCTTGTCATAGAGGACATCCGTGTCGGCGCGGTTGCCCAACAGGAGACCCAAAGCGCCCATCAGAATGGACTTGCCGGCACCCGTCTCCCCCGTGATGACCGTCAGGCCATCTTCAAAGGAGATGTCGAGAGCACGAATGAGCGCATAATTGGATATCTGGAGTGTCCTCAGCATGGTCTGTCACTTTGAGGACGAAGAATTGATGGCGTCGTAGCGGGAAGAGTTGGAGGGATCTATCTGTTTCATGATGTTCACCACCTGAGTCTTTTCGCTGGGCAGACCATCTTTAAAAATATTGACAATTTCATCCCCTTTGGCAGCACAGATAATCTTGATTATAGCCAGGCCGGACTTCTGGGCATTCACCTGTTGCAGCAGGCGTAGGCTCTCCATGATGACGGCACGGCCGGCGTCCGGCGACTCGCTCATCACATCCAGACCCAGTCGATGATATTGATAATAGAAATCGTGAATCTTGCTATAGGTGCTGTTGGTCAGGTTCTCCATGATCCAATAGCGGTTGCTCTGGCCGCTCTCGCCCACATTCCAACCATGTTCCGGGGAAGACTGGCAGAGATTGACAATCGACTGACATTTGTTGAGATAGGGAGCGCCTCCATTCAGGGAGAAGGAGTCGAACTCGACCGCAAGGAACAGATTCAGGTAATAGGCTATCAGCGAGGTGAGCTGGTTCAGGTTCAAATTGTCGGAATACTCCAACGGGTCGCCATCTACATAGGTGAACTGTATTTTCTTGTCCTGGAAGTTGAGCAGCGTAGTCTTGTAATTCGTCTTATAGACAGGACGTTGCAGCACGACTGTCATGGTTCCCTTCATCACGTCACCCGACACCTCCGTCAAGTTGATCTGGAGGGCGCACTCGATACGCTCGTTGGTTTTGAGATTGTATTGGCACCATTTGCGTTCCTGGATGAAGGAGTAGAGTTTCTGTTGGAGGTCGCGGTAGCGCTGTTGGTTCGTGCTGCTGCTGATCTGGTTGGCGTTCACAGAGACAGAGCACTGGAAATCCTGCGCGGCCGCCGTCAGAGTGCCGGCGAGCAGGAGGATGAGCACCATAACGTTTTTCATTTTCATCATATCGGCTTGTTATAGCATGTTAGAAATCACGTTTAGAATATCGCTCGCGATGTCGGCTTTGCTTTTGAGCTCGCTCTCGAAGGTCTGTTCGTCTTTGGTGATCATCAGGACCTTGTTGGTCGGGGTTCCGAAGCCAGCGCCTTTGTCGCGCAGCGAATTCAAAACGATCATATCGGCATTTTTATTATGCAGTTTTTTGAGCGCGTTCTCGCGTTCGTGTTCGGTCTCGAGGGCGAAGCCCACGAGGATCTGGTCATCCCGTTTCACCTTGCCGATGGATGCCAGGATGTCCTTGGTCTTGGTAAGTTGGAGTTGCAGCTCGTCGTCATTCTTCTTGATTTTTTCAGCAGCGGGGTTGGCGGGTGTGTAGTCGGCCACGGCCGCAGCCATGATCATGATGTCCTGCTGTTCCTGGACGAGCATACACTGTTGGTACATCTCCTCGGCGGTCTCCACATCCACACGATGGATCTGCGGGACTTGTGTCTGCAGATGTGTGGGGCCTGTCACGAGAGTCACTTCGGCGCCCAGATGTGCCGCAGCCTCAGCCAGGGCGAAGCCCATCAGGCCGGAAGAGCGGTTGCCCACGAAGCGAACCGGATCGATCGGCTCGTAGGTGGGTCCTGCAGTAATCATCACCCGTTTGCCAGACAACGGCTGCGGGCCACGAAGGAGCTCCATGACTTCCGCGAAGATCTCCTCAGGTTCCTCCATCCTGCCAGTCCCGTTGGAACCGCAGGCCAGGAAACCGCTATTGGGGGAGATGATATGGCAGCCCTTCTCGCGCAACAAGGTGATGTTCTGCTGCACAGAGGGTTCCATGTACATATTGTCATTCATAGCCGGCGCGAAGAATATGGGTTTGGGACAAGCCAGCAAGATGGTGGAGAGCAGGTCGTCAGCGATGCCGTGCGCGAACTTGCCCATGATATTGGCCGTTGCCGGCGCCACCACCATGGCATCCGCCCACTCCGCCAGCGCGATATGCTGCACGTCGTACGGCATGCTGTGATCGAAAAGATCCACACACAACGGATTCTGCGACAGCGTCTCTATCGTGGTCCTGGTGACAAACTCCATCGCATGCTGCGTGGCCACTACCTTGACATCACACCCCTCTTTCTTGAAAAGACGGATGAGATGCATGGTCTTGTAGGCCGCGATGCCGCCCGTGATGCCAATGACAATATGGGTACGCGACTCCATGATACTACTCCTCTTCCGTCACATCACGGAAGTAAACCTGATCGTTTTCAAACTCATACATGGCCAACTGAGTCGGCTTGGGAAGCTGCTCGTAGAAACGGGACAGTTCAATCTGCTCGCGATTCTCGTAAACCTCCTCCAAAGAGTCACTCTTCGTAGCATACTGATGTGAGCTCTCCTGGAACTCTTGCTTCAGATCGGCTGCGATCTGGTCAGCACGCTTGGACATGACCACAATGCTCTTGTAGAAGTTTTTCGTGTCCTTGTCAAAGAGTCTCAAATCCTTCGTCTTCGCAAAACAATCAATGTTTTTCTTCTTATAATCAATAGCTTTCATATAAATGTTTAATTAGTTTTATGTTGAATTTTCTCCAATTGTTTCGTCACTTCAGCAGCAATCTTGCTGGTTTCTTTCGCATATTTAGAGTCTGGGAACTCCAATTCCATCTTCCGGCATGCCTCCAGACAAGCCTTATAGCGCTCTTCTTGCTTGCGGGCAACACTCTTGCGGGCATATTCATAGTTGTTAAGCACCAGATAATAGATGGCTTCGGGCATGAGGGGAGAATAAGAATACTCCACAAAGAAGTTCTTGGCCGCGATCTGGCAAGCCTCAAAATGGTCGGTGTTATAATAGAGCTTCAAGGCCTCCAAGTCTTTGCGGGCCAGCTTCAAACGAAGCTCGTCCAACATGCGGTTGCACTCTTCAATATGGGTGTTGTCCGGATAAGCTTGCAGATAGGTCTTGATCTGTTCAATAGCATATTCCGTGTTGGATTGGTCCAGATAATAGTCTGCGGAGGACTCATAAATAGCAGATATACAATAGTAAAAAGCATCCGCCGTGCGATCCGAGTTGGGGTAACGGCGCACATAATCCCGGAAATGGAATGCCGCCATCGCATAGTCTTTGTTCATATAGTAGGAATGAGCAAAGAGATAGAGGATGGTATCGGCGCGCGGCGTACCCAAAGAGATAGGATAAAGCTCCTCAAAGAGGCTCGCCGCAGAGAGATACTGCTGTTTTTCATAATAACGCATGGCCTTGGCATAGTTCTGCTCAAAGGTCTCGAAGGTCACCTTCTTCGACACCTTCTCCTGCGCGCGAAGCTCACGCTTGGCCTGTCGCAAAGAGTCACGCTTGCCTGGAACCAGCTCCTCCATGGAAGCAGAAACCGGCAACGCAACCGCGGAATAAGCACCCGCCACAGTGGCTATTAGTATGAAAATCAATATTTTAATACTATTCTTTACCATAATACTACAAAGGTGCAAAGATATAAAATTTTTACTACCTGTGACAAATGGTTTTGAAATCGCAATATTTGCAATTATTACGATTCTCCGTCTGGCAGAAAGGCGTCTCTGGATCGAAAATGGTGTTTAGCAACTCGTCAAAATGTTCCTTGAAAACGGCGAGTAAATCATCATCGAAATAGGTCTGGCCATCATAGTCCAGGGTAAACAGATACGGTATGTCCTTGCCTTTCTTCATGCTTTCCTTCGTACTGATAATCCCGCAAACAGGATTGAAGATCCCCCTGTCACGCTCGTTTTTGACATCTTGGTCTTCGGTAAGCTTGCACAGCTCCGCGTAGAAGAAGAGTTGGAGCAACTTTCCAAAGCCCGCCTTCGTGAAGATTTTTTCGACTTCATCTTTGTTGGTTCTCAAGGCATCACTGCTCATCGAGCCTGTCTTATAATCCAGAATCTCCAGATGGTTACCTCTCTTCTGGAGTCGGTCGATATAGCCTTTGAGCGTAATCGTTTTCTCTTCTTCTCCAATTTTGAACTTGTATTCACACAGCACCTTTTTCTCGAAAGAGAGCAGCGTCACGTCCCCATCTTCAAACTCTTCTTTGGCACGCTCCAGATAGCCGGTGACATGCTTGCTGACGATCTCGTGCAGCAACATAAAGCGGCCTGTTTGCAGCTCGCTTTTATCTATCTTCACCTTCTTCAGAATGGCTGGGACAATATAGTTGGCATCCACCATCGAACTATTCAACGAAAGGAGGAACTCCATGTAATTGCCCGACTTTTTCATCTCCTCAAAGACATGCTGCAGCACTGAATGTACAAGCGTTCCGATCGTGTTGGCCTGCAACAAATCGTCATCATCATCTTCGCTAAGACGGCAAAGATTCTTCAGATAGAACTGGAAAGGACATTGGATAAAGTTGCTGAGCGACGAGGTGGAAAACTCAAACGCTTCCAGTTTGCTGACAACATCTTTTGTTTTGGGAACTTGAATACATTGCTCCTGCTGGTCAAGTTTGAAAATGACAGACATCCGTTCGATATGGATATTCTCCATTCCACGGTCTTTGACCTCAAACTCAAGCTGCGTGACAAAACGGCTCTGCTCTGACAGGCCCTCCGTGGAAGCGGTATTATAAAGCAACTCAACATGAGCAGCTCTCTGCAAAAGACGGAAGAAGTGATAGGCGGTAATCTTGTCCTTGTAGATATAGTTCGGCATAGCCGATCCTTGGTACACCATGTCGAAAGGCAACAGGGAGTTGTATTTGACAGGCCGCGGGATGATGCCCTCGTTAACGCCCAGCATGAACACATGCTTGAAATCCAAGGCTCGAGTCTCCAAAAGGCCCATCACCTGCAGACCTTGTTTTGCATCACCCTTCAGAGAGAGAGACAACGTGTCCAGTTGTTGCATAATCAGGTTCTTGACCACGACAAAGGTGACATCTGCCTCGGAAGCAGACTTCAACAGTGGCTCCACCTCTTGGATGACCGTCAGCGCATTCTTCAGCTGGTAATGGAGCGCATTCTTGTTCGACACCGCCGCCACCAGCCGCTCCAGGAACGCTGTCAGTTGAGACAACATCTTCTCCTGACGGCCTGTGAAGGCGGGCAGATACGGCTTCAAAAGGTCATTGACAGACAAATAAACGCTCCCACTCTGCAGCAGGGCATACACCTTCTTGCCGTAATCATCATCCGCGTCTTGCGGGGTCAAATTATAGAGGATACTGCAACGCATCACCTTGTCCAGCACCGGATGATACAACGGGATAAGCTTGTCCTTGTCATCCTGCACCTGCTCGTAGCCGAACTGATACAAGTCCAGCAAATCGGAAATGAGCTGGTAGGTCTGAGTCATTTTAAAAGGCAAGCCCCGCGTGACATTCACATTCTCCGCGCCGTACGCTTTCAGGAACGGAAGCAGCATGGACTCGTCTGCCAGCACCACCACGGTGTCGTCCAGTTGACTCGGGTTCTCTTTCTGCATGGCATGCAGACGATCCACGACATGAAGGATCTGGCTTTCACGGCCCGGGGCACTCACGACCTGCACCTCCTTGGGCTCATCTTCATAACAAGTCTCCTTGAAATGCAAAGAACTCATGTCAAGGGACAGCTTGTCGCACACTTCCCGAAGAAAATGAGACGTGGAGAACATCGCTTCCCGTTCAAAATCACAATAGAAAGGATCAAAATCGAAATAAAAATGGGTCTCGAAATGATCTTTCAGATATTTGACGATATCCTGTTCGGATGGACTCAGCACATACAGTCCGGCAAAAATGATGCGCTTGCCAGCAAAGACGCTGGAATATTGATCGATATGCTCCGCGCAATCGCGGTATAGGAGTCCGGGATAGGCAAACCCTTTTTGGAAGAGCTTCTCATTAAAGGTTTTGTACAGCTGAATAAGAAGATTATAGAACTGCACAGTCTCCTTTTGGCCGCTGGAGAGCGTGTCATGGCCCAAGCGGGCCTCAAACTCCTTCATGCCAGCCACATCCTCCAAGATCTCGGCCACCTTCTGCCTGTGCATCTCCAGATCGGAGATGTCTTGGATAAACATATCCGCCCACCGCAGAAAATCCGACAGCTTGTCTTCCTTTTCCAGCATCGGAGCATAGGACTCATACAACGTGGTCAGAAGTTCCAGGGGTTTGCCTCTGCGTAGGGGCGAAAGCCTTTCTACAAAATGCTCGATAGAGATTATCTCCGGCAGAAAACACGGCTTGACAATCTCCTCTCGGGCCTTCATCTCCTGTAAGAGCATTCGCTTGGCACGCTGGTTGGGCAGCACAATGACCGTATCGGCGTTAATGAACTGGTGGGTGATACATTCATCCACTAGTTTGGAAAGAAAGGTGGACATGGTTTTATGATGATTTAATCTAACTTCAACACAGCAAGGAAGGCCGACTGGGGCACCTCCACGTTACCGATCTGGCGCATACGTCTCTTGCCCTTCTTCTGCTTCTCCAGCAGCTTGCGTTTACGGGTGATATCACCGCCGTAGCACTTGGCAGTCACATCCTTACGGACCTGCTTGACGGTCTCGCGAGCGATGATCTTGGAGCCGATGGCCGCCTGGATGGCGATGTCGAACTGTTGGCGCGGGATGAGCTCTTTCAACTTCTCGCAGATACGGCGTCCAAAGGCGTAGGCGTTATCCACATGGATCAAGGCCGAGAGGGCGTCCACCGACTCGCCGTTGAGCAGGATGTCGAGTTTCACCAACTTGGCGGGTTTGAAGTCGATGATATGGTAGTCGAAGGAAGCATACCCTTTGGAGATGCTCTTCAGCTTGTCGTAGAAGTCGAACACGATCTCGCCGAGGGGCATGTCGAAGGTCAACTCAATGCGGTTGGCGGCCACATACATCTGATTGATGAGCATGCCGCGCTTGTCGATACAGAGCTTGATGATCGGGCCGATAAAGTCGTCCTTCGTGATGATCTGGGCGCGGATGAACGGTTCCTCCACATGGTCGATCTCGTTGGGGGCAGGCATGCCGGAGGGATTATAGACATCGAGCCACTGCTTCTTGGTAGTCAGCACCTTATAGGAGACGTTGGGCACCGTGGCGATAACATCCTGGTCAAACTCACGGTCGAGGCGCTCCTGAATGATCTCCATGTGCAACAGTCCGAGGAAGCCGCAGCGGAAGCCGAAGCCCAGAGCCGCGGACGACTCCGGCACGAAGGTCAGGGAGGCGTCGTTGAGTTGCAGTTTCTCGAGGGAGGAGCGCAGCTCTTCGTATTGGTCGGCTTCAGTGGGATAGATACCGGCGAAGAGCATCGGCTTCACCTCTTGGAAGCCTTCGATGGCCTCTTCGCAGGGGTTGGCCACATGGGTGATCGTATCGCCCACCTTGACCTCGGCAGACACCTTGATGCCCGTGATGAGATAGCCCACGTCGCCAGCCGACAGCGTGTCGGTGGGGACGCGGTTCATCTTGAGGATGCCGATCTCGTCGGCGTCGTACTCGTGCTTGGTGGCAAAGAACTTCACCATCTCATGGGTCTTGATGGTGCCGTTGAAGATACGGAAATAGGCGATGATGCCACGGAAGGAGTTGAAGACGGAGTCGAAGATGAGGGCTTGCAGCGGGGCATCCGGATCGCCTTTGGGGGCGGGGATGCGCTCGATGATAGCCTGCAGGATATCCTCCACACCCTGGCCGGTCTTGCCACTGGCCTCGATAATGTCGTCAACATCACAGCCCAGCAGGTCGATAATCTGGTCTTTGACCTCTTCGGGCATCGCAGCGGGCATGTCCATCTTGTTGAGGATCGGGATGATCTCCAGATCGTTGTCAATGGCCTGATAGAGGTTGGAGATGGTCTGGGCCTGCACGCCCTGGGTGGCATCCACCAGCAGGAGGGCGCCCTCACAGGCGGCGATGGAGCGGGACACCTCGTAGGAGAAGTCCACATGTCCCGGCGTGTCGATCAGGTTGAGGATATACTCTTCGCCCTGATAGCGGTAGTTCATCTGGATAGCATGACTCTTGATGGTGATACCGCGCTCGCGCTCCAGGTCCATGTCGTCCAGCACCTGATCTTGGAATTCACGGTCATTGACGGTCTTGGTAAACTGCAGAAGGCGATCTGCCAACGTGCTCTTACCGTGGTCTATATGTGCGATGATGCAAAAATTTCGGATATTCTTCATAAGGCGGCAAAGATACAAATTTTATGCGAAATCAGACGCCTGCCAATACGATGACGAACTCGCCCTTGACCTCCTGTTGGGAGAAGTGCTCCACGGCCTCGTGGATAGTGCCCCGGAAGGTGAACTCATAGATCTTGGTCAACTCTTTGGAGATGGCGATCTGTCGGTCGGGGCCGATGATCTCCTCCATCTTGGCAAGGGACTTGACGAGACGGTGGGGCGACTCGTAGAAGATGACCGTCTCCTCCATCTCGGCAAAGCGTTTCAGGAGGGTCTCCTTGCCCTTCTTGTGGGGCAGGAAGCCGTAGAAGTAGAAGCTGCTGCACGGGAGTCCCGACTGCACGAGGGCGGGGATCAAAGCCGTGGCGCCGGGGAGGCACTCGACCGGTATCTCTTGGCGCACGCACTCGCGGATGAGCAGGAAGCCGGGGTCGGAGATGCCCGGCGTGCCGGCATCGCTGACCAGCGCCACCGACTCGGCATCGCGGATCTGCCGCACATAGCCATCCACCTGCGCATGCTCGTTGAAGATGTGGTAGGCCAGACAGCGTTTGTCGATCTGGTAGTGCTGCAGCAGATGCTTGGTGGTACGGGTGTCCTCGGCGAGGATGAAATCGACACTCTTGAGCACGTTGAGAGCCCGAAGGGTGATGTCTTCCAGATTGCCGATGGGGGTTGGGACGATATAGAGTTTCATGACAGCGGTATTAACAATAAAAAAGAGGAAGGCTGTTGAAGACCTTCCTCGTTGGTGCCCAGAACAAGAGTCGAACTTGCACATCCGTTCGGATACTACACCCTGAATGTAGCGCGTCTACCATTCCGCCACCTGGGCATTTTTCAATAGAGACCCTCTCTGATGAGATCGTGGATGTGAATCACCCCCAGGTATCTATTGTCAGCATCGACCACGAAAAGGTTGGTGATACTGTTGGTATTCATATAGTTGACGGCGTCGGCCGCCAAGGTCTCTTCGTGTATGGTCTTGGGTGATTTTGTCATCACCTCTTTGGCGGTCAGATGCGCGTAGTCTGCAGACTTCTGCAGCATTCTTCGCAAGTCACCGTCCGTGATAGCCCCCACAATCCGATTGTCTTCCAACACGGCTGTCACGCCCAAACACTTGCCGGAGATTTCGAGGATGACCTCTTGGATAGAGGCATCCGGGGCAACAGCGGGTCTTTCGTTGAACTTGTAGAGATCCTTCACCTTCATGGTCAGGCGTTTGCCGAGTGCGCCGCCGGGGTGCAGCTTGGCGAAGTCCTGCGGGGTGAAGCCCCTCTCCACGATGAGTGCCGTCGCCAGCGCGTCTCCCATGGCCAACTGAGCGGTCGAGCTCGTGGTCGGCGCCAGGTTGTTGGGCGTGGCCTCCTTCAGGACACTGCAGTTCAGCACATAGTCGGCCGACTGCGCCAGAAAGGAGTTCATATTGCCCACCATGGCAATCATCTTGTTCCCATTCTGTTTCAGGAATGGGGTCAACAGGGTTATCTCCGGCGTGTTACCGCTTTTGGAAATGCATAGGACCACGTCGTGAGGCTGAATGATGCCCAGATCGCCGTGTACTGCATCGGCCGCGTGCATGAAGACCGCCGGTGTGCCTGTAGAGTTGAGTGTCGCCACTATCTTCTGACCTATGATGGCACTTTTTCCGATACCCGTTACAATCAGCCGGCCCTTGGAGTTCAAGATGAGCTTCACACTCTCCTCAAAGTCTTGGTCCAAGTATTGAATCAATCTCTCGACAGCCTCCGCCTCCTCTTTCAATACCCGCCCGGCGCATTGTAATATGTTGCTTTTCTCCGTCGTCAATATTTCAAAGTTGCGAGATTTCTCTCTCTTTATTTCAATAGCGTGATAGAATCTCGGATAGGTCCTGCGCGCTATTGCAGTGTCTCCAAAGTAGGTTTTGAACTCCTCTTTCGTCAGGTTTTCAAAGTCCCGATTTTGGAGGCGCAAAAATACAGAAGTTTTTGACATCTTCAACACCTGCTGAAGATTTTTTTTATTACGAGGACATTTTTCCTGACAGATGTCGCATCCAAAGAGCAGCGGACTATCCTCTAACACACTGTCATCCACCGCTTTATTCTCTACTGTCTGATAGGCAAAACACCTCCTCGCATCCACCCTGTACGGGGTGTCCAAGGCGTGGGCAGGACAACTCTGCACACAGATGTTGCAGTCGCCACAATCGGAAATTTTGGCGGAATCGTAGGCGTCAACCCGCGCAGTGGTAAGCAGAACACCGAGGACGAAAAAAGATCCTGATTCATTATGGATAAGTCCGTTTTTCCCATAACACCCCACCCCGCTCTGCACGGCCCACTGCTTCTCGGAGATGCGGGAGCTGTCCACGGTGATACGGCATTGCGCGCCAGGGCACGCTTGTTCGACAAACTCGGCCAACGGCTGCAGCTGTCGCTTCACCGCCTGGTGGTAGTCCTCGACCCACGTATAGCGGGCAGTCCTATATCGGTCGCTGAGAGGTTGTGCATCCGTCAAGTAGCTCCATGTCACCACGATAACACTCCGGCAACTCTCCAACAGGGATTCCGGATTAAAACGCTGGTCGATTTCCCGTTCCAGGAAATGCATATCGGCTTGATAGCCCTCCGACAAAGCTTCTTCAAAAAGTGCCTGTTGCTCACACAGCGCGTGGGCGGGCGCGATGCCGCACTGCATGAAGCCCAGCTCCAACGCTTTGGCCTTGACCTGCTCGGCACTCAACAGAGATTCTTCCATCATGGCATCTTGATCTCTTTGAATTTGTCGGGGATACGGATGGAGGTGGGCCCCGGCACGTCCAGACGCACCAGTTTCATCACGGCATCGATCTCTATCAGACGATTCAGATCCCGCAGCACCAGTTCTGTGAAGAACGACTGCGTGGAGTCCAGCGCCACATATTCCTTGGGTTCCGCCTCCAAGCCCTTATAACGCAGAGCGGCTTCGTTCTCGGGCGAGACATTGCCGTTGAAGATCGACTGTATCAATTCAAAATCCACCGGAAGGCCCGTCAGCTTGCGGAACGGCTCGTAAGTACCTTGATAGTATTCGTATTTTAATTTATTGACATAGATGATGCTGTCGGGGGTGCAGACCACGCGGATGAACTCGATTCCGGAAGCGTGCAGATTCAGATAGAGGATGCTGTCCACCCTGTTGACCATATAGAAGTTGCAGGTGCGGGTGCCCTCAGGATCGGTCACGTCGGCCTTGCCGCGATAGGAAAGCCACTGGTAACCCTTTGCCACGGGTGGCAATGTGTCCAGTTCCAATGTCTCTGCGGAAGAGGTAAGGGGTAGCTCTTTAACGGAAGTGTCTCCGACAGCGGTCGTCGCGTCCATAACGGGCTGGACTGTCTCAACCACCGTCACGGTATCCGTAACGCAGGTACCAAACTCTTTAGGGCAACGGAGTGTGACTGTGCGACAACCCGCCAGGCATCCCAAAGAGAACAATAGCCAGACAGCGGTCCTGAGTGTCTTCATCTACTTGATGAGCGTGATGGTGCCATTGTACTCCTTCGGGTCTCCGTTCAGAGTCGTAAATGTGATATAGTACACATAGACATCCGCCGGCATGCGTTGGCCTGTCTTGCTGCGGCCATCCCAGTAGTCGTAGGGATTGGTGGTCTGGAAGAGCACATTGCCGTGGCGGTCGTAAATCAGCATCCTGTACTTGTCGGGATCCACGCCCTGGCCTTGCGGCGCCCAGGTCTCGTTGACACCGTCGCCATTGGGAGAGAAGGAGTTGGGGACGTAGAAGAAATAAGGCACTGTCACCTGCACGCGCGACTTGACAGAATCGATACAGCCATTGCTGTCGATGGCCGTCAGGGTGATGGCGTAATAGCCTGGACGCGTGTAGTCGTGAGTCGGGTCGGGAATGTTCTCCACCACATTATCCATGGAGCTGATATCTCCAAAATTCCAGATGATATGATAATTGGATGGCGACAGACTGGTGCAATAGACCGTGCCCACACCGTTCTCTACATAGATGTCGGTAGGGGTGGCCAGGAAGGCAGGCACTGGCAGGGGCACCACCGTGACGGTGAAGGTGTCGGTTGTCACACAGCCGCCCTCCATGGTGGCACTCACCACATAATCGGTCGTGGTCGTTGGAGAGACCGTGATGGTCGGGCTGGTCTCGCTAGTACTCCATTGCATGCCCTGATTGTCAGGATGCGTAGCTGTAAGCGTGGAGGATGTGCCTATGCAGATCGTGTCCTTTGTTGCGGTGATCTCCGGGAAGGCCAGTTCAGTGACATTGACCGTGGTGGATGAATAGTTGCGGCAGCCGTTGTTGAAGGTCACCGTCACCTGATAGGTGGATGTGACCTCGGGGGCCACGCTGCAGGTTTGTGTCGTATCTCCCGTACTCCACAAATAACGCTCCGGAGTGATGCCATAGAAACTGTTGTCAGCCGTAACATTCAAGAGGACAGCATCATTGGGACAGATATTGCCCGTAGCATTGTTGGTAGCCACCACCGGCGGGATGGAGACATGCACCACCACCGTATCCTTCAGGTCGAACACGTCGCCACCGGCATTGGTGTAGTGATAAACGGCGATATACTGGGTGGTTACGGTCGGGCTGACCACCTGACGGAAGTTACGTCCGACAATGCTGTCAGGATGGATAGAATTCTTATACCAGGTGATGGTACCATCGGGATCCAACGGCGTAATGGGGGTGAAACGCCACGCCTCTGAAGGAGATGCAGGTGTTTCCAACACTTCCCAGCCAGTCATGCCACGTCCATTGGGAATCAGGATCTGGGAGGATGTCGTGTTCTGCAAGCCAATAATACCCTCGTGGTTAGTTGAATTGGTGGAGGCACAGCATCTTCTGTATTTCACATAGACATCGATGATATTGGTACCCTCATAAATCACCATTTGGTAGGTGTTATACCATTGGTTGCCTTGGGAGTACTTGCCATAAAGTCCTACCCTGTCGTAGTTGAAAACGAAGGCACGGCAGGGCGCGGTGCCTTGCACACCGACACGGATATCGCCACCCGACAGATAATGGCCGGGATAGATATCTTCATACACACCGTAGATACAGTTAGCGTAATGATACGGCACTGCAGAATATGGCGGGGAGGCTGGCGGGGCGCTGTAAGAGTATTGGCAATAGGAGGAGCTCGGCTGAGTCATGGAAATCAAGCCATTGGCACCTGGCCATACTCGGTCATAAATGTTGCCAAAGAAGGCAAAGTGGAAAGGCAATCCCGTACCGCTCATGTTGATCCAGTCATCATCCACGGAAGCGCCCAAGCTATTACCGATTGAATAGGGAAATATCTGGCTGGCATAGGGAATGGAGGTCACGGTATAGTCGTAGGAATATGGTCCCGTGGCCACCACGTTGGCTTTCAGAATGGAAACAGGTTGGTCGCAATCGAACTCAATATAGGAGACAGAGGTGTCGGCGGCCGTAATATCGATACTCGGACATGCGGAGCCTTCCGGCGCTTCAAAGAGTTCGGAGATACAAGTCACATCGGCAGCCCAACCGGCCTTGTTTTGGTCACCGGAAGCCGCCACATATTCAATGGAGATAGTCGATCCGCTGGAGATGATCATCGGCGGACGGTTTTGCGTGGAAGCATTCAACGTGCTGGTACAGAACTGACCGATCAACCGCTTGTTATTGTCATAATATTGTCCGTCATAAATCTTCATGAGGCCATTCACGGAGAACTGTGTGAAGTTCATTTGGATATGGGAGCCCACCGGAGAGGTGAACTCACACCATGTAGTGCCGCTGGAGGACTGCATATTGCCATTGGGACCACCCTCGTCATAGAACTTGGCATTACAGGTCAGATAGCTCATACCTATCGACATCAGACAGTTCTGCGGGTTGGTGATATAGGCATAGACACGGGCAATCCAGCCCTCGCTCAGCTCGGCATAGTCGTTGACATCATCGGAGTGGAAGACAAAGGTAAGGGAACGGCCAGTGGCAAGGATCTCACCCGGATCGTTCACAGAGTTGTATGTACCTATCAAGGTGGCATTCACATCCTCCCCATCGAAGATAAAGAGCGTGTCATAGACACCCATGCTGAAGAGGTCGAAGTTGATATAGAGCTGCGTGCCATTGACATTGGTCTTCAATTTCATTGTATCGCGGATGCCTGTAGCAAAATAGCCTTGCGGATGGGCATTGTCACCTTGATGAGCCGCCGTACCGCCAGGATCATAAAAGTACTTCGGGTCCTCGCCAATCTGGGTATAGGCCGCTGATGAACCCATGATGATGTAATTCTGCGCCACCAAGCCCATGAAAGGCATCAGCAGAAGCATGAAGACGAATATCTTTTTCATATCGTGAATTTTCAAAACTTTATTAAGACGAATAATATCCTATTTTATTGCATTATAACGTAAAAAACTGACATGATCTTGGGCCATCAAGTCAACCGTCCCTCTTTTCTCTTTCCTTGCCCTTCAAAAAAGTTCAACACCACCGAAGCTGCCTTGTCCGAGGCTGATCCATCTCCAAGTTGCTGACACAATGAATGATAATCATCCTTCATACGTTGGATATTATCTGCATCTTCCGTGATTTTATAGAGTTCTTCTTTCAGATGTCGTGTATCAAAATCGTGCTGGATCAGCTCTTTGACAATCTGCTTGTCGGCAATCAGATTCGGCAGGGAGATGAAATGGATGCCCTTGATGAGCTGTTTGGCGATGATATAGGAGACCTCGCTGCCGGCGTAGCAGACCACCTGGGGAACGCCGAAGAGGGCTGTCTCCAGCGTGGCGGTGCCGGACGTCACCACCGCGGCCTTGGCATTGGCCAACAAGGGATAGACGGAGCCCGTGACACGCGTGACGGGCATATCGCCTATCATGCGGTCGTACAACTCCTTGGGCTGCCAGCTGACCGTAGAGACCACAAACTGATATTGCGGGAACAGCGGCACCATCTTCAGCATCTGCGGCAGCAAAGCCATGATCTCCTGCCGCCGGCTGCCGGGCAACAGGGCGATGATCTCGCGTTCGTCGAGACGGTTGTCGGTCCTGAAGTCCCTGAGCTCCTCGCTCTCCCGCACCTCATGGGTGATGGCGTCCAAGAGCGGATGCCCGACATAGTGGACCTCCATCCCGTTTTCGGCATAGAACTCCTTCTCAAAAGGCAGGATGACCATCATCTCATCCACATGCTTCTTGATGGTGCGGATGCGGCCCTTCTTCCAGGCCCAGATCTGCGGCGAGATATAGTAGAAGACCGGTATTTGATGCTCCTTGGCGAACTTGGCCACACGCAGATTAAAGCCAGGATAGTCGACCAGGATCAGCGCATCGGGTTTGTATTGGAGAATATCCTCTTTGCAGAAGCGAAGCAACCCCAAGATGGTCTTGAGGTGCACGAAGACCTCCCAGAAGCCCATGAAGGAGATGTTCTTGTAGTGCTTCACGGGGGCACCGCCCTCGGCAGCCATCAGGTCGCCGCCCCAGAAGCGGAATTCCGCCTGGGGATCGCGACTGCGCAGTGCCTTCATCAGGTTGGAGGCGTGCAGGTCGCCGGAGGCTTCGCCAGCAATGAGGTAGTACTTCATGCTACTGTTGGGAGAGTAAACGTTTCACCATATCGGAGACCACCTTGTTGTCGGCCTTGCCGGCGAAGGTCTTGGTGGCCATGCCCATCACCTTGCCCATGTCCTTCATGGAGGTGCTGCCGGTGTCGGCAATGATCTGACGCACCGTCTTCTCCACCTCCTCTTCGGACAGCATCTGCGGCAGGTAGGTCTGAATGATCTCCAGCTGGAAGCGCTCCTCGTCGTAGAGGTCTTGGCGGTTCTGCTGCTGATACATCTCGGCGGAGTCCTGACGCTGTTTCACCAGCTGTTTGAGGATCTTGATCTCGGCTTCCTCGTTGAGCTCCGCGCCCCCACCCTTCTGGGTCTTGGCCAGGAGGATGGCTGATTTCACAGCACGCAGGGCGTTCAGTTTCTGCGACTCGCGGGCCAACATGGCGGCCTTGATATCATCGTTAATGCGTTGTTCTAATGACATATTACAATATTTTTATAACAGCCTGCAAAAATACACAAAATTTCCGAATCCTTTCATAGAGATTTTGCCTCAAAAATATTATTTTTGCCGCTTCTTTTAAACCAAGGCAGGCGCATCCCACTGCCAACCAACATCTTATTGATTATGAGAAAAATAGCTATATTCATCGGACTCCTTGCCCTGTTGTGTTTCTGCACCTCTTGCGGTTCCGGCAGCAAAAAAACGGCGGACAAATTCCTATCCTGCTTGGAAAAACAGGACTACGAACGCGCCTCCGTCTATTGCGGATTGTCGAAGGACGCCGACTCCCAGGAGATGGCCATCAACGCCATGCTAGAGTATTTCGGCACCAACATCCGCTCCCATGAGATCACGGGTGACAGCCTGTTGGCCGACAAAGAGCACGCCATCATCATCGTCAACCTGACACGCAACAACAACATCCGCGAGTTGGATGTGCCGGTCTTCATGGACAAGCGAGACGGCCAGTGGTATGTCAACCCATTCATCCGCGAGTACTAGCCTATGAATCTCGACAAGGAGATCCTGCGTTTAGCGATTCCCAGCATCATCACGAACATCACGGTGCCCTTGCTGGGCATGGTGGACGTGGCCATCATCGGCCACATCGGTGACGCGCGCGGTATCGCGGCCATCGCCTTGGGCACGATGATCTTCAACCTCATATACTGGAACTTCGGCTTCCTGCGGATGGGCACCAGCGGTCTCACCGCCCAGGCTTACGGCGCGGAGGACCGCCAGGAGTACCTCAACGTGCTGCTGCAGGGACTCGTCATCGCCGGCGCGGTGGCCGCCACGCTCCTGCTGCTGCAGTATCCCATCGGACTCCTCTGCAAACGCTGGATCCACAGCAGTCCCGAGACCATCGAGATGGCGCTCACCTACTTCTTCATCCGCATCTGGGCGGCGCCCGCCAACCTGGGACTGTACGTCCTCAAGGGCTGGTTCATCGGGATGCAGAACGCCAAGACGCCCATGTGGATCGCCATCGCCCTCAACATCGTCAACATCATCTGCAGCCTGGTCTTTGTCTTCGTGTTCCACTACGGCATCGAGGGCATCGCCTGGGGCACCGTCATCGCGCAGTACAGCGGCCTCACCGCCGCCGTCATCATCTGGTTTCTCCAGTACGGCCATCTGCGCGAGCACATACGCCTGCGCGAGAGCATCCAGTGGCACAAGATGATCCGCTTCTTCAAGGTCAACGCCGACATCTTCCTCCGCTCCCTCTGCCTCATCGCCGTCTTCACCTTCATCCCGTACATCTCCGCCGACATGGGCGACGAGATCCTGGCGGCCAACACGTTGCTCTTGCAGCTCTTCACCCTGCTGTCGTACATCATGGACGGCTTCGCCTACGCCGGCGAGTCGCTGGTGGGCCGCTTCATCGGTGCCCGTGACGAGGACACCCTGCGGCAGGTCGTGCGCAAGCTCCTCCACTGGGGCATCGGGCTATCCCTGATCTTCACCGCCATCTACGGTCTGCTGGGCCGCCAGCTGCTCAGCATCCTCACCAACAACAAGGCCGTCATCGACCTCGCCATGCAGTATATCGTCTGGACCGTGCTGGTGCCCTTCACCGGCTTCGCGGCCTTCATCTACGACGGCATCTACATCGGCGCCACCGCCTCCAAGGGCATGCGCAACATCATGTTCATCGCCACCGCCGCCTTCTTCCTGCTCTACTACATCCTGCAGCCAATATGGCAAAACCACGGACTCTGGTGCGCCTTCATCGTCTTCCTCACCTTCCGCGGAGGACTGATGTTCCTGTGCGAGAAGAAACACGTAAGAGTGAGTTGAGAGTTAGAAGTTAGTAGTTAGGAGTTAGGAGTTAGAAGTTAGAAGTTAGAAGTTGGAAGATGGAAGTTAGAAGTTTTGAGTTGGGGCGTAGGGTGCTTTTTTTCATCATCGCCCATCATTTCATACCAAATTATTTTTTATTTTTGCGGCTTAAAAACACATTCTAATGAAAACAAAAAAGTACAACACTGAAGAAGAGCCCCTGCCAAAGGCAAAAGAGCCAACCCCCACATACGCTCCTTCCTCCTCCCATGGAGACGGAGTCCCCGTTATCAACACAACAACCGAGACCATAGAGGAAAAACCAGCAGAATTTGACGCCTGTTATGCCCGATTGAAAGCGGAAGCCGATGATAAATTCGGCAAAAAGGAACGCATGTCGGTGGACGAATATTTCGGGAAACTTTGGCACATAGTGAATGGGCTTTATGAAAAGATATAAGGTCATCATCCTTGACACTGCAGAGGAAGATTTGATGAATTTATCCCTTTTTCTTTTCAATGTCATGTCTATTGAGGGAGCATGGAAATACCATCAATGCATGCTGCACGAAATTCAGTCCCTGTCCATTCTAGCCGACATATTTCCACTAAGTCCACATCTTGACATTCAACGCTATCATCCTCTCGCTCGCCACATGGTGTCTCACAACAAGCGGTGGGTATATATCTTTCACATCGACAACGACACTGTCTTAGTGGATAGAATCATCCCTGCAAAACTAATAACGAAATAGCTCTCAAAAGACGGAAAAAATCATCATCGCCCATCATTTCATACCAAATTATTTTTTATTTTTGCGGCTTAATTTTGTAAAAGAAGAGGCTGCAGAAGCATCCCCGTCATAGACAAACCTTATTAGATCTTAAAAAAACAACTACTATGTATCGCATTGAAAAGCACCCTATTTTAGACATTCCGCAAGAGGATGCGGTAGAATTTCTGTATAACGGACAGAAGATTCGCGGACAGCGCGGCAAGACCATCGCCGCCGCCCTGCATCAGGCCGGATTCCCCATCCACAGCCACAGCTTGGACGGCCGCAACCGCAGCCTGGAGTGCGGCATCGGCAAGTGCGGCGCCTGCGAGATGCTGGTGGACGGCAAGATCCGCCGTATCTGCATCACCTTGGTGGACAATGTCAAGGAGGTGCGTGAGATCCCCAAAGACAACCAGCCCCAAGTGGATGTCAATCCGCAACAGGAGGTGAAGATATACAAGACCACGGTGGCCATCATCGGTGCCGGTCCCGCCGGCCTGGCCTGCCGCGAACAACTCAACGCCATGGGCATCCCCAACCTGGTCATCGACAACAACGCCAACATCGGCGGACAGTTCAACATGCAGACCCACCAGTTCTTCTTCTTCGAGAAAGTGCAGAAGTTCGGCGGCATGCGTGGCTTCGACATCGCCAAGACGCTGGCGGGCGACAACCACGACGGCATCCTGCTCAACAATACGGTGTGGGACATCCTCGAGGGCAAGCGCATCGCCATCAAGAACATCGTCAACCAGGAGGTCAACTACGTGGATGCCGAGCATCTGGTAGTGGCCACGGGTGCCGTGCCTTTCATGCCGGTCTTTGAAAACGACGACGTGCCCGGCGTCTATACCGCGGCCGTCTTCCAGAAGATGATGAACCAAGAGCACACCCTGCTGGGCAAGAAGGTGCTCACCATCGGCGCCGGCAACATCGGCTACCTGACCTCCTATCAGGGCATGCAGGCGGGCGCCACCATCAAGGCCATCATCGAGGGTATGGACCACGAGGGCGGTTTCCCCGTGCAGGCTAACCGCGTGCGCCGTCTGGGTATCCCCATCATGACCTCCCACATCCTGCTGAAGGCCATCCCCAACGAGGACTACACCGGCATCACCGGCGCCGTTATCGCCGAATGCCAGAACTTCAAGCCCATCCCGGGCACCGAGAAGGTCATCGATGACATCGACATCATCAACATCTGCACGGGTCTGACCCCTGACGACCAGCTGCTCACCAAGGGCAAGCAGGTCTTCGGCCTCAACACCTACGGCTGCGGCGACGCCGTCCGTATCGGCGAGGGCACCAGCGCCGTGCTCCGTGGCAAACAGGCCGCCTACGAGGTGGCCCAGAACCTCGGCATCCGCTTCAACTACGACGAATACCTGGAGATCTCCAGACAATATATCGACTCCCAGCAGCACCCCGTCAGAGTGCTCGAGAGACCCAACCTGCCCGACAAAGAGCGTATGTTCGCCAAGCCGTTCGTGCAGCTCGACTGTCTCTACGGCTTCGCCTGCAACCCCTGCTCCTTCTCCTGTCCGCAGGGCGCCATCACCAAGCAGAGCACCAACACCACCCCGACTGTCGATTACAGCAAATGTATCGGCTGTATGCAGTGTGTCAACCACTGTCCGGGCCTGGCCATCTTCGGCTACGACCTCAACAAGAACGTGCTCTTCCTGCCCGTGGAATACGAGGTCACGGAGGGCGCCGACGTCTTCCTCATCGACAACAACGGCAAGCCCGTGGGTGAGGGCGTCATCGAGAAGGTGCTGAAGAAGAGCAACAAGACCGACGTGGTGCGCGTCAAGGCCACCGACATCAGCGGCGAGCAGCTCATCGCGGCCCGCGGCTTCATCCTGAAAGAGCGCTATCCGAAGCCTTTGGAGATGAAGCCTCTGCAGGAGGTGACCGGCAAGACCTACGTCTGCCACTGCGAGGATGTCGATCTGGACACCATCCTCAAGGCCATCGGCGACCGCAAGTACATCTCGGTCGATGAGCTCAAGCACATCACGCGCATGGGCATGGGCCCATGCCGTGGCAAGCGTTGTGTGTCGCGCGCCAGACAGATCCTGCGCGCCCACGGCATCGAGCTGGTGGGCGACTCCTCCCCGCGCGCCCCGCTGGCCAACCAGGTATGTCTGGGCGATGTCTATAACCCCAACGCCAAGGAGGTCTTCATGTTCCAGACAGGCAACGAGGTACGGAGAGAGGAGACGGAGGTGCTCATCGCCGGCGGCGGCATCGCGGGCAGCGGCGCCTTCCGCTACTTCGCGGAGGCCGGCATGAAGCCCGTGCTCATCAACTACGACCACGGCTCCTCGTGGCGCTGCATCGGCGGCGGCAGACCCGCCTTCTCCAACCCCGACATCTCCGATATCGCCAACCACAACTTGGAGATCTTCAAGGAGATACAGAAGGTGCACAACATCGACCTCAAGATGACGAGATATGTCAACCTGGTCCACGACGAGGCCACCTACAAAGCCTTGGACGCCTCCCGTGCCTGGTCTGACGCCTACATGATCGATAAGAAAGACTTCCGCAACGAGATCTCCCCGCTGTGGAACATGGACAGCAACGTCTATAGCCACGCCCTCATCTCCAACGACTGCTGGCAGGCCACGCCGGGTCGCACCATCGACTACATCCGCGGTCTCGCCGTCGAGAAGGGCGGCACGCTGATGGAAGACTGCGAGCTGCTCGAAGTACACAAGGCCGGTGACAAGTTCGTGGCCCTCGTGCGCACCCACGACAAGAAGTTCGTGGAGTTCACCTGCAACCACTTCGTCAACGCGCTGGGCTGGGGCGCCGAGAAGTTCACCGACATGCTCGGCATCGACACGCAGCTCTACCCTGTCAAGCACCAGGCCTTCATCACCAGAAGACTGCCCAACTTGGGTGTCAAGGGCGACTCGCTGGACATGATCATCGACCGCCGTCACTACAAAGGCTTCAGCGCCGTGTATGGCCAGCAGTTCCTGCACACGGGCCAGATCATCGGCTGCGCTTCGCCCGACTGCGACGCCTTCGAGGCACGCCAGAACCTCAAGTACAACAGCAAAGAGTTCCTGCAGATCTGCAGCGAGGTGTTCGCCGACTGGATCCCGAACTTGGCCTCCGTGGGCTTCCACGCCGTATGGGCCGGCTACTACATGGAGCCGCGCTACATAGTCGATCCCGAGGTGGGCATGCTCACCGGTCTGCGCGGCCACGGCTTCATGCTCGGACAGTATCTGGCTAAGATCTATGTGGACAAGTACCTCGGCAAAGAGGTGCCCAGCTACATGAAAGACCTCGCCCTCAGCGGCAAAGGCCTGAGCGAGAATGCGTTCAAGTAGAAGCCATTAGCTATTAGTCTTGAACTTATAATTTCTAACTCCTAACTTCTAACTCCTAACTTCTAACTCCTAACTTCTAACTTCTAACTTCTAACTCCTAACTCCTAACTGACAACTGACAACTATTATTTTGCCCCCAATTTATTAACCAAAACCTTATAATCATGTCAATTGTACTTTATCTTCTCCTCGGAGCAGTGGCTGGCTGGTTGGCTGGCGTATTAATGAAAGGTGGCGGCTTCGGCCTCCTCTGGAACATCATCATCGGCATTGTCGGCGGCTTCTTAGGCGGCTGGCTCATGAGTCTGGTCGGCATCCAGAAAGGTGGACTCCTGTGGGAGCTCATCGTAGCTGTCATCGGCGCCGTGGTGCTGCTCTTCGTCATTTCCTTGTTCAAGAAGAAATAAGGAGGACGGTTATCACTACCGAAAGCCCTGCGCAAGCGGGGCTTTTTTTGTGTGTAAAAGGGAGATGAGTGTAGCGGATTATGATGGCAACATCCAACCATGACATATTTTGTGTATGTTTGCAGCCTGTTTTTCAAAATCCAACATTTAAAACAGTCCTATATGAAAACCTATGTACACCATGTCAAATACTACGAGACCGACAAGATGGGGGTCACGCACCACTCCAACTACATACGCTGGATGGAGGAGGCCCGTGTCGATTTTCTAGAACAGATCGGCTTCGGATACCGCAAACTGGAAGAGGACGGCATCATCTCGCCGGTCATCGCCGTGGAATGTGAATACAAAGCGCCCACCCGCTTCGACGATCATGTGGAGATAGCAGTGGAGGTTGAGGAGTTCCGCGGTGTGCGGCTCGCGATCCGCTACACCATGCGCAAGATGCCCGAAGGCGAACTCGTCATGACGGGACGCTCGCGCCACTGCTTCGTGGATCTGAACGGCAAACCCATCATCCTTGAACGCAATTTCCCCGCTTTTGCGAACAAACTGAAAGAACTGTTCGAGGCCACGTCTCGTTAACATAAAAAATATATCTTTGCCGCCTATTTTTACAACGAAATGAACGAGATCATTTTCTTAGTCTGCTTTATCATTTTCATAGCGGGTTTGCTGGCCCTTGACCTGGGTGCATTCCACAAGAAAGACCATGTCGTGACCTTTAAGGAATCGGTCCGCTCCACCGCCATATACGTCGCCCTCGCTCTGCTCTTTTTCCTCCTCATCCGCTACAAAGGCGAGATCCTGCACGGCATCCACGACAACCAGTCGCTCATCGAAGTGGCCTCCAAATACCACGATCATATCGACCTCAGTCCCGACGAGGCCGCCTACGAGGACAACCTCGTCAAATACCGCAAGAACCTGTCGCTGGAATACATCACCGGCTACTTCATCGAGGAGACACTCTCCATCGACAATATCTTCGTCATGATCATGATCTTCATGTCGTTCGGCGTGGAGAAGGCCTACTACCACCGGGTGCTCTTCTATGGCATCCTCGGCGCCATCTTCATGCGCCTCATCTTCATCATGACAGCCTCCGCATTGATACAGCGGTTCCACTGGATCCTGCTCCTCTTCGGCGGCTTCCTGATATACTCGGGCGTCAAGATGTTCATAGATCGCAACAAGAAAGAGGAGGTGGATGTCAAGAACCATGTGCTGGTGAAGTTCTTCGCCAAGCGAAAACTCAGCACCGACCATTTTGACGGCCACAACTTCTTCACCAAGGTGGACGGCCGCTGGCTGGTGACTCCGCTCTTCATCGTGCTGCTCGTCATCGAGTTCTCCGACATCATCTTCGCCTTCGACTCCATCCCGGCCATCTTCTCCGTGACCGAAGACCCCTATATCGTCTTCATGTCCAATATCTTCGCCATCTTGGGCTTGCGGTCGCTGTTCTTCATGCTGGAGAGCGTCATGGACAAGTTCGCCTACCTCAAGGTGGGTGTGGCCTTGCTGCTCACCTTCATCGGTGTCAAGATGCTGCTGCCGTTCATCTTCCACAAGGAGATCATCACCACCGGCATCTCGTTGGCCGTCATCCTGACCATCCTGGTCGGCAGCATCGTCCTGTCGCTGCTCTTCCCACCGAAGAAACATGCCACGGAGACGCTCAACAATTAATTGATTATCAAATATTTTCTATATATGAAAACTATCAAGATCATCACCTTATCCATCATAATTGCCTTGGCTGCCATCAGCTGTCAGAAGCCGCAGCCTGTGGTCGTCATCCCCGAACCCACCGAATACCAGCCCAAACGCGGCAACTTCACTGTCGATCAGAGCACGATGTTATGCTTCGACAACATCCAGGATGACGCCGCTTTCACCAAGAATGTGCGCGACCAATTCCAACAGCATTTCGGCTTCACCCCTGGCCTGAGTGAAGGAAAACCCTCCAAAGGCCACTATATCCTCTTCTCTGTCAACGAGAAAGAAGATGAGCAATTGGGCGAGGAGGGCTATACCCTGGTCATCACCAGAAAGAGCATCACCGCCAAGGCCAACACCACGCGCGGCCTCTACTATGCCTTCCAGACCTTGCGCCAGCTGACCTACCCCAGCATGCTCGCCGAAGCCAAAGAGCTGCAGGTTCCCTGTCTGAAGATGACAGACGTGCCCCGTTTCTCCTACCGCGGCACGCATCTGGATGTGAGCCGTCACTTCTTCGACACCGCCTACATCAAAAAATATCTGGACCTGCTGGCCACCTACAAGATCAACAAGTTCCACTGGCACCTGACCGATGACCATGGCTGGCGTATTGCCATTGACAAATATCCCGAGCTGACGAGAGTGGGCGCCTGGCGTCCCGAGCGCGACTCGTGGGACACACTGCATCCTGTGCAACCCGACGAGCCCATGACCTACGGCGGCTTCTACACCAAGGAGCAGATCCGCGACATCATCGACTATGCCGCCGCCCGCTATATCGACATCATCCCCGAGATTGAGATCCCGGGCCACTGCAGTGCCATCCTGGCCGCCTACCCGCAGTTCGCCTGCGACGACTACCCCTACACCGTGGCCGTGGGTCCCTACTGGCCGCCCAAAGCCATCATGTGCGCCGGCAACGACCAGGTGCTGACCTTCTACAAGGACGTCCTCGCCGAAGTCGCCGACCTCTTCCCCTACCCTTACATCCACATCGGCGGTGACGAGGCCTTCAACGACAACTGGCAGGTGTGCCCCAAGTGTCAGGCCCGCATCCAGGAGAAAGGACTGGCAGACGAGTTCAACCTGCAGCAGTGGCTGATGAACGAGATCGAGGTCTATCTCAAGACCCTCGACAAGAAAGCCATCATCTGGGACGATGTCGTCTCCGAAGACATGCAGATCTACTCCACCATCATGGGATGGCAGGGCTATGACGCCGCCCGCATCGCCGCCAAGCACGGCAACGATGTCATCATGAGTCCGACCTCGCACTGCTATTTCAACTTCTATCAGGCAGATCCCAAGACGGAGCCGCTGGCCATGACCGGTCTCATCACCTTGGACACCGCCTACAGCTTCGACCCCATGCCGACCGGCTTGGACGAGACGGCCCAGCACCACATTCTGGGTGCGCAAGCCAACCTGTGGACGGAGTTCATCAACACGCCGGAGCAGGCCGACTATATGCTACTGCCGCGCCTCTGCGCCCTGTCGGAGTGCGTGTGGACCGAGCCCGACAACAAAGACTACCGCACCTTCCTCCGCAAGCTCGACTATCACAAGCCGATGCTGAAGAAGATGGGGTATAATTGCCATCCGTAATCAGATCTTTTAACTTTGGCTATTAGCTATTGGCTGTTGGTCTTTAGCTGTTGGTCTTTGGCTATTGGTCTTTGGCTATTGGTCTTTGGCTATTGGTCATTAGCTGTTGGTCATTAGCTGTTGGTCATTAGCTGTTGGTCATTAGTTATTAGTTGTTAGCCATTATGTCGTTAAAAGCTAAAAGCTAAAGGCTAATAGCTAACGGCTGATAACTAATCCTTCACACACCGCACCGAGGCGCCTGCCTCTTTGGGTGTGCAGTTGATCTCCACAGTTGCGTTGGCGCCATAATAACGGTGTATGGGTGCGCTCTCGGGGCTACCGTCCGAGGCCGTCCAGAAGCCAGATTCCGTTCCATAGCCATAGAAACCCATAAAGCAGAGTCCCGCGGGCAGGACATTCATCCCCGCTTTATTGTTCGCGCTTACATCCTCCAGGATGCTGCACGGCTGAGGCGTATCCTCCACGTTGGTGTCCCAGCCTTCTCTGGAAGCCATCGCCTTGGCCACATAGTTAACGTCCGTGCCGCAGCGCAGCGCTTCATCATAGCCGACAGCGTCTTCCAGATCCATCCACTCGTAGTTACTGGGCAGATGCCAGCCATCGGGGCAGATGCCTTGCACACCGCTCGGCACCTCCTCGGAGGTCAGATGGTCACGCATGGCGGTGGGCCAGGTATAGAGCAACCCATACTTAGCGACTAAGGAAGCATCACCGTTAGGGAAGAAATAGCAATGCGCTGTCAGCGTGTTCTCAGTAGTCGGCACTAGCATCGTGCCATCGGCATAGCGCGTCACCCGCAGGTTCTCGCGCATCCAGCACTGCTTGCCGATCCTGACGGTCTGATAGACATTCCCGTCAATATCCGTTACCGTACCGCAATCCAGCATCTGCTGGGCAGCGAGGAGAAAGGGTAACATGCCAACGATCCATACCAGTATCTTTTTCATAGCCATTATTTTTTAACAAAGATTATCCTCTCATCAATCAAAAATCATCTCATCACAGAAAATATAGGACTGGTTGCCGCGGGACATGTGCCACTCAGGCAGCGGGCCTCCATTTTTCACGACTACCCGCACATAGCGAGCCTTGATGTTCAAATTGTCGCCCTGAACCGTGTAAATGGTCGGGATGCCGGAGTCGTAGTTCACATCCTTCACCTCCAAAGTCGTCAAGAGACGGTAACTGCTGCCGTCGTTGGAGACATAGAGTTCCACCTCTTTCGGTGACATTATCCAGTCTTGCACATTCTGGAAGAAGCGGGTCTTGAAATAGTGGAGGGCCGTCTTCTTGCCAAAGTCAAACTCCACATCGATATCATTACCCCAGAAGCCCTGCCAGTTGCCGTCGTTGTAGCGGTCGCCACCCAACCGACCATCCGAGAGCGCCTGGGTGCCTCCCGCCGCATACTCGGGCTTGTAAGTGGCATATTCACTATTTAGCTTGGAAATCTTGTTCAACCCTTGATGCAGCAGCACATACTGCTCCGTCAGGACATCCTCCCCCATCTCGTTGCGGCACAACGCCTTGACGGTGGCAGACTCCTGCAACTGGACCGGCTTCTCGTAGCGGTTCTCTCCTTTTTGCGGATTGCGGCCGTCCAGCGTGTAGTAGATAGGAGCATCCTCAAAAAGGGTCCGCAACTGAACGTAGGTGTTACCCGTTTCGGAACGCTTTACTTCGATGAAAGGCTTGTAGGGAAGATCGTTCAGTTCCTGGATGAGCGCATCATAACGCGCCTCGACGATGTTTCGGCTATAGGGGCGGCATTCTTCATCCCACAACTGCATATACATCTTCTTCACGCGGTGGATATGCTCTGCCAGCTGATAGATCTCTGTCTTGAGCGAAGACTCATCAATGACATTATTACCCTGAAGATATTCATAGAGATGCCACCGCAGGATATTGCGCTGGGCGAGCACCCACTGGTGATGGGCCACATAGTAGCCGATCCGTGCCATGGCGTTGTGGCAGTCATAGACCGAGTCAAAGGTCACCTCGTGATAAGCTTCCAAACGACGACGGATAGTAGAGCACATTTCGTTGTTTTTCTGATAGTTCTCCACGCTCACCTTGGTCGGATAGAAGTCGAGCAGCGGCTCATAGAGGGCCAGACTGTTGAAGATGTTGGGGATGGTGCTATACTCCATCTCGCGCATCAGGCGGAAGTTCTGGTCCACCACGCGATACTCTTTGGCGAAGCGCTTGTCGAAGGCGGCCAGACGCTGGAGGCGCTCCTTGTCAGCCGCTTTGGGTTCTGTCTGCTCCAGGGGGCGCCAGGCCATCTCCGCGGCCCAGGCCATGCCGTGCCAGGTGCTGTTGAACAACGACTCGCCGGAGTCGTCCCAAGCGGTGTTCATCATGCCCAAAGCCCCATGCTTGTAGCCATCGCGCGTCAGGTTGGCGATGTTCTTGGTATAGGTGTCGTAGCTGGGAAACACATGGCCCCACATGCTCATGCCCGGCACCACCATGAACTGCAAGCCCTGTTTGGTGAAGGGCTCTATCATGTCCACATAGCTGTCGGAGGGAGAATAGCTCCACACCAGCATAATCATGTCCTTGGGCAACTGACGCACGATGTCGGGATCCTTGGCGGCGATATCGCCCCACATCATCACCCTTTTGCCGAGCGGTTTCAGGATGCTATAGACCCAGTTGATATGGTCGGCATAGACTTGCGAGGGGCCTCCGTGGTTCTCAACATAGGCACGCGCCTTGCCACTGCCCATCGCCTCCGTCTCGTCACAGTTGATATTGAAGAAGGGGGAACGATATGCTTTGGCCACCGTCTCCAACTCGTATTTCAGGAACTGACGGGCTTTTTCATCTCCTGGATGCCAGTTGTACTTGGTGTCGGCCATCTCTTGATAGGCCGGAATGCGGAGGGTCTTCTCCGCATGGCCCAAGCACTGCTGATTGCCGAAGAACTCAATATGGAACTGAGCGGCGTACTCCTCCAGCTCTTTGATCTCCTCAGCCGTCAGCCCGTCAGTGGGCGCGATGTCGGGGTATTTGTCCAGCTTGAAGACATGCTCGGTGTAGAGATTGAAGAAGTTCATCTTGTACTCCGCCAACTGCCGGATGACCTGCTTGAGGAAGGTCATGTTGGGAATCGGTCCCCGGCTGATGTCGTCCATCCAGCCACGGTATTTCAGCTTGGGATAATCAACGATACGGACGCAGGGCAACTTGACACTGCCGTCCTTCTGGGTGTAATACCGAGACATCTGCTTCAGACTCAGGTTTCCATAGTAGAGTCCCACCTCGCTGATGGCGCTGATCTGCACTTTGTCGGAAAAGACCTCCAAGATGTAGCCTTGGTCGGCGTTGGTATCGACCGGGAAGGTGGGCAGCATCACAGTGGTGACCACAGGTGCTCCCGTAAAGGCATAGGTGCCCGTCCGCATCTCTATGTGCTGCGGCGAGGGGATAATGCCTAACTCTTGGGCCGGGAGTATCCAGACCGTCAAGAGGAAGGCCAGCGCGAGCAGAAGCTGCGGGAAGTGCAGTCTATTCATAGTAGTCGTATTTCAGATGTTTGACCGTGATACCCTTGTTTATCAGCTGCTTAAGAGAGTCGATGCCGATCTGGAGATGGCGCAGGCTGTAGTTTTGTGTCACCGCCTTGTCCGACTTCTCCGTCTTGATGCCGTCAGGGAGCATCGGCTGGTCGGAGACCAACAGAAGTGCTCCGGTGGGGATGCGGTTATAGAAGCCCACGGAGAAAAGCGTGGCAGTCTCCATATCCACGGCGGTGGCGCGGATGCGGCGCAGGTAGTCCTTGAAGTCCTGGTCGTGCTCCCACACGCGGCGGTTGGTGGTATAGACCGTGCCCGTCCAGTAGTCGATGCCGTAGTCGCGGATGGTCGTGGAGATAGCTTTCTCCAGGTTGAAGGCGGGCAGCGCCGGCACCTCTGGCGGGAAGTAGTCGTTGGAGGTACCCTCGCCGCGGATGCCTGCGATCGGCAGCAACAGCTCGCCCAGCCCGATGTTGTTCTTCAGGCTCCCGCACTTGCCCAGGAAGAGGACCGCCTTGGGCTGTATGGCGGTGAGCAGGTCCATGATGGTCGCCGCGTTGGGACTGCCCATCGTGAAGTTGATGATAGTGATGCCATCGGCGGTGGCACTCTGCATGGGGTGCCCCGCGCCCTTGACCTCCACATGCATCAGGTCAGCGAAGTTCTTCAGATAGTCGGCAAAATTGGTCAGCAGTATATAACGGCCGAACTCCTCCAGCTGCATGCCCGTATAGCGAGGCAGCCAGTTATCTACGATTTCTTGTTTATTATGCATAACGGATTAAAATGTGGGGGCAAAGATAGGATTTTTTGTTGAACGATGAACGAAGACATCACCCCCTTAGTTTCTAACTTCTTAGTTTCTTCACTCTCAAATCATCAGATCCTCCAGCGCCACCTTAGGGACGATGTGAACGCCGTTCTCACGATAGTATTTGTGGCTCTCGCCCTCGCGGATCTCCTGCAGGCGGATGCGCTCGGCGCCCTTGCCGATGGCCAGGATTAGCAACGGGTCGCAGGGCAGCGACAACGCCTCCCGCACCTTCTCGCGGTCGAAAGCGCCGATGATGAGTCCGTTGAAGCCCAACTCCACAGCTTTCAGCAGCATACTCTGCGCAGAGATGCCGAGGTCCATGTCCACGAGTTTGGTCTCCTTGGCTGCAGAGCAGATGACGATATAGGCGGGCGGCTCCGTGCCCGCAAAGGGCAGGTGCAACTCGGGCAACGCGGCCCCCATCTTAATCAGCGGGTGCACCTTGGCGACATCCTCGCCCGTGACCATCCTGAAACGCAACACCTGCTGGTTGCAGGCGGAGGGTATCTTGGTATTGACGGTCACGATACGTTTCAGCAGCTCTTCCGACACGGGCACGGAGGGGTCATAACCACGATGACTGCGGTTTTTGGTCAGCAGGGTGTCCAACGACTCCCCCACCCGCTTGACGATGGTCTTCTTCTTGCCATCGTGCAGTTCCGACATTTTGCGCTCTATGTAATTATCAGCCATAAGGATGTTTGGGTGTTTAATTGTTTAATTGTTGATTTGTTGATTTGTTGATTTGTTGAAGAAGGGAGATAAGTAGTTAAGGATCTAAGGTATTACCGGGAAATTCATTTTTGAAGTTTAAAGCACACAGCTAACGGCTAACAGCTAATGGCTAATAGCTGATGGCCAATGGCTATCGTTTCACGAACGGGGTGGCCGTCATATTGGATTCCACGCGGAGGAAATAGGCACCGGCAGGGAGGCGACTCACATCCACGGTGTTGCTGCCGCCTTTCAGCTTCACGGTCTTGACGGTTCGGCCGGCGCTGTCCACGATGGCACACTTGAGCGCCTTACCCTCCTGTTCTATCCAGACATTCAGCTGGTCATGGACAGGGTTGGGATAGATGATGATGGATGGTTCCTCGCGATTGGCTACGGAAGCATCCACATCGCCCACGGCAAGGCAGTATTGGCCAGCGCGCAAGGCATCCACCCGCAGGAAGCCCGCATTCGGGGAGCCCGTGCGCGTGGCAGGCACGATCTGCCAGCTGTCAGCAGTCGTGGGACGATAGAGCACCTTGAGGTTGTTATGGTCGTAGCCCTGCACCAACGCGTAATCCAGTGAGGTGGCGCTGCCCCGCTCGTAACGGAAACGCAGATAGCCCTCCGGAGGCGTCACGCCGGCAGGATAGGCCAGCTGCACATTCCAGTAGTGATTGTCCGACATCCGATGGATACCCTCCGGCAAGGCGGCGGGCTGGTCCGGACCCACATAGTGATGCTCGGCACGCACCAGGACAGAATCCGCGAAGGCATCCACCTGGAAAGCACAATAGGCATCCGACCACGTTACGAGTCCGCTGTTGCCCCCTACAGTCGCAGTGTAATCGACGGTGGCGTCCATCATCTTCTCGTAATAGTCCACCATGCCGAACATCGGCTCAAAAGGAATGGTGACGGTAGCCGTGGCATACTGACCGGAGAAAAGGACGTCCGGGACAGTATAGAGTGTTCTGTTGGGAGATACGAAGGTAAGATCCAATTTGTTGGAGTTACCGTAGAAATTGGCACCGCAGTGTTTCTGCTGCAGGAAGACCTCATATTGATTGCCCGCAAGATGACGGATGGAGTCGATGGCGAACTGCGGGAAGCCGGGCGTGTGCACCCAGTTGGCGTAGAAATCGGCCAGGCTCACGCCCGTGACCTGCGACAGGTAGTTGAAGAACTCTTCGGAGTTGACATTCTGATAAGCATAATGGTCGAGCAAGGAGCGCAAGCCGCCGAAGAAGAGCGAATCGCCGAGATAGCTGCGCAGGGTTTGGATGACGAGGGCGCCCTTGTCGTAGGAGTGCGTGCCATAGGTCACCGCCTGCGGCACCGCATCCAGCGCGTAGTGGTCGCCGTCATTCTTGACGATATCCTTCAGCGTGGAGTGATGCATATCGCGGAGATAGTCGAGATAGGCCGTTTCAGGATCGTTGGGGTTGAGGAGCGCCATCACCAGCGGCTCGGCGAAGGAGGCAAAGCCCTCGTTGATCCACATCTCCTCGGGCCGCTCGCAGGTGATGAGGTCGCCAAACCAGTGATGGAAGAGCTCGTGACCATAGAGCGTGACGTAGGTATCGGTGCCGTTCACAAAGCTCTTGGGATAGGCAATGTTGGTGGCATGCTCCATGGCACCGCTGGAGAAGTTCACATCCACATAGCCGACACGGGGCCAGCGGTAGGGACCGAAATAGTACTCGAACATCTGCAAGATATCCTTCAGATGACCATACGAGGCCGGCACCTGGGCATATTCCGTGGGCTGGGCATAGATCAGGATCGGGATATCGCCCTCCATGCCGTGGAAGGTGTCCTGATAGGCAATGTACTCGCCCACCGCCATAGAGGCCAGATAGGTGGGGATGGGCTCTTCCAGTGTCCAAGTCCACACCTTGGAGCTGTCGGCGAGCGTAAGCACATCGGTGAGCATGCCGCCACAGACGGCCATCTTGTTCTGTTCAGTGCGGATATGGGTGGTATAGCTCGACTTGTCAGTAAAGACATCCATACAGGGGAACCAGCAGCGCCCGTAACAGTGGGGTAAGCTCTGGAAAGCCACGCCCATGGTGTAGGCATACTGGCCGGAGAAGTAGAAACCGCCCCATCCAGAGTCCTTGGTGGGCACACCGTGGTAGAAGACCGTCACCAAGACCGTGTCGCCAGTCTGCATGGTAGGCACCGTGATGGTCAGGCGCTCACCCTGATGGTTAAAGGAGGCGGGCATGCCGTTCACCTTGACAGAGTCGGTGGTCAGCGCCAGCAAGTCCAGTGCCACCTGATTGACGTTAGGCATCTTGGCGATGATGGTCAGCTGCGCCTCGCCCTCGACATTGTGGGCGGTGAAGTCCATGATAGTCAGCGACAGATCGTAATGGGCCACATGAAGGGTGTCGCTGCGGTTCTGGGCGGAAAGGGTGAAGGTCAGCAGGATGGTCAGCAGGGTTGACAACAAAGCGGTTTTCTTGATCATAGCAGTATAATTCAACGTTCAGGCCACAGACGTAGTGACCATTTTTTTCAAAGGCGCAAAGATAAAAAAAAATGTATTTTTGCAGTCAAGATATCTTAATATCACATTTAAACCTTATTCATTATGAAAAAATCACTATTGTTTTTCGCTTGGATTCTTATCATATTAGGTGTCTCGGCCCAAACGCCCAAGCCTTTGACTATCACCGAGAACACGCATTTTGTCGTCCTCCCCAACGACTGTGAGAGCATCTCATGGCTTGTGGATGGCATCTGGTCGGTGGAGCGCTACAACAAGTATGCCTTCTACAACGTACAAGGCCAGCGCATTTTCGACTTCGAATGGGAAGCGGGGTCCGGTTACCGCGAACCCCTGATGGTCGGCGGCGCCGTCCTGATGTACAAGAAGGAAGAGGTCAACAGCCAGAAACCGATGTGGCTGCTTAAGAGCGACGGCACCTCCAAGGCGCTACCGGCGGAATATGTCGGACCCGCCACCAATTTTGTGGACGGCGTGGCGCTTATCGGGAAAAAGAAAAGTTCCGGTTATGGCATTGAATATGTCTATATCAACCTTAACGGCCAGCGAGTCTATGGCACGCTGACCTCCAGTCCAGAACGCTTTGAGCGCACCAACTGGACGGTTCCACCTTTGCGCGAGGGGTTGAGAGCATTCAAGCAGCTGAACCCCAGCGGTTTTGGCGGCAAATGGGGTTATATTGACGCCAACGGCAAGGTGGTGATCCCCGCCCGCTACGACGAATGCCGTTCCTTCAGCGAAGGGTACGCCTTGGTACGGGAAGACCGCGAATTATACTTCATCGACAAAAACGGCAACAAGGCCATTGAGCCCATCTGGGATGACGACACCTATTTCAACGACATCAGCGATGTTCACAACGGCTATTTCGTCGTGAACTACAACCCTCGCAAATACTTCAACACCCAGGGCGATCTAGTGAAAAAACTACCGGGAGGATCCATGTTCTACAACGGCTATTGCTTTGCCGAGGATGAGACAGCGTTCAATGGGAAAAGCCGGGTGTTCGACAAGGATTTCAACCTCGTGAAAACCATCCCGGAGGTGGATCTTTGGTGGAACGACGAGGGCAACGCGCCCATCTTCACGGCGGCAGGAGTGGCGACCGTGCAACGGGAACGAGTGATTTCCACAGACGGCACCACGCTGATCCAGCACTTCCCCGTGACGAAAAAATCGCCCAACCGGAATGGCATCGAATATTTCTCCCCGTCCGGGTTTGCCAAGGCCTGGCTCGTGCATAACGGCGAGACCTACGAAGGGTTCATCAACCTAGACGGCGAGTTCGTGCTCATCTACCGTTGGAACCGGGAGGTGGTCCCCATCGTGAACGACCCGAACAATCCTTCCCCCTGCGACACCTGCAAGATATTCCCCAATCCTGTCCGGTAATCAGCGAACAGGAATCAGTGAACAGGAAGCCTAATACGACGCCGCACGCCGTTAGATGTGCGGGGAAAAAGAAGGGCAGCGGGGCGATTTCATCCCCATGCCCGCGCCCGTGAGGTTCGCACTGCCCACGTAACAGACCGTCTGGTCGATAACGATGATCTTGAAATGCACCCTCGGGCACATCACCCGTTCCAGCATCTTAGCCAATCGCGGGTAGCGGTCGAAGTCGGCGCGGAAGTTCGGTCCCGGTTCCTTCGCATGGATAAGCCGCACCTCCACGCCCTTGCCGAGCAAGTCGGCCAGCACCCCGAGAAACGGTTTCTCGGTTTTCCCCTGCAGCACGTACAGGTCTTTGATGTCAGCCGTGCCGATCCACAGACTGCGCTTGGCCTTCATCGCAAGGTCAAGGACGGTGGTGTAGTGGGAGGTGTCGGTGATGAGGGTGGTGGGCATGGCGGTTAGGATTTATATGCGGCAAAAATAGTACATTTTCTGATTGGCTTACTGTAAACACCATCGATAGAAGGGAATCACATGTATAACTCCTCCGTCAGAAAATTCATTCTCTTCAGTCTCGTCCAGTGTGATAATGGTGCCTTCACGCAGACCAAACACCTTCATGGCTGCCAGCAAGCCTTCTTCTTCCCGCTTTCTTGTCTCTGGATTCTTCAGAGAAACAGCAACTTGCAACGCTTGCTCGACAATTCCATTTTTCCGGATTATAAAGTCACACTCATTACCATCATGAAAATAGTACGACTCCATCTCTCGTCTTCTCAATTCAACATATACTGCATTTTCAAGTTTCTTTCCGAGATTTTCGCTAAAAGTGAATCCCACTTGCGACACCAAACCATTGTCAATGAAATAGGCTTTCCTAGGACTTTTGATCTGCTCGCCAACTTTGTAGTCGTATTTGGTTAACACGCCCACCAGATAACACTCCTCCAAATAGCCGATGTATGCATTTATTGTATCGGGACTCTTTATTTTAGTGGCTTTTGCGATAGATTGATAAGTGAATTTATGGGTGAAGTTGCTGGCCAAGAAGTATGCCACCTCCTTAATGGGCTTTTCCGAAGGCAGTTTATGCCTCACTACGATGTCGCGAAAGATGATGTCGTTGTATAGTTCTCGCAAGTAACGCGGATCTCCAGTACTCAAATATTGAGGAAATCCTCCCTCTTTCAGAAATCCCGATTGTAGATTTGTTAGCATTGCGCGTCCTTCGGTGGTGTAGAAGTCCTTTGGTTTTATGCCGAATCCTTTGATTGACATATATTCGGAGAGGGACATCGGATAAAGTTCCTGTGTCAGATGGCGTCCCGTCAGCAGTGTTCCCAACTCTTTGCTCAACATAAATGCATTACTTCCTGTGACATAGACCTTGTTGCCATGTTTGTGAAGTCGTTCCACGAATCGTTCCCATCCCGTAATAAGTTGCGGCTCATCAAGATAGAATGTGTGTTGAACTCCAAAATCCTCCATAAAAACATCATATAGAAGCTGAAAATCTTCTACGGAAAAATGAATGAGGCGGTCATCGTCAAAACTCATGTAATAATCCTGTTCCGATTGTCTGGCTCTGATTTGCTGCATCAACACCGACTTTCCGCAACGTCTCACGCCTGAAATCACCATTATTCCAGATGATGCTGGCCAGTTGACATCTACATTCCTTTCAACACCGAGATCTTGATATAGTTCTCGTTGCTCGTATAAGACTTGCCGTAATAATTCCTTAGACACCATATCTTTGTATTTTATATTAGGCTGCAAAAATAAAAAAAATCCATATTGACAATCCTTATTTTTTTATAAAAATCAATATTGACAATATAGATTGTATTTCTAACGGTGATTTCACAATCATCATTCCCTGATTCACTCTATCGGGTCCGGGCACACGTTCCTTCGCTGGCACTGCGCGCACTCGCTTCCGCGCCACACCTTGTCGAACTCCTCGATGGCGGCGGCCACGATGGAGGGTTCGTCGGTGAGGATGCCGGCTTCGAAGTTGCGACGGCGGGGCGACTTCATCCCCATGCCCGCTCCCGTGAGGTTCGCGCTGCCCACATAGCAAACGGTCTGGTCGATGACGATGATCTTGAAGTGCACTCGCGGGCACATCACCCGTTCCAGTAGTTTGGAGAGCCGCGGGTAGCGGTCGAAGTCGGCACGGAAGTTCGGTCCCGGTTCCTTCGCGTGGATCAGCCGCACCTCCACGCCCTTTCCGAGTAACTCCGCCAGCACCCCGAGGAACGGCTTCTCGGTACCGCCCTGCAGCACGTGCAGGTCCTTGATGTCGGCGGTGCCGATCCACAGCGAGTGCTTGGCCTTCATCGCGAGGTCAAGCACGGTGGTGTAGTGGGAGGTGTCGGTGATGAGGGTGGTGGGCATGGCGGTTAGGATTTATATGCGGCAAAAATAGTACATTTTCTGATTGGCTTACAAAAAACTCCGATTTTCGGCAGGGACGCTGGTGTGAAACCACCGGCAAAAATAGCGCATAGGTGTGCAGGAACGAGTCACAACGCGAGATGGCGCACATAACGAGCACTATCACCAATCAAAATGTTGATCTTGCGTTGAAAAATCAAGAAATCCGCGAAAACAATGGCAGTAATTAACAGTTAAACATTAATTTTTTTTGATAATTTTACAACTTATTGATTGTTAGAGCAAAAAAATAACACCAAAATCCTTGACACCAGCATTTTGTTATAGTATATTTGTCGTTCAGTTAATAAAAAGTTTTTATTCATCAAAACAACACACTATGACAAATATCTTAGAAGTTGAGAACAGAATGATCACCCTGCGTGGTCAGCAGGTGATTTTGGATTCAGACGTGGCCGAACTGTACGGGGTGGAAACGAAGCGCATTAATGAGGCCGTCAGCAACAATCCTGGAAAATTCCCCCAAGGGTATGTTTGGGAATTGGATAAAGCCGAAGTCCTGGCTTTAAGGTCGAAAATTTCGACCTTAAAGAAATCGGGTCGGGGACAACATTCAAAATACCCACCCAAAGCCTTTACCGAACGGGGGCTCTATATGCTGGCCACCATCTTGAAGAGTCCGAAAGCAGAGGAGACCACCATCGCCATCGTGGAGGCCTACGCGAAGTTAAGGGAACTGTCGCGAGTGATGACGGAAATACCACAGCAGGAGGAGAACTCCGTGGAACAGAGAACATTGCTTCAGCGCGGCGGACAGTTGGTGGAGGACCTGATGACAGACGTGCTGCCGGTCCAGAGCAGCGAGACCTCCATCGAACTCAACCTCGCAATGTTCAAACTCAAGCATTCCGTGAAGCGGGAGAACGAGGAGGAGGTGAAGAAACTGCGGGAGGAGATAGCAGAACTCAAACATATTATTAATCATCAAAATAACACACTATGACTAATATCTTAGAAGTAGAAAACAGAATGATCACCCTGCGAGGTCAGCAGGTGATTTTGGATTCAGACGTGGCCGAACTGTACGGGGTCCAAACCAAGGAAATCAACCAGGCAGTAAAAAACAACCCTGAGAAATTCCCAACAGGTTACATCTGGGAGTTGATTGGCGAAGAGAAAGACGAACTGGTCAAAAATTTTGACCGGTTCAACCGTCAGAAGCATTCAACGGTTATGCCACAGGCTTTTACCGAGAAAGGACTCTATATGTTGGCCACTATCTTAAAAAGTGAAAAGGCTGTGGAGACCACCATCGCCATCGTGGAGGCCTACGCGAAGTTAAGGGAACTGTCGCGAGTGATGACGGAAATCCCACAGCAGGAAGAGAACTCCGTGGAACAGAAAACATTGCTTCAGCGCGGCGGACAGCTGGTGGAGGACCTGATGACAGACGTGCTGCCGGTCCAGAGCAGCGAGACCTCCATCGAACTCAACCTCGCGATGTTCAAACTCAAGCATTCCGTGAAGCGGGAGAACGAGGAGGAGGTGAAGAAACTGCGGGAGGAGATAGCAGAACTCAAACATATTATTAATCATCAAAATAACACACTATGACAAATATTGTAGAAGTAGAAAACAGAATGATCACCCTGCGAGGTCAGCAGGTGATTTTGGATTTAGACGTGGCCGAACTGTACGGAGTGGAAACACGCGACATCAACAAATCTGTGAAAAACAATCCTGGTAAATTTCCAGAAGGATATATCATTGCTTTGGGATGTAGTGAGAAGAACGAACTGGTGGAAAATTTCCACCGGTTCAATCGACTAAAACATTCCACCGTAATGCCCAAAGCCTTTACCGAGCGGGGGGGCTCTATATGCTGGCCACCTTCTTGAAATGTAGAGACGTTCCCGGGAAAGTCTCTACAATAATTGTAACGCAATCTTTGCACACGCCTCCGCGTCGGCGAGGGCGTGGTGGTGGTTCGTCATGGGACAGCCGCAGGCCGCCGCCACAGTGTGCAGCTGGTGGTTGGGCAACCGCCGCCCGAAACGTCTCCGCGAGGCACGGCACGTGCAAAGGAACTGATAGTCAGGATAGTCCATTTGATAGACCTGGAACACCGCTTTGAGACAGCCCTCATCAAAGGGACTGTTGTGCGCCACCAAAGGCAAACCCTCGATTAAAGGCTCGATTTGCCGCCATACGTCGGGGAACACCGGCGCGTTGTCCGTGTCCTCGTGCGTGAGACCGTGTACCTCCTGACAGAACCAGGCGTAGTAGTCGGGTTCGGGCTTGATGAGCGAGTAGAACGTGTCGGTGATGAGGCCGTTACGCACGACTACCACCCCCACGCTGCACACGCTGCTACGCTGTCCGTTGGCGGTCTCGAAATCAATGGCGGCAAAATCGGTCATAGTTACACGTTTCAAATCGGCGGCAAAGATAGCAAATAGGTGTGTAAGTTTCGGGCACAGAACAATAGTTCTGTTGAAACATTCGCAAACGGATAATCACACTATCGGATCCGGGCACCCGTCCCAGCATCTTGGCCAGTCGCGGGTAGCGGTCGAAGTCGGCACGAAAATTCGGTCCCGGTTCCTTAGCGTGAATCAGCCGCGCCTCCACGCCCTTTCCGAGCAGTTCCGCCAATATCCCGAGGAATGGTTTCTCGGTTTTCCCCTGCAGCACGTAGAGGTCTTTGATGTCGGCGGTGCCAATCCACAGCGAGCGCTTGGCGCTCATGGCGAGGTCAAGGACGGTGGTGTAGTGGGAAGTGTCGGAGATAAACTGGAACATAGCAAGTTAATTAACAGGAATAATTTCGTTAGCTCTTCACTTTATCGCGATTGATCAGGTCGCACTCTTCTTGTGGTTATTTATGTAACATCTAACTTTTAATCCTGCAAAACTACAAAATAATACCTTCTTCCCACAAATAAATTAACACTACTAGGATTGTGTATATTATTTAAATGGAATAACGCACCAGTATGCAAAGATTTGGCACAACCTATCTCTCCAGCTCCTCGCACGCAGCGAGCACGTTCTCGCCAAGGGTTGTTGTGTCCGGGAGATGTATCTTTCGTAACTTTTTGCAGCCGCAGAAGGCCCAGTCACCAATGTGTGTGACGGATTCGGGGATATGAATTTCCTCAAAGGATTCGCATTGATAAAACGCCCATTCGCCAATGCTGAGCAAAGAGTCGGAGAAGTGGAGACTTTGCAATTTCCGGCAACCTTTGAAGGCGCTCTCCCCGATATGGGTCACGGTGGCGGGCAGGATGACCTTCTGCAGCTGCGCACATCCTCCGAAAGCCCAGTCTCCGACCTCCTTCACGAATGCTGGCACCCCTACCTCCATCTCGTTGCCGAAATAAGATATCAAGCGGCCCGTCTGCTTGTCAATCAGCATATTGTTCATCACCACGAAGTTTGGCGAATGGTTTACAACACATACGTTGCAACATCGTAGGAATGGATTCACCCCAATGCGCTCCACCGTTTCCGGAATCGTCACTTCGCGCAACTTCTTGCACGAGGCGAAAGCCCTGTCTTCAATGTGCGTCACGGAATCGGGAATCTTGTACATCACAAGTGTGTCTTGACGGTCAGAGCCGGGCTTTGGCCCAGCAATTATCTCCGCCACTCGTCGGTCCATATCTTCCAAGAAGTCTATCAACGGCGTGTTGCCATCAGTATGGGCAATATCCTCCTGCATATCAATGACGTGTATGTCGTCCACGCCCAGAAAATGTTTGTCGGGCAAGTCATACAGTTTGGAATTAAGTTGAGGCGGTAAAATGTAGATAAGATGTCTCCTGATATTGGCGTGATGCGCCTTGCACCACACCAAATTCACCCCGATGGCCCCAAGTTGCAACTCCATGTTTGAGTATCCTTTCATATTTGGATTGGGATGTGGTTTGCGCACCATATTCGATGGCGAGTCCCACACCAGGAGCCACACCTCCACAGGTGGGTTGTAGGGGCCGTCTTCAGCGCTGTAGAGATACTTTCTCACAAAAACCGCGCTCTCCATCCATTCGTATGTGTGTGACGAAGGCATTTGTTGCATAATGCCCTCTTTGCTTTGCGCAGCGTTGAAGCCTATCGGGATGATGATGTGTTTCGTTCTGTCCATTGTCTGGTTGTTTGAATTGTTGGGGCAAAGATAACACACCGTTGCGCCAAAACGTGGCACTGCATCATTCCCCCGTCACCACCTCCATGGTGATTTCCGTGCGGAAGTCCCGGACGAAGATGAAGTCCGTGAGGGCGAAGTGGGTGTGGTCGAAAAGATGGTGGAACGCGCTGATGAGGTGCAGGTCTTTGGTGAGTTCCGGGTCCAGTCCTTCGTTCCAGTTGGGCGGCGGACAAGTCATCCCGATGAAGTCGTCGAACGATTCGCGGAAGTCGCTGGGGAGAGTCAGCGTGGAGAGGGACACGCCGTCCTCGTACAGCGGATTGTAGCCGCTGTCGCGGAGCGCACACCACAGCTCGTCACGCGAGTCGTTTTGCAAGGGGTGCAGCGGGGGATAGTTGCCGCTGAGGTAGCATCGGGCGGTGACTTCCAGATGTTCGCCGTAGTCGCAGGAGAGCGTGTCGCGATAGATGCGGCGGGCGGTTTCGTACATTTCCGACAACGCCTCCCGCAGCGCTTCGTTGAAGGCGATGATGTCGGGGAGCAGATCTTGCTGGTGCATCAATGCCTGCCGGTTGAGGAGCACCTTGCGCAGCGTCAGCAGGTTTTGGTGCTCGGTGTAATCGATTTTTCCATCGTAATAGGTCTGGATGATTTCCTGTTCGATGCATTCAATTACATAATCGTCGTAATGGATCATAGTTTTTGGGTTTTATTGGGTTTAAAATCTAATCATGCACAGCTTTTACAGCCACAAATTCTTGAAATGTTGGCAGAAGAGTCTCAGACCTTCTTGGATGAGGGCTTCCTGCTCCTCTTCCGATAGATGCGGGTCGCGGAGTTCTGGGCAACGGCAGTCGGCAAGCAGATCGAAGGCACGGATCATCGTGCGCAGGGCTGCCTGCCACTCTTTTTCATTGCGGAAAGATGCGCCGGGGAAAGACGGATAACGTCGTTTGGTTGCCTCCAGAAACCGCCGCAGCTGTGTGGCGATATGATCCGCAAGCGTGTGATACAGATCCCACATATCCGCGTAGGTTTCCTCCTCTTTCTTGGTTTTTTGCCGGTTGTTTGCCATAGGGTAGGATGTTTTGTTCAACGCGGCAAAAATAGCGAGCAGGTGTGCGAGAATATAGCACAGTTGGCAGTTGACCATTGGCGATTAGCTGTCGGCTACGCTAATGGATTATGCCAAAGGCTAATGGCAAATATAGAGCGTTCCGAATATTTTTGAAATTTTAGGAGTTGTATTCCGAATTTTTTAGTATTTTTGCGCTCAAATTCTAAAATGATGTTCAAAAGACTTTTAAACGAAAAGGCCCTTACATTAGATAGCACTTTCCTCTTCGGGGCAAGACAAACGGGCAAAACCACATTGCTGCTGGATTTGTTTCCAAATGCCCTGTTTTACGATTTATTGGAAAACAACACCTTCGAGCGCCTGCAGCGGAATCCGTCACTGCTGAGACAGGATTTGGAGATGTGCGATTCATCCACTTTAGTGATTATCGACGAAGTGCAGTCGTTGCCTGTCCTTCTCAATGAGGTGCAGTGGCTTATGGTGCGAAAAGGCATCCGTTTCATTCTTAGCGGATCAAGTGCGCGCAAGCTCAAGCGTGGTGGCGCCAATATGCTCGGCGGCAGAGCAATGCAGACGAATCTTTACCCTCTTGTCAGTGCTGAAATACCCGACTTTGATCTGATCAAGGCGGTTAACCAAGGCATGATACCCAGACATTATCTTGCTGACGCCGACCGATATTGGCAAATGTTGCAGGCATACGTTGCCGTATATTTGCGTGAGGAAATCAAAGCAGAAGCTTTGGTACGCAACATGTCCACATTCACTCGCTTTCTCGAGGCTGCGGCTTTAACTGACGGCGAGATGGTCAATTACAGCAATATAGCGCAGGATTGCGGCGTTGACTCGAAAACTGTTGCGGGCTATTTTTCCATCTTGGAAGAGACCCTGATCGGATATATGATTCCAGCATTTACCAAGGTGGTGAAACGTAAATTACGGCAAGCTCCACGCTTTTACTTTTTTGACGTCGCCATTCCCAACTATCTGCTTGGACGCCGAGCCCTGACTCCTGGTTCGGCGGATTTTGGCCACGCCTTCGAACATTTTGTTATTCAAGAGATTGTGGCTTACTTGGGCTATCATCGCATGCTTGAAGCGCTCTCGTATTGGCACACCTATTCTGATTATGAGGTGGATGCGGTTTTAGGCGATGCCGAAGTGGCTATTGAAATCAAATCAAACAGTGAGGTCCAATCACGACATCTGCGCGGACTGAAAGCCTTCAAAGAGGAGCATCCCCAATGTCGCCTGATAGCAGTCTCTCTTGACCCTATACCACGCCTGCTCAACGATGTAGAGATATGGCCGGTCAAGATTTTTCTTAAAAAATTGTGGGATAATGAAATCTATTCAACAGGAACGACACACTAAAACGCACGCACGACTCATTATTTATGAATGAAATTTTGAAGTAATACTTCAGATTTTTCGATAAAATTTGAAGTAACACTCCTTATATTTGCACAAATTATCGGGCTGGGGTTAGATTAATATAGCATTCCCCTCTCGCAAGAGGTTGTCGTTACCGGCAGTGGTATTTCTCACAATCGCTATTCGGCAGCCTTGAAATTGAATACCGGCTTGATGACATTCTCCACCCGCACGGTATCCTGAATATTGTTAAGAATCTCATCCATAGATTTATACGCCATCGGCGCTTCATCAAGGGTATCGCTGGTTACGGTTTCGCTATAGATGCCTTCCATTGCGCTTTTGAAATCTTCTATCCGCAGTTCCTTGAACGCCTTCGCCCGGCTCATCACGCGCCCGGCCCCGTGCGGTGCGGAGCAGTTCCAGTCCTCGTTGCCCTTGCCGATGCAGATGAGCGAGCCGTCGCGCATGTTGAGCGGAATAATGCACCGCTCGCCTTCTTGGGCCGAGATGGCCCCTTTCCGGATCAGGTTGTCGTCGCTGATATAGTTGTGGACACTTTCAAAAGCGCCGTCGGCAATTCCGTTTATGAAAAGGTTTTCTGTGAGGAAATCTGTAATCAGGTCGGCAATAAGCCGGCGGTTGAGGCGTGCCCAGCGCTGGCAAAGCCGCATGTCGTGCAGGTACTCATTGCGCGGATCGCCCGCCAGATAACAGAGATCGGGCGGCACGGGCGGGGACTGCATCTTGAAATCGGAATGCAATTTGGCGATAACGGCCTGTATCTCCTTTCTCCTCCCCTGACTTTTGTATTCCTCAATGATTCGTTTTTGCTGTTCCACCACCTTGTCCCATCCTGAAAGCAGTTTCCGCGCCTCCTTTTGGTACAGGTCGGCCACCTGCTTGCCCAAGTTCCGACTTCCCGTGTGAATCACCAGATACCATTTTCCCTGTTCATCGCGGTCGAGTTCAATGAAATGGTTGCCACCGCCCAACGAGCCGATGGATTTGTCCAAACGCTTGCTCTCCTTGAGAAGCCGGTAGCAGTACAACTCACGGATGATGCTTTTGGCTTCGGAATAGACCTCCATATACTTTTGGGGCAACGGCTGATATTGGTCGCTGCGGAAGTCGCGCCCCGACGGTATGGCTTTTAGGATAAATGTGTTGAGTGCGTGGAAATCAATTGCGTCCGGCACATCGAGCGGTTGCACGAGGATACCGCAGCCGATGTCCACTCCCACGATGTTGGGGATCACTTTGTCACCCAAGTTGCCGGTGAAGCCGA